>CAYXVS010000381.1:0-3244 GCA_964468735.1 uncultured Anaerolineales bacterium | reverse complement strand
TTGAAATCGACCTCCGCCTCCGGTTGCGGCGCGATGATGGGCAGCGAGACGTAGAAGGCGCTCCCCTGGCCCACTTCACTTTCCACCCAGATCTGCCCGTTGTGCGCCTCGACGATCTGCCGGGCGACGACCAAGCCTAGGCCGGTGCCCTGCGCTTTCCGCTCGCTGCCGGGGAGGCGCGCGAACTTCTGGAAGAGATGGGGAATCTGGTCTTCCGGGATGCCGGGGCCGGTGTCCGCGACGGCCGCGATGAGCCGATCTCCTTCCTGCCAGACCTTGAGCGTGATCTGATCGCCGGGATCGGAGTACTTGACCGCGTTGCTCAGGAGATTGAGCAACACCTGGTGGATGCGCTGCGTGTCGCCGACGGTCTTGGGGAGATCGTCGGGCGTCTCTACCTTGAGCGTGCGCCGCTGCTGCTCGGCGCGCGGGCGGATGACGCTGGCCGAAAGCGAGGCGATGGTCGCCATATCCAAGGTCTCATGCTCCATCTGGATCCGTCCCGATTCCAGGCGGGCCAGATCTAGGAAATCCGTCGCCAACTGGTTGATCCGCTCGGTCTCCTGGAGGATGATCTCCGCGAAGCGCTCGCGCATCGCCTCGTCGATGCCGGGGCGGGTGAGCAGTTCGGCGTAGGAGAGGATGGCCGTGAGCGGCGTGCGAATCTCGTGGACGACCTCGGCGACCCAATCGCTCTGCTCGAAGAGGCGGGCGTTCTCCACGGCCACCGCCGCGATGCTGGCCAGCGTCTCGATGGTCTCCAGGTCGTGATCCGTGAAGCGATGGCGCGTCTTCGTGGTGATCGCCTCCACCACGCCGACGACCTGCTCGCCGAAGAGCATCGGCACGGCGACGATGGACTGCGTCGGGTCGATGGATTGGATGGCGTAATGGCGCGGGTCGGATTGCGCGTCCTCGACGATGAGCAACTCGCGATTTTTCACCACCCAGCCCGCTAGGCTGCCATCTAACGGCACCTCGGTGGAGTCGATGAGCACGCTGGCCTGCGGCCCGGAGGCGGCGGCGAAGTGCAACGTATGATCGCTGCGCATCAGCAAAATCGAGGCCTCGTCCGCGTCCGTCAACTCTCGCGCCGAGTGGACGATTTGCTGGAGGAGGGGACGCATCTGGAGCGTGGAGTTCAATCGCCGGCTGATGCTGAGGAGCTGCTCTAACTTGGCGATGCGCTGCTTGAGATCTTCCCGTTTCCTGTTCATTTGAGCCTCACTTTTTTCCTTTGCATGATGCGCTTCAAGCTTACATCCTCATTATACTCAATGGGAAGGTGAACTCAAGCGAATTGAGGATAGGGGTGAAAAAATGGGGCTATAAATTTTTGTCATTTGAGGGGATAAAGGTCAGAATTGACGCCTCTGGAGGAAGGTTGGCCCGGCGTCAAAACAAAAAGACCTGACGGATCTTACAATCCGATCAGGTCTTGTAGCTGACGAAATCGCTGTGCGGCGCCTATTTACGTGACCCAAAGTCCGCCCTCAGCCGTACAACTGCCCCTTGAGCGTCATCACATCGCGGCGCAGCTCGTCATTTTGCTCCATCCGGGTGCGGACGCGCTCGTAGCCGTACAGAATCGTCGTGTGATCGCGGTCGCCCAGCTCGGCGCCGATCTGTGGGAAGGAGGCATCCGTCTCCTCGCGGATCAGATACATCGCCACCTGGCGCGGCCGCGCGATGCGCCGGGTGCGTCGCGAGCCGCGCAGATCGTCCTCCGAAAGGCCGTAGTAGGAGGCCACGGTCTGGATGATTTTGCACGCCGAGACATCCGGCCGATTGGGCAACAGATCGTTGAGCGCGCCTTCCGCCACCTGGCGCGTGAGCGGCTGATTGGTCAAGCGCGCCATTGCCAACATCCGATTCAGCGCGCCCTCCAACTCGCGGATGTTGCTCTCGATGTTGGTGGCGATGTAGCTGAGCAGATCGTTGGGCACCTCCACATCCAACTTCTCCGCCTTCGATTGGAGGATCGCGATGCGCGTCTCGTAATCAGGCGGCTGAATATCCACGATCAAGCCCCATTCGAATCGGGAACGGAGGCGCTCTTCCAGCGTCACCATCGCCTTGGGCGGGCGGTCGCTGCTCAGGACGATCTGCCGGCGGGTATCGCGCAGCGCGTTGAAGGTGTGGAAGAACTCCTCCTGCGTGCTCTCCTTGCCGGCGATAAATTGAATGTCATCGACCAGCAGCACATCGGCGGTGCGGTACTTCTCGCGGAACTGATCGGTCGTGTGTGTGCGGATCGCCTCGATGAGATCGTTGGTGAAGGTCTCCGAGGAGATGTACAGGACGTGCAGGCCCCGATGGTAGCCCATGTGACCAATCGCGTGGAGGAGGTGGGTTTTCCCCAGCCCCACGCCCCCGTGGATGAAGAGCGGGTTGTAGGCCTTGGCGGGCGCTTCGGCGACGGCCTCGGAGGCGGCCTGTGCCAGGCGGTTGCTCGGCCCGACGACGAAGTTCTCGAATGTGTACTCCTGATTCAAGCCGGGATCGCGCACGGGCGCGGTGTTGATCTCATGTCCCTCGGTGTGGAGCAGGGCCGGCGGTCGTTCTGCCTGCTTGGGCGCTTCCCAGACGACGAATCGCGCCTGCATCTCCTTGCCCGTGATGTGATGCAGCGTGCGCTGAATCATCGTGTACAGTCGATTTTCCAGCCATTCGACGGCGTAGCCGTTTTTCACCCCGACGATGAGGGTGTCGCCCTCCTCGATGCCAATGCAGTGCGTATCCCGTAACCAAGTGTCGAACGTCGCGCGGGTCATTTGTAGTTCAAGCTCGCCCAACGCGGCTTGCCATAATTTTTGTGGATTATTATTACTCATATAATTTACCTTTGTTTAATTGAGGCATAAAAATACCCCGATGAATACGATGCGCTTCAAAAAATCAGGTGATGTTGGTTGTGTGGTTGTGCGAAGGAAGCTCCAGCGTGGGCATTGTCCAAAAAGGATTCTTCTGGAACCACCTAGGTAGTTCCAAAAATTAAAACCTCCCAAACCTGACGCTTTTTTCTCAGAAAACTACTCGTTTTTGGGAGACTTATTTTCTTGGAACGGCCCTAACCTTGGTACGCCTTATGATTTGCAATTGGGATCTCGAAGCAAATCAACGGCAAAATTCCCCTCGTTGTCTTGGAACGGGCTTGGCCAAGTTCAAGGTAAAAGAGGTTGGGGGGAAGCACGTGACAAATCACTTGGCGCGCAAACGTGTGTGTTTTAAAGCTACAGAATTG
>CAYXVS010000380.1:0-3258 GCA_964468735.1 uncultured Anaerolineales bacterium | reverse complement strand
AACTGTTACTGAAGTCCAAGTGCGTTGCACCTTGATCTCCTCATAAAGCTAAACACGGCGCATCGCAGCGGCGGGGACGCCGGCCACGACAACAGCCGCCCCCGATCTTCTGGGGGCGGCTGTGCGTTTCTGGATGATGTGGCGGCTAGGCGTTATGGCGTGGTAAAATCGGCGTTCTTGTAGATGACGGGCAGGATAAGGCGATAGGCGGAAGGTCGGCTGTGGATGTTGTTGGTCATGTCTAAATCGAACATCCCCTCCGGCGGCGTGAGGGTCACGGTGTTCCACACGATGGCGTTGTCCGATCCGATGGCGGTGACGGTGTAGGTGATGACGCTGTTAGCCGGGAAGGTGCTCAGGGTTGCGTAGAGGTGCAGGTCGCTGCCGCTCTCGGCGGGGCATTCAGCGCCGCCAGAGGCTTCGCATTCCCAGGAAAGCGTGCCGAATTCCGCCGGGAAGGTGTCCGAAAGCACCGCGCCGGGCGAGATGACGTCCCGTGGGCCAAGGTTGCGCGCAGGGAAACTAAATAGGCCGGCTGATGTTCCCACTCGGTGGCGACAACGCGCATCTTAACGATGGCCTGGGTCTTATTGGGGCGCAGGATATCCAACTCGGCTGTCTCGCCGGCGATCAACGGGAAGCCGAAGACCTTACCCGTCAGTTCCTCGACCAAGCGCCCAAAGAGCGCCTCGGCGGCCGGGTTGGCAAATTGGACGTAGCCTTCTTGATCGACAATCAAAATCCCGTCGGCGTTCTTTTCGATGATATTCTTGAAACGCTGTTGCGTCGTTTCTACATCCCGCAGGCATTGGGCTAATTCGGATTGGGTTTTGTCGAGATTGACAGTCATAAATGAATCTCCGTTGACAAATTGCGGACCCTACCATCATGATTGGGCCGGCCCTGAAGTAGCGTCGGCGGCGGGCCGGGAAACAGTATTGTAGGCCACATCTTCAATCAACTTGATCAAGTTCTCGATATCGGCGATGGCGATATCGCGCTTGGAATGAACGGTTAGGTTGTTGTGGGCTGCGTCGATTTCGATGACCGGAGCCTTTAGCAGAAGATGCAAGGCGTCGCCGCCAAGAGCGTGCTCCGTGATGACGACATCAGGCGTCAACGTGATGATGTGCAGGGGGCTGGGGAACTGGCGCGGATCGAGACATCGCACGTCCAAATTCGGCACGGCCTCCAGCGCCCAGGCGATGCCCATCAACCACGCGGACGCGCCGTAGATGATGACGCGGTACGTGAGATCCGCGCGCGGCGTTGTGTTAGCATTCACCATAGGGGATTCCTGTATCTGCGCTCCCACCCATCAGCCACCGCGTATATTCCGCCCCACGTCAGTATCCACACCCATCGCCACATACCTCGCTCCTAAATTTCTCTCTTGCTCGGATTGTGTTTCAGACCGTTCCAAGAAAATGAACCATCCTCAAAAACAGCTAGTTTTCTGAGTAAAAAGCATCAGGTTTGGAAGGTTTTAATCTCTGGAACTACCTCAGTCTAACAGAAGGACGGGGTAAATTCTACTGTACGCGGGGGGAGTTAGAGGACAGTCTATGGGGACAAAAAGTACAGGCCATCCCGCGCGGGATGGCCTGTACTTGGGGACAGTGGGGGACTTACCGCAAGGTGCAACGCACTTAAACGTAAGGAAAGCCCACCCTCATACAGGATGTACCTAGTGATAAGGGGAAAAGTGCGTTGCACCTAAAACGACGACGGGGAGTTTTACGGCTCCAACAGCCCTTCTTGTTGCGCGTAGAGCGCGACTTGCTCGCGGTTTTTGAGGTGCAACCGCTCCATGATTTGGCCCATGTGATATTTGACCGTGCGCTCGGTGATGTAGAGGCGCTGCCCGATCTCTTTGTAGGTGAGACCTTGCGCGATCAGTTGGAGGACTTCAAGCTGGCGGGAGGTTAGTTGCACGCGCGAAGAAGCGTCATCTGCATCTTCCTTCTCTTTCTCTTCGACATCCGGGGCCTCCTCCTGCGCCAGCTCCAGCAGTACGCGGCTCGCTAATCCCGGCGCGATGACGACCTCGCCGCGCATCAACTCGGAGAGGAGGTTGAAGAGGGTGGCGCTATCCAGGTTTTTGAGCAGGTAGCCGGACGCGCCGCTTTTGAGGGCCGCGAACAGGGTGTCATCATCGGCGGCGACGGTGAGCATGACGATTTTGATGTCGGGCATTTCCGCCAAAATGTTGCGCGTGGCCGTCACGCCGTCGCAGCGCGGCATGTTCACGTCCATCAGGATGACGGCCGGGCGCAGTTGCCGCGCCAGGGGGAGCGCGGCCGCGCCATCGTGCGCCATCCCCACCACCTGGATGCCCCGCGCGCTGAGCATGTTGCGCAGGCCCTCCAGGAACAGCGGGTGGTCATCCACCAGCAGCACGCGCAGGCCGGAGACGCCCGCCGCGTCCGTTCCGGTGGGCGCGGGCGGCTCGAACGCGCGCGGCACGCGCACCGTGATGCGCGTCCCGGCGTGGGGAGCGGTGGAAATTTCCAGGCGGCCGCCGATTGCTGCCGCGCGCTCGCGCATAATCGTCAGGCCGAAGTGCGCCGGGTCCGCTGCATCTTCCGGCGCTGCCGCTGGCGGCAATGCGAGCGTGAACCCGACGCCGTCATCCTCAATCATCCACACGCCCCAATCGTCATCTAACGCGAGCGTGACGTGGGCCTCGTCCACGCCGGCGTGCCGGGCGACGTTGGTGAGCGCTTCTTGCAGGATGCGCAACAATTGGATTTCGACCTCCGGCGCGAAGAGGCGCGGCGGCAACGGCTCCAGCAGATGGAGTTGCACGCGCAGGCCGTAGCGTTGTTGCAATGCGTGCACGTAGGTATCCAGCGCGGCGCAAAAATCGCTCTCCGGCGCGCCCGGCTGGCGGATGCCCAGGATGTACTCGCGCACGTCGCTGTGGGCGGCTTGTGCCACCTGCACCAGTTGCCTGAGCGCGGCCTCGGCTTGCAGCGTCTGCTGCGTGGCGAGCAGGTCGAGCGCGGTCTGCGCCTGCACGTTGACGTAGCCCATCACCTGGCCCAGGTCGTCGTGCAACTCGCGCCCAATGCGCTCGCGCTCCTCCAGCGTTGCCAGTTGGCGCTGTTGCGCGAGCACCTGCCGCTCGGTCTCCTTGATCTCGGTGATGTCGGCGGCGACTTCCAGGCGCACCATTCGCCCGTCCGTCCAGCGGATGGCCTGATCCTGGATGTGATACCAGCGCCCGTTGATGGTGTTCTGCATCTCCCATGATAC
>CAYXVS010000379.1:0-3266 GCA_964468735.1 uncultured Anaerolineales bacterium | reverse complement strand
AAGATGCAATCGCAGCTTCCCGGAAGGTAAAAAGTGCCTACTTCAGCATCGGCATCCAAATCCCGTGCCGCTCCGCCGCATCGATGGCCTGCTCGTACCCCGCGTCAGCGTGACGAACAATGCCCAGCCCCGGATCGGTCGTCAGCACGCGCTGGAGGCGCGCGGCGGCGGCCGGCGTCCCATCGGCGACGATGACCTGCCCCGCGTGCTGCGAGTAGCCGATGCCCACGCCGCCCCCGTGATGGAAGCTGACCCACGTGGCGCCGCCCACGGCGTTGATGAGCGCGTTGAGGATCGGCCAGTCGGAGATCGCGTCGGAGCCGTCCTTCATTGCCTCCGTCTCGCGGTTGGGGCTGGCGACCGAGCCGGCGTCGAGGTGATCCCGCCCGATGACGATGGGCGCGGAGATCCGGCCCTCGGCAATCGCCGCGTTGAAGGCCAAGCCCGCCTTCGCCCGCTCGCCGTAGCCCAGCCAACAGATGCGCGAGGGCAGCCCCTGGAACTTGACCTGCTCCTGGGCCATCTTGATCCAGCGCACCAGATGTTCGTCCTCGGGGAAGAGATCCAAGATGATACGGTCGGTCTCGTAGATGTCCTCTGGATCGCCGGAGAGCGCCACCCAGCGGAATGGGCCTTTGCCCTCGCAGAAGAGCGGCCGGATGTAGGCCGGCACGAAGCCGGGATAGTCGAAGGCTTCCTCCAGGCCGTTATCATACGCGCGCTGGCGCAGATTGTTGCCGTAATCGAAGACCACAGCGCCCCGCTTTTGCATCTCGACCATCGCCGCGCAATGCTCCGTCATCGTGCGGAGGGCCTCTTCTTGATAGCGCTCCGGGTTAGATGCGCGCAGCGCCTCCGCTTCTGCTAAGGTCATCATGTTGGGCACGTAAAGGAGCGGATCGTGGGCCGGCGTCTGGTCGGTCACGATGTCGGGGATCAAGCCGCGCCGCAATAGCTCCGGGAAGACATCGCCCGCGTTGCCGATCAGCCCGATAGAGCGCGCCTCACCCCGCGCCTTGTAGGTCTCGATTTTGCCTAAGGCCGCATCCAGATCCTCCTCGATCTCATCGACGTAGCCGTGCTTCAACTGCCGCTCGGCGCGCTTCGGATCGACCTCGACGATTAGCCCCACGCCCTCGTTCATCGTGATCGCCAGCGGCTGCGCGCCGCCCATCTCGCCCAACCCGGCGGTCAGCGTGAACGTCCCGCGCAACGACGCCTCCGCGCCGAAGTGCTGGCGCGCGGCCATCCCCAACGTCTCGTAGGTGCCCTGGAGAATCCCCTGCGTCCCGATGTAGATCCAGGAGCCGGCGGTCATCTGGCCGTACATGATCAGCCCCTCGCGCTCCCACTTATCGAAGTTCTCCTGCGTGGCCCACGCGGGCACGATGTTGGAGTTGGCGAGGAGCACCCGCGGCGCATCCTCGTGCGTCTTGAAGACCGCCACCGGCTTGCCCGATTGGATGAGCAAGGTCTCGTCGACGTCCATTTCTTCCAACGTAGCAAGGATGGCGTCGAACGCCTCCCAACTGCGGGCCGCCTTGCCCCGCCCGCCGTAGACGATGAGATTATCGGGATCGCCGGCGACCTCGGGATCCAAATTGTGCTGGATCATCCGATAGGGCGCTTCCAACAGCCAATTCTTGCAATGCAACTCCGTCCCCCGTGGGGGATGTACAACTCGCTTGGGCATAGCAAACCTCCTGTGGTTTCTTACTTTCGAAATCGCCCCACTAGTTACACAAAAAGGCCAGACACATTGGCATGTGCTGGCCTCTTAATCCAAATAAGTGCGGAGAATCAGAGCAAGTCAGTAAGTAAATCAACCGCCCGCCGCATCTCCAGGAAAACCAACCCCAGCTTGGCTCTGGAATGCGCCAGCGCCGTCAAGACCGCGTCCTGTCCAACCGACATCAAAATCACATACCCCTGATCGCCTTTGACGTACACCTGTTCCAGACCGCCCCGCCCCAACTCAATCGCGATCCGCTCGCCCAGGGAGAGCATAGCGGCCGACATAGCGGAGACGCGATCTTCTTCAGACCCAGACGGGAGCGCCGAGGCGATAATCAGGCCATCCACACTGACGATGGCGGAGGCTTCGATATCTGGGGTGCTAACCTGAAGGTCGCGCAGCGCCGTGGACAGTTGATCAACACGTGATGTGGGCATAAATCCCTCCTTAAAGTTGTGGTTCCCCGATGACCTGCTAGGTGGTAGATGGATGCTTCCTGTAAGCCGCGTTAAGAAAAAGTCCCACTCAAAAAATGAGAGAGTCTGGGAAAAATTATGACGTAATGCTCCCTTTGTTAGGAAGACTCAATCGTCCTTAATAGTACCATATTTGCAAAGGTGTGTCAATTTGACAGCGAGCTTTTTAATTTTACAATCAAGGTGACGCGCCAGAGGGATAAACGTGCCCCACCAATCCCCCACTATTAAAAATCGGCCAAGGAGATTAACGTGGATTATACCAGCGATAAAGCCGCCACGCGAGGGAATCCTTCCTTTGTGTGGCGCGCCGGTCAGGAGCGACGATTTCAGTTGGTTCGCCAACACGTCGACCTGCGCGGCAAGGCGATTTTGGATGTGGGATGCGGTGTGGGGATGTACACGAACGCTTTCTCCCGGCACACGCCCCACGTCTACGGCGTCGAGATCGAGGGCGAGCGCGCCCAGGAAGCCCGCGACCGCGCGCGCGCCGTGATGCAGGCCGTGGGCGAGGCGCTCCCCTTTGCCAGCGAATCCTTCGACGTGACCTTCTCCCACGAGGTGTTGGAGCACGTCGCGGATGACCGGCGCTGCGCCCAGGAGATGGTCCGCGTCACCCGGCCCGGCGGGCGCATTGTGATCTTCGTCCCCAACCGGCTCTACGTCTTCGAGACCCACGGCATCTACTGGCGCGGACGCTATCACTTTGGCAACAAGCCGCTGGTCAACTGGCTGCCCGATCCCCTGCGCGACCGGCTGGCGCCCCACGTCCGCGCGTACACCGCCGCCGATCTACGCCGCCTGTTTCGCGATCTGCCCGTGCGCGTGCGCGTCCACACCCAGATCTACCCCGGCTACGATAACATCGTCGCGCGACGCCCGCGCCTGGGCCGACTGCTGCGCCGGCTGACCTACGAGATGGAGCGCACGCCCCTGCGTCGCTTTGGACTATCCCATTTCCTCGTGTTAGATGTGCTTGAACGAAAACTTTAACGCAAGGGCGCAAAGATGCAATGACGCCAACTTTTTAGATTTTTTGAGCAGACCAAGGTGCA
>CAYXVS010000378.1:0-3273 GCA_964468735.1 uncultured Anaerolineales bacterium | reverse complement strand
CTACATGATCCGCGCCCTTTTCGCTTTTCTACGGTGACACTTTTAGCAGGTGCCGTGCGCCAACAGTGCGACCTTATCGCCAGCGTGGTATCGTTCGTTATAGATGCGACAGGCCGCCGGCGTGCGCTCTAAAATCAGCTCCGGGACGTGCGCCCGAATCTCCCGCTGCACCTCATCCGGGCATTTGAGCGCGCCGTTGGCGCCCAGGCCGAGGATCAAAACCTCCAGGTCGCGGTCGTAGACGCCCGTGATCATCTCTGGGGTGAGTCGATGCCCGTGGCGTTCCTTCCATTCCGAGACCTCGGCGCCGAGCAGTCGAATGTCCTTGCCCACACCCACGGTGCCGCCGGACGTTTTGGCGTGTTCCTCGCCATTGATCACGAACTTCGCCCACGAGAAGTGTTCGATGGGGCCTTGAGGATCGTCAAACATAGCACATTCCTCCTCGGGAAATCCAGGAAATGGTGAATGTTGAATTGCGAATTTAGAATGAATGTATCCCGCACGTGATGCTTTTTCCCTTGATTCGATTCCCCGCGTTGATCGTTAGAAATCCCAATCAAAGGAAGGTTGAGGCAGACGCAGCAGCCAGTCGAGCGCGTCCAGGAGCGCGGGCGGGCCGGCCAGTTCTTCTGTGATGGCCAGACTGGAGGCGGAGCTGATGCCCAGCCACAAGCGCGTGAAGGCGCCGACCGAGGCGGAGAGCGTGGGAAGATCCTGCGCAGCGCCCGGCTCGGCGCTGGACGACGGACCCAGCGTGACGACGTACTGCCCCGAAATGCCCTGCCACGGCGCGTCCGTATCCGCCAGATAGCGCGCGATGGGATCGTTCAGCTTCAGGTTGAAACGCACGGCATCGCTGGGGATGTGGGTATGGGCTAAACAGCCCGCCAAATCCAAAATCCGCACCTGCCAATAGGCCCACGCGCGCATCCGACTCTCGAACTTGGCCTTCTCGGTCATGTGGCGCAGTTTGAAGGGCTGGGCGAGAAGATCCTGAAGGCGGATGTCCGGCGGCTCTTTCATACGGATGAGGTAGACCTGATCGCTCAGATTCTTGAGCAGCGCCATCAGCTCCAGGAATTGCGCCGGCGTCTGATAGGCGACCCACCAGATGCTATAAGGGCCATGCTCGCCCTTGGCCTTGCCCCAGAAGTGATGCGTCAGATGCCCCTCATCATCGTAATAGCCCAGGCCGAATCCCTCCGAGAATTTCATCTCCGCCTGACTGATGGCCGGCGGCTTGAGGCTACACGCGCCGTGATGCCGGCGTCGTTGCCAGCGCGACGTATGCACCGCCTCCCAGTCCTCAAGGGTGATGCGATGGGGCACGCGCGCCTGCGTCTCGACGAGCAAGGTCGCGGGATCGAAGGAGGCTAAGTGCTCGTAGCTGCCGGTGCCAAATCCCAGGCGATTGTAGAATCCCTGTTCGAACATGCCCAGGCCGGCGACCAGCGCGCCCTCCGCCGCATCCTCAGCCAAGGCGTGGGCGGTGAGCTGCGTGGCCAGCCCCTGCTTGCGCGCGATGTAGCTTGTGATGACGCCGGTCACCGCGCAGAAGGGCAGCTCTGCCTCTAAGTAGTCGATGACGCCGGTCGCCGTGGTGACCATGCATTCCGGCGCCCCGCGCAGATCGACCACCAGCCCCCGTCCGGCCTCCATGATCAGGTCATTGACCTCTTCTTTGCCTTCTTCTGTCCACCCCACCTCTTTGAGCATCCGATGGGCGGCGGATTTATCCTGTTCCGGTTGGTAATAACGATAGTCCATTGAACTTTCCTTGGTTGTGGTGAGTGTTGGGAGCGATTTAGGCCTCGTCCGCCACGGGGAGGGTGAGCGTGAAGGTGCTGCCTTCTCCAACGGCGCTCTCGACCGTTATGTCCCCGTGCATCAAATTGGCCAGCCCTTTGGCGATGACCAAACCCAGGCCGCCGCCTTGCTGTTCCATCTTGGCCCGATCCAACTGCCCAAAGCTTTGAAAAATCTTATCCATTTTGGATTCAGAAATTCCGATGCCTGCATCTTGTACCGTAATCGCGATGTCGCCGTCCTCAACCTGGGCAGAGACCGTGATCTTATTCCCTGCGTCGCGCGAGAATTTGATCGCGTTATCGATCAGCCGGCTCAGAATCTCGATAACAAAAGACTCATAAATGCAGGCCGGCGGAAGTTCCGAGGGAATATCCAACGTCAGCGTCAGCCCTTTTTGGTCCGCTATCGCCTGATGATTCATTGTCGCGCGCGTGATGATCTCGCTGAGGTTGTTTTCCACCGAGCCGAGTAATTCAAATTCCTTTTTCACATGGCCGGTATCCAATCGAACCAAGAGGAGTAGATCTTCCACCAGGTTAGTTAGGCGATCCGCGCCCTTCTTGATGCCCATGAGAAAGTTCTGGAATTCGGGCGTGGGCATATCGGCGGCCTCTTCCAACGCCAATTCCGTGTAGCCGTAGACACTGGTCAGCGGTGTGCGCAACTCGTGGCTCAGCAGGGTGATGATCTGCTGTTTGAGATCCTCAAACTCCTGCTCACTTGCGACGCGAATGGCCTGCGAGCGCCCCAACTTCGCTCGCACGGCGATGACCAGTTCTTCAGGATCGAAGGGTTTGGTGATGTAATCCTCGGCGCCCATCGCCTTGCCCTTTAATCGATCTTCCTTTTCGGCCTTGGCTGTCAGGAAGATAAAGGGGATCGGGACCCACGCTGGTCGTTCGCGCACGGCCTGAAATAACTCATACCCGTTCATGCGGGGCATCATAATATCTGCCACGATAAGATCTGGCGTGATCTCCTCCATCATCTTCAACGCCTCGATGCCGTCGGTTGCCGTGAGGACGGTGTAGCCCTCGACTTCTAAAATATCGCGAATCGCTAACAGCAAGAGATCATGATCCTCAACAACGAGAATTTTTTTACTCATCAAGTCCTCCTCACCTCATTACTCCATTATATTGAACTAGACTCTTATAGGGAATTAGGTGAAATGTCGCTGATTGGTTCGTAGCCTTGTCTTGGCCCGATGAATGGAATTCATCGTCTGATACTCAAAACCCGTTGGAAACGGGTTGTAGAGGTTGTTTTTAGTGCGATTCCATCGCACTTCCCAGTATCAGCCAGCGGTTTCAACCGTTGGCGATGAAATATTTCACCTAAAAACCGACAAGAGCTATTGAACTATAGTATATCACAATTGCTTCACCTGAAAAAACTCGTTTTCACCCAGCTTTGCGAAGATTGTGGCAACTGTGTTATGGAAAGCTGGGGCGTAAGGCC
>CAYXVS010000377.1:0-3284 GCA_964468735.1 uncultured Anaerolineales bacterium | reverse complement strand
AGGGTGTAGGAGTACTCGCTGAGGATGATGGTGCGCAGCGCGGCCTCACGGCTCAGCGCGCGAAAGCCGCTCGTCGCATCGGGGACCGTCACGCCGGCGGCGATCTGCACCACGCGGCTGCCCAGCCATTGCAGGCCCCGCTTGAGCGGCGAGAACGCCTCGACCGTCGTCACGCCACGATCCCCCACCACGATGTCGGCCTTCCCCGCGACAATCGGCGCCACCAGTCGCGCGATCTCCGCGCCGCGATATTGGTTGTCCGCGTCGGTGTTGACGATCACGTCGGCGCCGGCGGCCAACGCCGCCTCCAGCCCCGTCACGAAGGCCGTCGCCAGCCCCAGATTGCAGCGGTGACGCACCACGTGCGCCACGCCCAGCGACTCGGCCACCGCAGCAGTCTCATCCGCGCTGCCGTCATCGATCACCAGCACCTCGATCTCATCGACGCCCGCGATCTCCGACGGCAGGTCGCGCACCGTCTGGGGCAGCGTCCGCTCTTCATTATAACAGGGGATCTGAATTACCAATTTCATCGTCGTCTCGCGCTTTTGAATAGATGAATCGAATAGCCCTCAGCCCTCGCATCACAGCTCGATTATAACACATCTCGAATGCTCTTCCAGTGATCGCCGGGTCGACGAATCCAGCCAAAACAAAATTGACGCATCCACAGGGATACGTCAACTGGACATCGACGGGGACGCTTGTCGGTGAAAGAAATTACGCGCCGACCCCCTCCGGGCGCTGCTGCACCGGCAGGACGACGTGGAAATCGCTGCCCGGATACGTCTCCTCGTCGTAGCCGGTGCTCTCCACCCAGATGCGCCCCCGGTGCGCCTCGACGATGCCTTTGGCAATCGAGAGGCCCAGGCCCGGCCCCCCACCCTTGAATTTGGTCTCCCCAGAGGAGTGCAGGGCCACTTCGCCGGTCTGGTAGAATTTGGCGAAGATAAGGTCCTGGTACTCTGGATCAATACCGATGCCCGCGTCGCTCACGATGATCTCCACGCCCGGCACGTCCAACTTCGAGGCGTTGGGCGAGACCTGGCGCCCGCCTACGGAAATCGTTCCGCCATCCGGTGTGTATTTGATGGCATTGAGGAGCAGGTTTCTGACGACCTTGCGCATCAGGTCGGGGTCAGCCTCGATCTCCGGCAACGTATCAATCTTGTTGATCTCCAACGTCAGATCGCGCTGCTTGAGCGACTCCGCCAGGTCGCTGCTGACACTGCGAATCAAGCGCGGCAGCGCGATCTTGGCAGCGTGAATCTTCAGGGCGCGGCTATCGATGCGGGCCATATCCACCATACTATCCACGATGCTGTGCAGACGTATCGCGTTCTCGTACATCCCACTCGCCATGTGGTGCTTGGTCGGGTCCTCGACGATGTCGGGGTCTTTGACCATCATTTGGCTGAAGGCGCGCAGCACGGTGAGCGGCGTGCGCAGTTCGTGGGCGGCGACGTTGATGAAATCGGACTTGGTGCGGTCGAGCCGATCCAACTGATCATAGGCGCGGGAGAGTTCCGAATAGAGGCGGGCGTTCTGTAACGCAACCGCCGCCTGGCCGGCGAAGGCCTGCGCCAACGAGACCTCATCCTCAGAATAGGGCGTGGGCGTCTCCCGCGTCAGCGAGAGCATACCGATCACCTGATCATCCGCGTCGATCAGAGGCGTCCCCATCCACACGCGCGCTTGTGGCAATCCCTCCACCTGATACCAATCGGCGCGCTCCAGCACCTCCGGCACGACCAAGGGCGCCCGCGCTTTCTTGATCTGATGGAAGACATCGTCCTCGGTGAGGGGCACGTGGATGTTGAGGGGATCGCTCTCCGACGGGAAGCCATAGGCCGCCACGATGTCGGCGTAAGCGCCCACTTTGAGCATCACCGAGCCGCGATCAAAGGGGATGATCTGGTTGAGTTTCACCAGAATCAGATCCAAGACCTGCTGGCGATCGAGCGTCTGCGAGAGCGCGCGGCTGACCTCGTTGAGGGTCTCGTTCAGCGCCCGGCGTTTGCGCTCGCGCTGGTAGAGCGTGGCGTTTTGAATCGCGATGGCGACCTGATCGGCCAGCGATTGGAAGACGGCCACATCGGAGGGGGTGAAGGCGCCTCGGCGATCCGACTGGAGATCCAACACACCCAAAAAGTCATCACTGACCTCCAGCGGCAGCACGAGTTCCGCACGGGTGTCCGGCACGCTCCCCGAGCCGATGTAACGCGCGTCTTGGCGGATGTCGTTGACGCAGGCCGCCTCGCGCTGCTCGGCCACCCAGCCAATAAGACCCTCCTCGCCCACGCGGAGACGAAAGCCCTCCGCCGTCAACTGCCGGCCAATTTCGCCCGCGCCCGCTCGCGAGACCACGTAGCGCTCTTCCTCGTCTAACTCGTCCAGCAGAAAGATACCCGCGTAATAATATCCAAAGCGATCCTGCACCAAATCGACCACGTGATTGAGCAGCGCGTCCAGATCCAACACCGCGTTGATGCTCTGCCCGACCGCGATCAGGGTCTCCAACTGCAACGCCTGCCGCTTGAGGTCGGTCGTCCGGGCTTCATTCTGGATCTGCAAGACGATCTGGCGGCGCAGGGAGCGCAGCCGCGCCCCATGGAGGATCAAGGCCAACGCCGTCGCCGACGCCATCTCCATAGCAAAGGCCTGCCACGGCGCGACGCCAAAGCGCGGGATCACCAGCGCGGTCCAACTCACGAGAATTCCGCCGACGATGCCCACCATCCACGGCGTGGAGAGCACGATAAAACCCACGCCGACGATCAACAACATCAGGTTGTTGGATTGAAAGAGGGCGTCATTGAGCCGAATGCTCACCAAGCGATGACCCAAGACCAGGGCGGCCATCACCGCCGCGATGAGGTTGGCATACGAAAGCGGGATCTCCCAGCGGGGGCGCAGCAGGGCGAAGGCGAAGAAGAGGCCCGCATTGGTCAGCGCCAGCGATATCAGGGGGATGGCGTTCGCCTCGTGGTGATGGGTGTAAGCCCACACCAACATCAGCAAGCCCAGCACCGCCGCGATGGGGCGCAGGCCATCCAACACCACCCGGTTCAAGCGCGCGCGCAGTTCCGCCGGGCTGATATCCCCGGCAGGCTCTTCCTCATCCACAAAGAAAGCCAACCATCGATCCATCAAATTTCGCACCATCTTCCGTCCTCGCCTCAAACAAGAGCTTGTAGTCCTAAAAATACATCTCTTCCATTATAATAGAGGAAATCTAAATCACCAATCACAACAACTCCAGGTCAAATTCGTTGCAACCAGCA
>CAYXVS010000376.1:0-3301 GCA_964468735.1 uncultured Anaerolineales bacterium | reverse complement strand
GAGATGGCCGCCGAAGACTTAGAAGGCAGTGATGAAGAGTACGTAAGCTGGGCCGGAGAGTACAAATTGATGCAGCGTCTTCAAGAAAAGTTACAGAGACTTCAGGAGATCAACTACGATAGCCAAAGATTGGCTGTAGATGAGTAAAGACCCCGCCAAAATCGACGAACTCCTGCGCTTCCTGCCCTACCCCATCTACAGACAAGATTAACACGATTGACAAGATCAAAACAACAGGGAATTTTCCATCCTGTAAATCCTGTCCAGAACCTCCGCCCCCACTTTGAGCTTCCCCCGGCCCGTGCTACAATACAAGTCCATGCATATCCAAAGTTTGAGTTTACGACAATTCCGTCTCTATCATCGCCTGGAGCTAGATCTCCCCGCCGCGCCGATTTTGCTGCTGGGCGCCAACGCGCAGGGCAAAACCAGCCTGCTGGAGGCGATTGCCTATCTTTCGACGGGCAGCTCGCCGCTCACCCACATCGACCGCCACCTGATCCACTGGCAGGCAATCGAGGCCGGGATGCCCTTCGCCCACCTCAAGACCGAGGTCGTGCGCGAGCGGGGCCGCGAACGGATTGAGATCGCTCTGGAGCAGCAGCAACTCTCGAATGGAAACGCGCGATTGAGGAAACAAGTCCAGATCGATCAACGCCGCATCCGCGTCTCCGATTTGGCCGGCCATCTCAACACGGTGATCTTCCTGCCGGAGGATATGGCCTTGGTCAGCGGCTCGCCCTCCGGGCGACGGCGGCACCTTGACGATCTCCTCTCACAGGTCTATCCCGCCTACGCGGAGGCGAACCGCGAGTACGGCTCGGCGGTCTCGCGGCGCAACGCGCTCCTGCGCCACCTGCGCGATCACGGCGGCGATCCGGCGCAGTTGGCGCCCCTGGAGGAGACGTTAGTCCGCACCGGCGTCGCGATCTCCCTCTATCGGCGGCGGGTGATCCGCGCGCTGAACTTCCACGCCGATCCCATCCACCAGGATCTGACCGGCGGCGCCGCCTGGCTCAAGCTCAAGTACGAGCCGAACTTCGATCCCCTGCGTCCGCCGGCGCTGGATTACCAAATTGATCTGCTGCCGGACGCGACCGATGCCGAGCCGGTCGATGCGGCGGCGCTGCGCGAGGCCTACGCGGAGGCGCTGCGTCGCCGGCGCGCCCGCGAGATCGAGCGCGGCGTGACGCTGCTCGGCCCGCACCGCGACGAACTGCGCTTCATCTCCAAGCGCGTCGATCTGGGCACCTTCGGCTCGCGCGGCCAACAGCGCACCGCCGTGCTGGCCCTCCGCCTGGCCGAACTCCGCTGGCTGGAACACGAGACCGGCGAATCCCCCGTCCTGCTGTTGGATGAGGTGCTGGCGGAATTGGACAGCCAGCGCCGCCGATACCTGCTGGCGCAGATCAACGGCGTCGAGCAGACCATCCTCACCACCACCGACGCGGAGATGTTCCCCACCTCCTTCCGCCATCGCGCCCTCACCCTCCGCGTGACCGACGGCATCATCGCCTCCGCGTGAAAATTAGACCTACCCTTGCGAAGGTTGCGCAAATGACCTCAAAAATTCCGTACTATGTGTAGCGAGCAGGTTCATCTGTTTACCAAAATCCCCGTGAACCTTCGCAAGGGTTCCCAATGAGGAAATAAAACGAGAGGAATAGAGAGGAAAATTATGTTCAAAAAGACCAAAATCGGAAAATGGGCCGTGCGCGGCGCGCTGGTATTAACCTTGGGCGCGATCTTCATCATCTACTTGGGGATTGCATTGAACCTCTCGACGCGGGCCTACACCTCGAAGCAGGCGGACTTTCTGAGCTACAATTACGAGCGTAGCGTGGTGCAAGCGCCCCTGGTGATGAATCTGGTGATGGATGAGACGCCGGAGGGCGAGGTACAGGTGCAGCCCGCAAACTTCACCGATTGGGAGAGCCACGTCCGCGCGCGCCTGGACGCCCGGTACGAGGAAGATGAGGGCGTCAGCGCCACGGTCTACGAGTTGGACTTCGAGAGCAGCTATCACCTCACCTACCCCGGCCCGGCGCCCACCGCCACCGTCGAGCTGGTCTTCCCCTTCCCCAGCAACTTAGAGACGCTCCACGACGTGGATTTTCTGGTGGATGGCGTCGCGCCGCCCGAAGCGCGCTACACCATTCGCGACATCCGCTGGCAGACGGTGATGGAAGTGGGCGACACGCACGACATTATCATCAACTATCGGGCGGATGGCGCGAATAGCTTCACCTACGCCCTGAACCAGGATCGGCGCTTCGATGCCTTAGATGTGCAGGTGACGGTCAACGGCGTCGCGGGCAGCACCGTGCCAAAATCGGCGCTGCCCACCACGGAGACGTTGGGCGAAAGTGAGGGCGGCGCGAGCGAGCGCTTCGTCTGGGCCTACGAGGGGCTGGTGCCGGGACGCAACATCCGCCTGGAACTGCCCCAGCGCCTGGGATTCGCGCAGCGCCTGGCCCAATTGCAGGACGACTTCGCGACCTTGGCCGGGTTAGCGCCCTTCATCGTGGGGCTGTTCTTGGCCACCTTAGCCGGCTGGTTCGCCTTGGCCGACGTAAACCTCCGCCTCGAAGGCTACCTGCTCATCGGCGTGGCGATGACGCTCTTCTACCCCGCGCTCACCTTCCTCAGCGGCGTGCTCCCCCTGCCGCTGGCCGCCGTCATCTCACTGATCGTCGCCTGCGGCCTGATCCTGACCTTCTTGGGCCTGAGCGTCGGCTGGCATCGGACGTGGTGGCGCGCCGGATGGCTGCTCGTTATCTTTCTGGGCATCTTCTCCCTGAGCATCTTCACCCCGTGGACGATGCTCTTGGGCACGCTGGGCGGCGTCCTCTTAGTCGGCACCTTTATGGTGCTTTACGCGCGGCGTCCCATCGCGCCCCCGGCGGACGAAATCGCAGCGGAGGAGGCTCCAGAGGCCGAGGCCGCCCCTCCGCCGCCAGCGCCCGTTGCGCCAAGCGCTCCCAGCGAGACCCATCACTGCCCACGCTGCGCCCGCCAGATGCCCCGCGACTTCGACTTCTGCCCCGGCTGCGGCTACGATATGCGCCCGCTGCGCACCTGCGCCGCCTGCGGCCACGAGCAATTCGTCCCCACCGATCTGACACCCGCCTACTGCCAGCACTGCGGCGAACCGCTGGCGTAAGACTCCGAGCGAAGATCAAGGCGTAGAACTATCCTCCCAAAGATGCAGTTATGAGCCTACCGGCTCATAACTGCCAAGTTCAAATTTCCTGGTTCTAACGTTTTCTGTGGGTTCATCGGTTTAGATGACAAAATGAGG
>CAYXVS010000375.1:1867-3305 GCA_964468735.1 uncultured Anaerolineales bacterium | reverse complement strand
ACAGGCTCACAATGCATAACGGCCTCTGCTTCCTAACAAATGAAACACACCCACCCTGCAACCTTTTCTTAACCATTCCGTAGTATATAATGAATCTATATAGTGAGAACTACCGGAGGAGCAAAATGTATAAGAAACCAAACCAAGTCGCTAGGATGGCCCTAATCGCGGCCACATTATTGATTACGTTGGGATGTTCTGTCGTCACCGGATTAAACTTCAGTACCGTGGAGACGGGCGAGGTGCAGACCAAAACCGAGACCGTCGAGTTGGGCGACGCGGAGGATGTGCGCGTCACCATCAAGATGGGGGCGGGCGAGTTGCGCATCGCGCCGAGCGAAACGGGCGCCGAGGATCTGGTAGAAGCGGCGTTCACCTACAACGTCGCCGCGTGGGAGCCACGGGTCTCTTACGAGGTCAACGATGACCGAGGGCGATTGACTATTCGACAGCCGAACACGGATGAATTCTCCATAGGGGGTAATCTGCGCTACGAGTGGGATCTGCGCTTCCGGGATGATGTCCCGCTCACGCTGCGGATCGAGTGCGGCGCCGGCGACAGCGAGCTTGATCTCGGCGCACTCGACATCCCGCGCCTGGATATGAAGCTGGGCGCCGGGAACGCCAACGTGGACTTCAGCGGCAACACCACTCTGGAGCGCCTGGAATTCGATCTCGGCGCGGGCGATCTCAACTTAGACCTGACCGGCGATTGGGAGCACAACGTAGATGTCGACATCCAAGGCGGCATTGGCAAAACCACGCTGCGCCTGCCGAAAGACATCGGCGTGCGCATCGACGTGACACAAGGCATCGGCGACATCGAGACATTGGGCCTCCAGAAACGCGGCGGTGATTACGTCAACGCGGCCTACGAGGATGCCGACGAGATTATCGAGATCACCATCCAAGCCGGGATCGGCGCCATTAAGATGGAGGTTGAGGGCTAACCAAATCCATCAGCCTAGGCCGTTCCAAGGAATTGGAACTACCATAGAAAGCCCACAACCAGCGCCCAGGGTCGGGGAAATCCCCGGCCCTGGGCCATTTTTGGGGGATTTGCTGCTACTTTTGCCGGGATTTGCTATAATACAAGTGAGGTAACTGAACTGAGAGGAATAGCTGAAATCCGACCGCGAAAGGAGACCGTGAAAAATGGAAACTGTACACGTTGCGATAGAACTACCACAAAGCGTCTTCTCGGCCTTGCGCCAAGATCCAACGCACTTTGTTGCCGAGATGCGATTAGCCGCTGCCGTGAAATGGTACGAAATGCGCCGCCTATCCCAAGCCAAAGCCGCCGAAGTCGCCGGACTTTCCCGCACTGAATTTCTGCTAGCCCTGGCACAATTCGGCGTCACCCCTTTCCAATATGATGCCAATGAGATCGTCTCCGAGGTAACGGATGTCTGAGTTCGTAGAGACGCAAGATTTTGCG
>CAYXVS010000375.1:0-1767 GCA_964468735.1 uncultured Anaerolineales bacterium | reverse complement strand
TTGCGTCTCTTTGCGTCTCTACATCTACAACGACGAACGCCGCAGCCACACGGAGACGGCCAAGGCCAACGCGAAGGCATACGCCAGGTCGATCACGAAGTAGGACGCGTCGACGAGGCCGTGCGCTAAGAAATTCGCCATCGCGCCCATCATCCCCAGGGCCAACGCCCGCCGCCGAAGATCCGACGCATCTCTGCGGCGCAAGGGCCACATCCGCCGCCAGAAGGCGACCTGGAACCACCCCGCAACCAGCAGCCCGCCAAGGCCCAAGCGCACCGCGTAATCGAAGAGGAGGTTGTGCGGATGCGAGAGGTTGAACTCCTCCCACGCCGTCGGCAGCACGTAGCGGGTGCGATAGGCGTAGAGGAAGTTATCCAGCCCGACGCCCACCCACGGATGATCACGGAGCAGCGCCCAGGAGCTGTGCCACAGCGCGATGCGGAAGCCCGTCGTGCCGCCGGTGAGATCAAGTAGGCCGGCGAAGCGCGGCGTGCGCAATAGCGGGATCAGCGCGATCAGCCCCAGAGCCAAGGCGACTAAGGTGATCCGCCGCCAGCGCGGGCCGGCCAACATCCCCATCACGAACAACGCCGCCGGAATGCCCACGACAATCGCGCCCTTGGAGAAACTCAACAGCAGCGCTAGGCCGATGAGCGGCAGTGCGAGCGTGTAGGCCACGCGCCGCCGATCCCGCCAGAAGCTCTTCCACGCGCCCAACGGCGACGCGCCCCCCCACAGCGCGAGAGCCAACGTCACGGGCAGGACGCGCCCCAGGTAGAGGCCCACGTTGTTGGGCGAGCCGTAAACGCTGTGCAGGCGCCGAATCCCACCCTCGGCGGTGATCACGTCGCCCAGCAGGAAGTACTGCACCAGCCCCACCCCGGCGACCATCACGCCGCTCAGCACGAACGCATCGATGATGTGCCAGCGCTCGCGCTTCGACATCGGCAGCGTGACCAGCGCCAGATACCAGAGCAGCGGCTCGATGACGACCAGGCGCAACTCGCGCAGCGCCACGCGCCGGTGCGCCGCAAAGCCCGTCGTCACGAGCGCGAGCAGGACAAAGGCCAAGATCGGGCGCAGGTAGGGCAGCGCGTCCCCTTTAGAGGGATAAATAAGGCCGTCCCCGCGACGCCAGCGCCTTACTAGTCGCGTCGCCCAGCCGACCAACGTCGGGAGCAAGACCAGCTCGGCTAAGGCGAAGGATTTCCCCAGCAGCGAGAGGGGATGCATATAGAGGGGCGCCGTCAATATCGTGAGCGCCAGCCCCATCGCCGGCTCGATCCAGACGATCACCGCGACCAACGCGCCAGCGGCTAACGAGAGGAGCATCCACGGTGAGAAGTAGAAGAGTGCGGCGGCCAAGAGCAGCGCCGCTGCGCCCTCGCCCTGCCCCAACCGGCGGAAGACAGGTTCCCCGTAGAGCACCTGCCACGTGGCGAAGACATAGATCGCGCTCACCACCACCGAGATCAACGCGCGGAGCCAGCCGCGCAGCCGCCGCCAGGCCGCCGCGATTGCACCGCCGAGCGCGCCCCAGGCGACCCGCCGCCCGGCCACGCTGGCCAACATCAACCCCAACGCGCCCAGCGCCGCCCAGACCATCAGCCCGATGCGATAGCCGGTGGGATCGGGCGGGTTGGCGACGCGCCAATCGGCCAGCGCCCACTGCTGCCAGCCGCGCTCCGCCGTGGCCTCGACGGTGTGCGCGCCGTAGGGCAGATCCTCGGCCAGCGGGACCGTGGCCCGCGCCGCCAGTGGATCGTA
>CAYXVS010000374.1:0-3305 GCA_964468735.1 uncultured Anaerolineales bacterium | reverse complement strand
AGGTGCAACGCACTTGAACTGAAGTAAGGGTAACGTCTCATAGAGTACATGCCTGGTAATAAGTCCATAAGTGCGTTGCACCTCACAGATGGATGATCAGATTAAAATATAATCTGCTTGCATCTGCTCCATCTGCTGATTAATCTTATACGACTGGAGGAAATCACACCATTATGATAAAACGCTTACTCTCGCTTGTCGGCCTATTGAGCTTGATCCTATCCGCGTGCAGCGGTGCCGCTCCAGAAGCCTCGTCATCCGCTGCGACGCTGACGATAACGGACGCGCGCGGGCGCGAGGTGGCCTTTGATGAGCCGCCGCAGCGCATCGCCATCGCCGGACGGGCCAACTTTATGCTCAACGACACAGCTTACCTCTTCCCAGAGGAGGCGCGCGCGCGCGTGGTCGCGCTGAACAAGGCCGGCCAGCGCGATTTCTTCGTCGAGCTGTTAGATCCGCAGGCTGAGGAAAAACTCCGCTTCGAGGTCGATGCCGGCGCTGAGGAGATCGTCGCGGCCCGGCCCGACGTCGTCCTGCTGAAGAGCTTCATGGCCGATAGCCTGGGACAAGCTCTAGAGACCCTGGAGACGCCCGTGCTCTACCTCGAGTTCGAGACGCCGGAGCAATATGACCGCGATCTGGCGATTCTGGGCCAACTCTTCGACGATCCCGCCCGCGCCGAGGAGGTCTGGGCGTTCTACGAGACGCGCATGGCGCAGGTCGCGGCGGCGGTGGCCGCTCTCAAAGAGACCTCCAAGCCGCGCGTCCTGATGCTCCAGTACAGCGATCGCGGCGGCGAGGTGGCCTTCAAAGCCCCGCCGGCCACGTGGATCCAGACCCAACTGGTCGAGATGGCCGGCGGCCTCCCGGTCTGGAAGGAGGCGGCGCAGGGCGGCGGCTGGGCAATCGTCAACCTGGAGCAAATCGCGGCCTGGAACCCCGATCAGGTCTATGTGATCGACTACTTCGGCGATGTGGACGCGATTGCGGAAAAGCTGCGCGCCGATCCGCAGTGGCAGCAGCTCCGGGCCGTCCAAGCCGGGCGACTCTACGCTTTCCCCAAGGATTTCTACAGTTGGGATCAGCCGGACACCCGCTGGATCTTGGGGCTGATGTGGCTGGTCGAGCGCGTGCATCCGGGGCGGCTGGAGGTCGATATTCAGGCGGAGATCTTTGCTTTCTACGAGCATCTCTACGGGCTGGATACGGAGACAGTTACCGACGAGGTGATACCGCGCCTGCAAGGCGATCTGGACTAGGGACGCGTGAGTTCCCGGCGGACGTTGCTGCTCCTGGGATTGGGCTGTGTGGCGCTGATGGCGCTCTCCATTTTTGTGGGGCGCTATCCGGCCCCGTATTGGATGCCGCCCGCGCGTCTGCGCACCGATCCATTGGCGCAGCGATTAGTCCTGAACCTGCGCCTGCCCCGCGTCCTCACCGCGTGCCTGCTGGGGATGGCGCTCTCGGCGGCGGGGATGGTCATGCAAATGATCTTCCGCAATCCGCTGGTCGAGCCGGGCTTCTTGGGCGTCTCGCAGGGCGCGGCCTTCGGCGCGGCCTTCAGCATCATCTTCTTAGATGCGGCGGCGTTCTGGGTGCAGAGCTTCGCGGCGCTCTTCGCGTGCCTGGGCCTGCTCTTCTCCTACGCGCTGGCCCGCCACATTCGCTACGGCGGCTGGACGCTGCGCTTAGTCCTGGCCGGCATCGCCGTCTCCGCGCTCTTTTCCTCCGGCGTCGGGCTGCTCAAATACGTGGCCGATCCGCTCACCCAACTGCCGGAGATCGTCTTCTGGATGTTGGGCGGCCTGTGGGCAATCACCTGGGCGGATGTGATCGTCATCGCGCCCGTCGTGGCGCTCTGCCTCGCGGTGATGCTGCTGATGCGCTGGCGGCTGAATGTCCTCTCGTTGGATACCAAGACCGCGCTCTCGCTGGGCGCCGCGCCCGCGCGCGAGCGGGCCGGGCTGCTGGTGGCCGCCGTCATCGCGACCGCATCGCTCGTCTCTGTGGCCGGCATCGTCGGCTGGATCGGCCTGATCGTGCCGCATCTGGCCCGCCGGCTGCTGGGCGCGAACGCTGAGCTTGCCCTTCCCGGCGCGATCCTCATCGGCGGCATCTTTGCCATGCTCTGCGATAACGTCGCGCGCGCCGCGATGTCCGGCGAGATTCCGCTGGGGATTTTGACCTCGCTGCTCGGCGCGCTGATCTTCATCGCGTTGATGATCACACGGGAAAAATAAAGAAGGCTCATATAGGAAATCCGGTGAAATCATACCCCGTTTTCATCCAGCAGGTTTAATTTGGACACAGAGCACCACCGAGAAGGCACAGAGAAGCACGGAGAAATGATTCTCTCTGTGTATCTCTGTGAAAAACTCCGTGAAACTCAGTGTAACTAGAGCCTGAGCATCATTCGCCCCCAATTTCACCTAAAAACCAACAAGAGCCAATAAGGAATTGTGACCGGCGTTTCTTATCCTCCAACAGAGGCCCCGCCGAGCCACCGAGCCACCAAGGAGTTTGATGATGCCAGACCATTCACCGATGATTTCGCTTGCCAACGTGCGCTTCGGCTACGATGGCCGCGAGCATACCGTCTTCGAGGATCTCTCGTTGGACATTCCCGGCGGCGCTTTGACGGCGCTGTTGGGGCCGAACGGCTCCGGCAAGACGACGCTCCTGCACCTCATCTTAGGCGTGCTATCGCCGGCATCGGGTGGGGTGCTGTTAGCCAAGCGCCCGCGTCAGCACTACACCCGCCGTGACATCGGCAAATTGATGGGGCTGGTGCTTCAGGATGAGTACATCCCCTTCAATTTCTCCGTGATGGAGTACGTGCTGCTGGGCCGAGCGCCGCATCTGCACCTGCTCCAGACGCCCTCAGAGAAAGATCGTCACGTGGCAGCGGCGGCCCTGGCGGAGGTGGGGATGTTAGAGATGCACGAGCGGCCCATCCAATCGCTGAGCGGTGGGGAGCGCCAACTGGTGATGATCGCGCGGGCGCTGGCGCAACGGCCGCGCATCCTGCTGCTAGATGAGCCGACCTCACACTTGGATCTGAGCAACAAGGGGCGGGTGCTGCGCATCATGCGGCGCTTGGCCGACCGGGGCGTGACCGTCGTCTTCACGACGCACGAGCCGGCGCTGGCCGCCGACGTGGCGGAATTCGTGGTTTTGCTGCGTCAGGGGCAGGTCTTGGCCTCCGGCCCGATGCGCGAGGCGCTGACCTCCGCGCATCTCTCCGCGACCTACGACGTCCCCGTCGAGGTGGTGGAGGTCGCCGGACGGCGCATCATCCTGCCGCC
>CAYXVS010000373.1:1839-3317 GCA_964468735.1 uncultured Anaerolineales bacterium | reverse complement strand
CACTAAAAGACACTCAGCAGATGGAGCAGATGTAAGCAGATTAAGCGTTAATTTGGGCGCGAAGCATGACCGAAAAGCGGGGGATGGCGGGGGAACGTAAGCGTATATTTGAAAATTCGAGTCGGGAACCCTTGCGAAGGTTAACGGGAATCTTGGCAAACAGATTAACCGGCTCGTTGCGCCTACTACAAACTATTTGAGGTTACTTGCGCAACCTTCGCAAGGTTAGGACCTGAGCGTACATCTGCTCCATCTGCTTAATCTGCTGATTTAGACTGTAGCTAAAGACAAGGATGAACTATGGCAGATATGATCGACTTATGGGGCGTGTTCTCCAATTTCCTGTGGATTTTAGGCCTCGCGGTGTTGTTGGCGACTTGGAGTTATGCCCACTACGAAGCGCGAATGAGCCATAAAAAGGTGAGCGAGAAGTTAGACGAATTAGGCTATGCCCTGAGCTTAGATGGCGGCCTACTGCTCTTCTGCGCCGGTTTGGCCGCCACCGAGCATCGAGGGTGGGCGCGGCTGATCTGGATCGGCATGGGCATCGCCGTCCTAATCGAGGGCGGGATGCGCATCGCCGCCTCGCGTCGCGCACCTGACGATGATGCTGAGACACCAGAGGATCATCCAGAAGCCTCGTCATCTGTATCTGAGCCTTCGGATGCGACGCTGGAGCAAGTGCGGTCAACATCAACGGGAGAGATGGGAGGGGCGGATGAAGACTCAACAACAGAAGCGTAAATGGCTTACAGGAATTATCAGCGGCGCGGTCTTAGGCCTTGCCGCGATCTGGTGGCTGCGCCGGCAAGAGAAGCACTGGCTGCAATCGCATCTCTGGCAACCGCTCTACGACCGCTTTGCGTGGCTCTATGACGCTGTTGATTGGTTCACCGCCTCCACTACCCATCGCCTGCGACGGCGCGCGCTGCGCTACCTGCCGCCGCCTGGCGCCCATCTGTTGGAGGTCGGCTTTGGCAGCGGTCGTCTCCACGCCGAGTTGGCCGCGCGCTACACCACGGCGGGCGTGGATCTTGCGCCGGGCATGGCTTTCCGCACTCAGGCGCGATTGCGCTCGCAGCACCTCGCGTCGGCGCTGTGTGTGGGTGACGCCGTCGCGCTCCCCTGGGCGGACGAAAGCTTCGACGCCGTGCTCTTGACCTTCACCTTCAGCGCCATCCCCGACGCGGACGCCGCCCTGGACGACATGATCCGCGTCCTCCGCCCCGGCGGGAAACTCGTCATCATCGATGCGGGCGAGGCCCGCGACGGCAATCTCGTGGCGCAGGGCTTGGCCTCGCTCTGGTCCCTCATCGGCGACTACATGCGCGACGAAGTCCCGCTCATGGCCGCGCGCGGCCTCGACGTCCGCCGCGAGGATTACGGCCCCTGGCACAGCGTCCACGCCACGGTGGGCGTCAAACCCTTGATGATCAATTCATGCTATACTGAATGTAACGCCATAGTATCTGTTTAGT
>CAYXVS010000373.1:0-1739 GCA_964468735.1 uncultured Anaerolineales bacterium | reverse complement strand
TTACACGTAATATTAATGTAGAGATCGCGACGTATCAGGGAGGAGATGAGCTATGAATACCTTGGATCGCATCGCTGGCTCTCCTATCATCTCGGCTGTGCAACAACTGCTTCATTCCCCGCAGCTACCGCGCGTGGTAGAGGAATTTCAATCCGTGCTAGCCGCCGAGCGTGAAAAGCGTGAGCGCTTCTATGAAGAGATGTCCGAAGAGCACAAGGTCGAATTCATCAACGGGGAGGTCGTTGTGCAATCACCTGCGAAACTACGCCATAATATCGTCAGTCAAAATCTGTTCACGATGCTCAATATCTACGCGCGGCAGCATAACCTGGGCCTCGTCGGCCACGAAAAGTGGCTGATCACACTCACTCGCAATGACTACAAGCCGGACATCGTCTACTTCGGCCCGGACAAGGCGCAAACGTTCACGCCGGATCAGATGAAATTCCCCGCGCCGGATTTGGTCGTGGAGGTGCTTTCGCCCTCGACGGAGGCCACTGACCGGGGCGTCAAATTCGTGGATTATGCCGCGCACGGCGTGGCCGAGTATTGGATTATTGACCCCGATGACGAGATGGTTGAGCAATACGTGCTGGAAGATGAGGCTTACGACTTGCACGTAAAGACCGATACGGGCGTCGTGTGCAGCACTATCGTGCCGGGGTTCGAGGCGCCCGTCCGCGCGATCTTCGATGAGACGGAGAAATTGGCCGCGCTGCGGTCGATCTTGGCGGATGACGAGGGGTAACAAAATGCGAGATACGTTAGATTTTCCAGAGACGAAAGCTATATCTGTAACGGTGGATGTGCCGCAGACTTTACTGTCCGAGTGTGGACTTTCGGCAGAGATGGCCAGCGCTGAAATTTTGCGCGCGTTTGTTCTGTCACTCTATCGCCGGGATCGCATCTCATCTGGTAGAGCTGCACAGCTCTTGGGGATACATCGCTTAGACTTTATCCGTCTGCTGGCTGAGGAAAAAATCCCCTATCTTGATTACACACCTGAAGAGTTAGAAGCAGAGGTCGCGGCGGTGCGTAAGTGGTCAAATCAACTGTAGTCTCCAATGCAACACCTCTGATTGCTCTTGCCTGGTTGGAGCAACTTGCGTTACTCCCTCGATTGTTTGGCGCGATTCACATTCCCCAAGCGGTCCAGGATGAACTGCTATATGCGCCCGATGCTATCGGCGTGGATGAGTTTCGTTCAGCGTCGTGGTTGCTTGTCACACCTGTGACGAACCAACTGGCTGTGGATTTGTTACTGGATCAATTGGATGTTGGTGAGAGCGAGGCCATCGTGCTGGCTCATGAATTACAAGCAAGCCTATTGCTTATGGATGAACGTCGTGGGCGACGGCGCGCAGTGCAAGGTGGGCTTGCTATTGTAGGCACATTAGGAATTCTAGTTGAGGCACGGCAACGTGATTTTGTCGGTCCGCTGAAACCTATGCTGACCAAACTCCAACACCTCCCATTTTATATGAGCCAATCGCTGATGACACGAGTTTTGAAACGGGTGGGGGAACAATAAGGCTCTTCAGGAATTCGCCGGGTGAAATTACATTATCCCCTCCTCAACTCAATAACGACGCCAAAAAGGTCTGTGATCCCCACAAACGCGCAAATCTTCGCTGCTTTTAGGGCTATCTAAGGAGTTGTTCGACGAAATCCAAAAGACCCAACAATAATCGCTGCTCATACAATCAATATATCGCTTATCTAAATCATCTTGGTTTATT
>CAYXVS010000372.1:0-3321 GCA_964468735.1 uncultured Anaerolineales bacterium | reverse complement strand
CTGGCCTGCTGATCGACAAGCATGCCCCAGCCTTCACGCCGCCCGGCGAGGCCTTCACCTACACCCTGACGTTCGAGAACCAGACTGCCCAGACGATCAACGATCTGTGGATCAGCGACACCCTGCCGCTCAGCCTGAACTATGCCAGCTCCAGCCCGGAGGGGACGTGGAATGAGGCGACGCACACCATCACATGGACCGAATCGGCCAGCATCGCCCATGGCGACATGCTGAGCTACACCATCGTCGTCACTGCGCCGGCGGAGATGACCGTGGTCGCCAATGCCAACTACATGGTCCAATCCTCCGATTGGCCCACGGCGACCGTCGGCGATCCGGTTGAGACGCTGATCCGAGATTGCAACACCATCTACGGCATCCAGCACACGACTGAGCCGGGCAGCGGCGGCACGTATCCCTCGCTTTGCGCAGGCGAAAGCGTGACGGTGCGCGGCGTCGTCTACGCCGTTTACGGCAGCCACTACTTCATCGCCGAAGCCGCTGGCCCCTGGCGCGGCATCTACGTCTACAACGGCGGCGAGGTGAACGTTGGCGACGAGGTCGCGGTCACCGGCAGCGTCGTTGAATACTATGGCGTCACCGAGTTCAGTTCCCCCAGCAACGTGGAGATCCTCAGCAGCGGCAACGACCTCTATGGCCCCAGCGTCGTGATGGTGGACGAGATTCCGTACGACAATCCCGACGTCAGCGAAGGATACGAGGGCGTTTTTGTCGAGACCCGCGACATCACGGTGACGGCGACGGGGTCTTATGGTATTTGGGCCTTTACGGATGCCAGCGACGGCATTGGCAAGGCGGATGATTGGGCCTATACCCCTAGCCCCGCTGTCAGTGACACGTTTGCTCTCTTGCGCGGGCCCCTGGCCTATGACTATAGCGAGTACAAGATCATGCCTCGCGACGCCGACGACGCATTGGAAAAGGGTATCATCGCCATCGAAAAGTCAGCACCCGCCACCGTCTCGGAGGGCGAGGCTTTCACCTACACCCTGACCATCGCCAACCAGATGGGCTTCGCGTTGGACAATTTGGTTATCACCGACGCCGTGCCGGACAACACTGCTTTCGCTTACGCGCTGGACAATGGCGCGGAGGAAAACGGCGTCGTCAGTTGGGATGTTGCATCTCTGGGTTATATGGATGAGGTCAACGTCCGCTTCGTGGTGACGGCCGCCGAAACTAGCGGCCTCATCATCAACAACGATTACGCCGTCTCGGCCATGAATTACGTCACGCCGACCTTCGGCGCCCCGGTCAACACCGCCATCGGCGAATTGCGCATCTACCACCTCCAGGGCGAGGGTTTTATCAGTCCCTACGTGGGTCAGGAGGCTACTGTCGAGGGCGTGGTCGTGGCCGATTTCCAAGAGACTGATGAGATGCGTGGGTTCTTCATGCAAGACCCGCTTGGCGACGATAACCCGTTGACTTCGGACGGCATCTTTGTCTACGATCCCGACGGTGAGGATGTCGAAGTCGGTTATAGAGTTAAAGTAACCGGCATAGTCGATGAATATGATGGCCTGACCCAACTTAAATCGATCAGCGCGTTGAGTGTGCTGGATTCGATGGCCATCGTGCCGTCGGCTACTGTGATCACCTTGCCCGAGACAATCAACGACGAGATGGAGCGCTACGAGGGCATGCTAGTCACCCTCCCGCATACAATGACGGTGCAGCAGAACTACTTCCAGGGCCGCTTTGGACAGGTCACGTTAGGCGCCGGCGACCGGATGTACCAGCCGACGCACCTGCATGAACCGGGCAGCGCGGCCTACTGGGATCAGGTGAATGAGAACGCGCGTCGTCTGTTGGTGCTGGATGATGGCAGCACGTCCCAGAACCCCGATCCCATCCCCTACATTGGCGTCAACGATACCCTGCGGGCGGGCGATGTGGTCGCTGTCGGCCTGACCGGCGTGCTGGATCAAGGCCCCATCAACACCGGCGTGCCGTCGACCAAAGACTACCGGATCCACCCGACGGCGAACGTCGTCATCGACCGGGACAACGAGCGATCAGCAACGCCGCCGGACGTGGGCGGCAGCTTGCGGGTCGCCAGCTTCAACGTGCTCAACTACTTCACCACGTTCGGAGAGCGTGGCGCGGACAATCAAGCCGAGTTCGACCGTCAGCGAACCAAGATCATCACCGCGTTGGTCGCGTTAGATGCCGACGTGGTGGGCCTGATGGAGATCGAGAACAACGGCTACGAGACGGACAGCGCCATCTACGATCTAGTAGACGGCTTAAATGAAGAGGCCGGCGCTGGGACCTACGCTTTCATCGACCCCGGTGTGGACAAGATCGGCGACGACGCGATTGCCGTGGGCCTCCTCTACAAGCCGGCCAGCGTGACGCCGGTCGGTACAGCCGCCATCCTCGATGATTCCTACAACCCCGAGTACCGTGAGGACAAAAATCGTCCCGCGCTGGCCCAGACCTTCGAGGAAAACGCCACCGGCGAGCGCTTCACCGCCGCCGTCAACCACCTCAAATCCAAAGGCTCCTCCTGTGCCGACCTTGGCGATCCCGATGTGGGCGATGGACAGGGTAACTGCAACCTCACCCGCAAGCGCGCGATGGAAATCCAGGTCGAGTGGCTGGCGACCGATCCCACCAACAGCGGCGACCCCGACTTCCTCATCATCGGCGACTTGAACGCCTACGCGATGGAGGATCCCATCAGCGTGGCCAAGGACGCGGGTTATACCGACCTGCTCGGCGCGACGGATTACACCTACATCTTCGACGGGCAATCGGGTTATCTTGATCATGCTCTTGCCAATCCCGCGGTCTATGGACAGGTCACCGGCGCTGCAGTGTGGAACATCAACGCCGACGAACCTTCGGTCATCGACTATAACGTCGAGTACAAGCCACAGGACTTCTATGCGCCGGACGCCTATCGTTCGTCGGATCACGATCCGGTGCTGGTGGGGCTGAACCTGGTCAACCAGACGGCGCTGACCGTCATCAAGGACGTCGTCCCCGCCACGGATGTGGAAGTGGGCGACATCGTGACCTACACCATCACCCTCTCCAACGCCGGCAGCGCGATGGCCACAGGCGTCGTGATGACAGACGTGCTCCCCATGCACGTTGAACCCGGCGGTTGGGTCTCCGAAGGCTCCGCCTCGATCCCGATGACCCGGACCCTAACCTGGGGGCCGTGGGACATGGCCGCTGACACCTCCGTCACCTATGTCTTCACTGCCACCGTAGTCGCTGAATCGGATCAGCCGGTGGTCAACACCGTCGAATTCATCTCCGAGAATGCCGGCACGGGTGAGGCTGAGG
>CAYXVS010000371.1:0-3325 GCA_964468735.1 uncultured Anaerolineales bacterium | reverse complement strand
CGAATGATGAATTTAGAATGTTGAATAGATGACACATTCCCCATTCTGAATTCTTAATTCTAAATTCGCAATTCGTCTTTACAACCGGAGATTCAATTATGACTATCAATCTCAACAAAACCCAATCCGAATTAGCCCAATGCCGGCGGGATGTAGAAGCGACGCAACAGCGCTTCAAGAATATCATCGAAAAGAACGCCGATGGGATTGTGATTGTCGATCAAGAAGGCTACGTCCGATTTGCCAACCCGGCCGCCGAGGCGCTCTTTGGGCGCTCAATCGAGGAGCTGATGGGTAAGGTCTTCGGCTTCCCGGTGATCGTCGGCGAGACCGCCGAGTTGGATCTCCTGCGCCCCGATAGGACGCAGGCCGTCGTCGAGATGCGCGTCGTCGCCACCGAGTGGGAACATCAGCCCGCCTATTTAGCCTCCCTGCGCGATGTCTCGGCCCGCAAACAGGCCGAGGAGGCGCTGGCTTGGGAATCCAAGGTCAACGCGATCCTGGCGAAGTTATCCAAGGCGATGATCTCGCAATCCTCCTTTGAGGAAATCTCCTATATGGTGTTAGCAGAGGCCAAGAAGCTCACGCGCAGCCATTTCGGCTACGTCGGCTACATCCATCAACAGACGGGATACCTGATCTGCCCGACGATGACGCGCGATATTTGGGACAAGTGCCAGGTGCCGGAGAAGAGCATCGTCTTCAAGGAATTCGGCGGCCTCTGGGGTTGGGTGCTGGAGCATCACGAGTCCCTCATTGTCAACGACCTGACGCAGGACGAGCGCGCGACCGGCATCCCCGCCGGTCACATCCCCGTCACGCGCTTCCTCTCCGCGCCGGCGATGTTGGGCGATGAGTTGGTCGGCCAGATCGCGTTGGCCAATGCCCCTCGCGACTACACCCAGCGCGATCTCAACTTTGTCGCGCGCCTGGCCTCGCTCTACGCGCTGACGATCCAGCGCCAGCGGGCGAAGATGGCCCTCCGCGCCAGCGAGCAGCGCTACCGGCTCCTCTTCGATAGCTTGCAGGACGGTTTCGCGCTCCACGAGATTATCTGCGATGAGGACGAGCAGCCCATCGACTACCGCTTCCTCGAGGTCAACCCGGCCTACGAGCGCATCACGGGCCTCAAGCGCGCGGAGATCCTGGGCAAGCGCGTGCGGGAGGTGTGGCCGGAGGTCAACGAGGCGTGGATTCAGAAATTTGGCAAGGTGGCGCTCTTTGGGGAATATCAGCGCTTTGAGGATACGCTCTTTTTGGATAAGGACCGTAAAAAATCGGAGCGCCGCGTCGAGATCGCGGCCTATTGCCCGGCGCGCGGCAAGTTCGCCGCATTGATCACCGACATCACGCAGCGCAAACAGGCGGAGGAGATGCGCGCGCGGATGGCGGCCATCGTCGAATCCTCCAGCGACGCAATCATCGGCAAGACCCTAGGCGGCATCATCACCAGTTGGAACACCGGCGCCGAGCAGATCTACGGCTACCCCGCCGAGGAGGTCATCGGCGAGCATATCTGTGACATCTCCCCTCCAGATTGCCGCGATGAAATCGATCATATTCTAACCCAAATTCGGCAGGGGCAACGGGTGCGCAACTTGGAGACCACGCGCGTGCATCGCGATGGACACGTCATCCCAATGGCCCTCTCCGTCTCGCCCATTCGCAACGCCGAGGGGGAGATCATCGGCGCCTCGACCATCGCCAGGGATATCAGCCAGCGCAAGGCGGCGGAGCGGGCGCTCCGCGAGGCCGAGCAGCGCTTGGATACGATGTTGCAGACAATGGTCGATGGCATCATTCGCGTGGACGCGGATAACAACATCACCTACGCCAATCGCAGCGCGGAGGAGATTTTAGAGCTAGAACGTGACGAAGCGACTGGATATTACGAATTCCGGCATCCCTGGCGCTATGTCGATACCGAGGGCGCGCCCCATCCGCCTGATCAAACGCCCTTGATGATTGCGCTGCAGGAAGGAGAGAAGAAGACCCAGGAGGAGATCGGCATCGTCGGCCCGGAGGGCGAGAAGTGGCTCTCCGTGAGCGCCGTGCCCTTGCGCGATCACACCGGCGAGATTTACGGCGCGGTCGCCAGTTTCCGCGATATCAGCGAGCGCAAGCAGATAAACGCGCAACTGCGCAAGATCTCCCGCGCCATCGAGCAAAGCCCCAGCAGCGTCGTCATCACCAACATCGATGGGGCTATCGAATACATCAACCCCCGCTTCACCCAACTGACGGGGTACAGCCAAGAAGAGGCCATGGGCCAAAACCCGCGCATCCTCAAATCCGGCAATCATTCTCCTGCGTTCTACGATGAGCTGTGGGATACGATCAGCAGGGGCGAGGAGTGGCGCGGCGAATTTTGCAATCTGCGCAAGGATGAGACGACCTATTGGGAATCCGCCTCCATCTCCCCCATCCGCAATGAACATGGCGTCATCACGCACTACGTGAAGGTCGCCGAGGATGTCACCGAGCGGAAGGCGATGGAAGCGCAGCTCCACGACTATACGCATCACCTGGAGAAGTTGGTGGATGAGAAGGTGCAGGAGTTGGAGTTTGAGCGCGCCAAGGTCATCCAGACCGCGAAGTTGGCGGCGTTGGGCGAGATGGCGACCGGCATCGCCCACGAGCTAAATCAGCCGTTGACGGCGATGCTCTTCGACGCCGATTATCTCAAGTTGCTGAGCGAAAACGCCCGCGCGGGCAAGCAGCCCCTTGATCCCGACGAACTCTATCAGATGGGCGAGGATCTGGAGGGCGATATCGAACGCAGCCGCCAAATCATCAACCACCTGCGCGCCTTCGCCCGCACCTCGCCTCGGGGCGCCAGCACCCTCAATTTGAATCACACCATCAAAGAGAGCTTTATCTTAGTCGGCGAGCGCCTGAAATTACACAACGTCGAGGTGACCTTCGATCTGCACCCCGAACCGCTCTTGATGTTGGGCAAACCCAATCGCCTGGAACAGGTGCTTCTCAACCTGATCAGCAACGCGGAGTACGCGATGACCGAGATGGAAAGCCGGGTGAAAGAGGGCCGCGTGAAAATCGCATCGCAAGATTTTCGCAAGCAGCTTCGCATCTCCACCTACCGGAACGGCGACGCCGTCGTCGCCGAGATCGCCGACAATGGCATCGGCATCCCCGCGCACAAACACGAGCATATCTTCACGCCCTTCTTCACCACCAAGCCGGTGGGCGAGGGCACGGGCCTGGGCCTCTCGATCAGTTACGGGATTGTGAAGGACATCGACGGCGAGATCACGTTCGAGAGCGCGGAAAATCAAGGCACAACCTTTATCCTCCGCTTCCCCGC
>CAYXVS010000370.1:2163-3327 GCA_964468735.1 uncultured Anaerolineales bacterium | reverse complement strand
GACCTTAGACTAACCGACTGAGGACGAACCGACTAACTCTATGGACGCACTACAAAAACTCCGCCTCCTCGGCCCGGCGACCTGCTACGAGCCGGCCGAGGAGACCGATGCGCCGCAACCGCCGCCGCGCCGCGCCAGAGATTTGGATCTGGAGGGCGCGGTCTATAACGCCGTGCTCCCCGGCGGCAAGCGCATCCCCCTGCTTAAGACGCTCCTCACCTCCGCGTGCGAGCGCAACTGCATCTATTGCCCTTTCCGCGATGGGCGCGACTTCCGGCGCACGACCTTCACGCCGGATGAGTTGGCGGGGGCCTTCATCCAATTGCATCGCCAGGGCGTGGTGGAGGGGATCTTCCTCAGCTCCGGCGTCGCGGGCGGCGGGGCCAACACCCAGGAGCGGATCTTGGCCACGGCGGAGATCCTGCGGCAGCGCTATGAATTTCGGGGGTATCTGCATCTCAAGGTCATGCCCGATGCGGAGCGGGATCAGGTCTTAGCGGCGATGCGATTGGCGAATCGCGTCTCCGTGAATTTGGAGGCGCCCAACGCCGAGCGCCTGGCCGCGTTGGCCCCGCGCAAGAACTTCGCCTCGGAGCTGTTGCAGCGCCTCCAATGGATCGAGGAGATCCGCCGCAGCGAACCCGGCCCCTGGCCCAGCTCCACGACGCAGTTCGTGGTCGGCGCGGTGGATGAGTCCGATAGCGAATTGCTCACCACCACGGATTATCTCTATCACAACGTGGGCCTCAAGCGCGCGTATTTCAGCAGCTTCTCGCCCGTGATCGATACGCCGTTAGAAGGGCATCCGCCGTCCCCGGCGCAGCGCGAGCATCGGCTCTACCAATCCTCGTTCCTGCTGCGCGATTACGGCTTTTCTGTCGCAGAATTGCCCTTCGACGCGGAGGGCAATCTCCCGCAGGATCGCGACCCCAAGTTGGCCTGGGCCGAGCGCCACCTCAGCCACGCGCCCATCGAGGTGAACACCGCCGACCGCGCGGCGCTGCTGCGCGTCCCCGGCATCGGCCTGACGAGCGCGGATCGTATCCTCCGCGCGCGCCGCCAGGGCGCGCTGCGCGATCTGGCCGACCTGCGCAAGTTGGGCATCGCGCCGCGACGCGCTATCCCCTTTATCCTACTCGCCGGGCGTCGCCCCCCGCGCCAACT
>CAYXVS010000370.1:0-2063 GCA_964468735.1 uncultured Anaerolineales bacterium | reverse complement strand
TCAGTGCCTCACCGCGTTGATCGTCACCCAATCTTCCTCGGCGGTGCGGACTTCGCCGTCGCGCGTGAGCGTGCCATCGTAGGCCCGCCCCGTCGACGCGGGCGCCCAGCCCGAAAGTGTGAGCGGCCAGCGCGGGTCATCCGCCGCGATCCACAGCCCGTTGTAGCGCCGCGCGATGTGCAGGTGCGAGGCGTTGCCGACCCCGCCCTCGCAGGAGGGATGGCCGATTTTGTCGCCGACCTCCAACTGCGCGCCGACCGGCGGACGGCCCTCCGAGGCCACGTGCATGTAGAGCACCACCCAGCCTGTCCCCAGAAAACCATCGCCATCCAAATCCTGCCACACCTCGCCCTCCCGGCTGATGATCACCGGCCCGGAGGCGGCGGCCGTCGCCCACTTCTGGCTGGTCATACAACCGAGATCGCGCTCGTCGGAGACGAAATCCAACGCGGCCCACGCGCTGCCCGTTCCCCAGCCGCCGTGCGGCCCGCCGGTGTAGTACCACGTCTCGTCCTCCGGCCAGGGCAGCGTCATCTCCGGCGCCTCCAAATCGGGCGGGATCAGCGCGAGGGCGCGGGCGAAGGGATCGCCGAAGAGCCGGCGATAGACCCCGTCGAAGCGCGCAGCATCCGCCACGAACGTTGCGTAATCCTCCGCGCCGCCGGCCAGCGCGCGCTGCACGCCCGCCGTCCCGGCGTTGAGCGTCGGCGCGAACTGAATGTACGTCCCATCCTCGGTTTGGATCAGCCACAGGTCATCCTCCATCCAGCCGTAGAAGCCCGCGTTGAGCGCGTTGGCCGCGATGGAGAGCTGCGTGTGGAGGCCGTCCCAGTGCTCCTGCGCCGCGTAGCCCAGGGGATAGGTGCGCGCCGTCGGGGCGGGATCGGGGTCGGAAAGCCAGCCGCCGCGCAGCTCCAGCAGCGCCAGCAGCACGCGCGGCCCGACGCCATATTGCTCCGCGATTTGCTGGACGATCTCCGGCCCCGTCATCTCCACGCTGCCGACGGTCTCGGTGTAGGCGCTGAAGAGACCGGGCCACGCCTCGGCGCGCGCGGCGATATCGAAATCGGCGTAGGTGGGGCCGTAGACCGCCTCGCTGTCGGGGATCAGCACCGTCTCCGGCCCCACGTGCTGCGCCGCCAACGTCACCTGGAGCACCTGCCCGGCCGCCAGCACATCCCCGTTGGGCAGGCCGTTGATGCGCATCAGCTGCTCCGCCGAGGTCCCGAAGGCCGTCGCGATCCCGCTGAGGGTGTCGCCGGGCCGGACGGTGTAGGAGATCGCGGTCGATTCGGGCGGGACGCGCGTGGGGTGTGGGGTGGGGATCAGCGGCGTGGGGGTCGGCGTTGGGCTTGAGGCGGGCGTAGGTGTGTTTGTATGCGTTGGACGGGGGACGATCTCGGCGCCGGGACGCGCGCGGCAGCCCAGGAGGGAGAAGGCCACGGCGAGTGTGAGCATCAGCGCCAGGCTTGCGCGGCGCAGGGGGCTTTTTCGGCTGATGCGATAGCTCTTGGCCGTCATAGCTCGGTGGGCGCGACGAACGCCCGGTACGCCGGGCCGGAGGTGGGTGGACACGGCGTCTCTACTAGGCCTATTGCATCGCGCAGCGCGGCCAGGGCGACGTTGCGCGAAAGCGCGAAGATCTCGTGATCGGCCAAAGCCAACACCTCCTCGGCGGAGAGATAGCGGGCGGCGTCGACCTCCACGCCGTCGGGCGTCGGCTCCCCGCTCAGCGGCCGCATCTTGAAGACGACGTAGACCGCGCCGCCGAGATCGCCGTAGCGTGAGCGCACCGCCAGCAAGGCGACCGTCTCCGCGCGGACGCCGGTCTCCTCGAAGACCTCGCGCGCGGCGGCCTCATCCAAAAGCTCCTCGTGTTCGACCAGGCCGCCGGGGATGGCCCAGCGGCCCTTGCCCGCGCCGTAGGTCTTGCGCACCATCAGCACGCGATTCCCGCGCACGACCGCGCCGCCTGCGCCGATGTCCCAGACTTTGCCCTCTGGGTGTTGCATGTGATAGTATCGGTTCAAGTTCAACTCCTGTAAAAAATCAGTTGAAAGTTA
>CAYXVS010000369.1:0-3327 GCA_964468735.1 uncultured Anaerolineales bacterium | reverse complement strand
AACTGATTTATACAAGGAGAAATCTATGGCCCTCAGCAACCGCGAGCGCGTCGGGCGCATCTTAGCTGTGCTCAAAAAGGGAATTGGCCCCTTCATCATCCGCGAATATCACACCCGCTATGGCCAACACTTCGTCGATGAAATGGATCGCACCCTGGGAACCGCCAGCTATCCCGGCCTGCCCCAGGAAGCCTGGACTGGGGAGCGCGCCCTCCTGGAAGCCTTAGACACCGCCGCCTGCCTGCATTTGATGTGGCGGCAGTGGAACGAAATCTTCCAAGATAAACTCGGTCACATCGGGCGCTCTTACGTCAGCGAGATGATCGGCGCGCGCAACACCTGGGCGCACGAAGGCGCCTTCACCACCGACGAGGCCTACCGCGTCGCCGATACCGCCGCCCGGCTGCTCAAGATGATCAGCGCGGGACCGGAGGCCGCCGCCGTCGAGGAGATCGGGCGCGATCTGCTGCACCTGCGCTTCGAGGCCGAGGCCGAGAAGGCCCGCCAGCAGACCGTCGTGGCGCAGGGGATGGAGATCACGACCCTCACCGGCCTCAAATCCTGGCGCGATGTCGTCCAGCCCCATCCCGATGTCGCCAGCGGGCGCTACATCCAGGCCGAGTTCGCCGCTGACCTCTCCCAAGTCCTCGCCGGCGCCGCCGAGGCCGAATATCAGGACCCCATCGAGTTCTTCCGCCGCACCTACCTCACCGAGGGCTTGCGGGCGCTGCTCGTCACCGGCATCCGCCGGCTCACGGCCCAGGGCGGCGATCCTGTGGTGCAGCTCCAGACCACCTTCGGCGGCGGCAAGACCCACAGCATGTTAGCGCTCTACCACCTCTGCAATGGGCAGATCAAGCTGGGCGACATCCCCGGCGGCGAGTTGATCAGAGAGGAGATCGGCGACGTCGACCTGCCGGAAGCCAACATCGCCGTACTCGTAGGCACGGCCCTCGATCCCGCGCGCCCCCGCGAATACCCCGACGTCACCGTCCACACCCTCTGGGGCGAGATGGCCTACCAGCTTGGCGGCGACGAGGCCTACGCCCTCGTCGCCCAGGCGGATCAGGCCGGCGTCAGCCCCGGCTCCGATACCCTCAACGAACTCTTCTTCAAGTTCGGCCCGTGCCTCATCATCATCGATGAGCTGGTGGCCTACGCCCGTAACCTCTACGGCGTGACCGAGCGCCTGCCGGGCGGGACATTCGAATCCATTATGACCTTTATGCAGGCCCTCACCGAAGCCATCAAACGCACGGCGGAATCGATGCTGCTGGTCTCAGTCCCCCAATCCGCCATCGAGGTCGGCGGCGAGGCGGGGCAGACCGCCCTGGACACCCTCGCGCACATCGTCGGGCGCATCGAATCGGTCTGGAAGCCCGTCACCACCGCCGAAAGCTTCGAGATCGTGCGCCGCCGCCTCTTCTCTTCGGAGGTGGATCACGCCGCCCGCGATGCCGTCATCAACGCTTTTGGGGATCTGTACCGGAACGCCAGCACGGAGTTCCCCTCCGGCGTGGCAGAACGCGACTACCTCGAACGGATGCGCGCCGCCTATCCCATCCACCCTGAGCTTTTCGACCGGCTTTACCAGGATTGGTCCACCCTCGAACGCTTCCAGCGCACGCGCGGTGTGCTCCGGCTGATGGCCGCCGTCATCCACCAGTTGTGGACGCGCGGCGACCAGGCGCTCCTGATCCTGCCGGGCACACTGCCCCTGGATACCACACCCGTGCGCAACGAACTGCTGCGCTATCTGCCCGATACCTGGGCCGCCGTCTACGAGACCGACATCGACGGCCCCGATTCGCGCCCCTTCAAGATCGATGGCAACGTGCCCGCCCTGGGGCGTTACAATGCCACTCGGCGCGTGGCGCGCACCATCTTCGTCGGGAGCGCGCCCTCGGTGGCCGGGCAGCGCGTCCGCGGCCTGGAAGAGATCCGCGTGCGCTTAGGTTGCGTCCAGCCCGGCGAGCCATCCGCGGCCTTTGGCGATGCGCTGCGCCGGATGGGCACCCAGCTCACCTACCTCTACAGCGATGGCAGCCGCTATTGGTACGATACGCGGCCCACGGTCAACAAGCTGGCCCGTGACCGCGCCCAGAGCTACCGCGAGGACGAGGTGACCCGGGAGCTGACCAAGCGCCTGCGGGCCGTCCCCAAGACGCGGGACTTCGCCGCCTACCACGTCGCGCCGCCCGATACCGGCGATGTAAGCGACGAGGAGCGCGTGCGCATCGTCGTGCTCGACCCGGAGACGCCCCACAAACGCACCTCCGCCAAGACCCCGGCGCAAGCCGAGGTCGAGCGCATTTTGGAAAGCCGAGGGAGCGCGCAGCGGCTCTACAAAAACATGCTCGTCTTCCTGGCCCCCGATGAGCACGATGCTGAAGCTCTGCGGGATGCTATGCGCAAGCATCTGGCCTGGCGTTCCATCAAGGACGATCAAGAAGCCCTCAACCTCGATGCCCAACAGCGCCGCCAGGTCGGCGCCAGCCTCAGCAAGGCCGATGAGACGGTGGATCTGCGCGTGCAGAACAGCTACAGTTGGCTGCTCGCGCCGATACAGCCGGAACCCCTCGGCCCCATCGAAATCCAGGCCAACCGCATTCGCGGCGACGAGAACTTCTACGACCGCGCCGCGCGCAAACTGCGCAATGCCGGCCTGCTCATCGAAGAGTGGTCGCCCGACATCCTGCGGATGGAGTTAGAGCGCTACATCTGGAACGATGAGCGCGGGTGGGACGTGGGCCTCAAGCAGCTTTGGGAGTACCTGGCGCAGTACGTCTACCTGCCGCGCCTGGCGGATCGCAACGTGCTCATCCAGGCCGTCAAGGCGGGCGTGAGCCGGCTCGATGCGCCCATCGCCTATGCCACAGGGAAGCATCCCGACGGTTACCACACCGGCGTACTGTTGCGCCAGCAGGGCACTATCTACTTCGACGAGCACAGCCTGCTGATCCACCCCGATCATGTCGAGCTGCCGCCGGAGATCAAGAAGCCGGAACGTTCGCCGCAGCCCGGCCCACAAGGTAAAGGCAGAGGCAAAGTCAGCGAAGGAGGCGCGGGCGAGGGTGGGGGCCGCGTCGTCGAGCCAGAACCCCAGCCCAAAACCCTCTCGCGCTACTACGGGCGCGTCCAGATCGACGCCCAGCGCGTCAACCGCGAAATGGGCCTCATCGTCGAAGAAGTCATCCAGCGCCTCACCAGCCAGGTCGGCAGCGACGTCAACATCACCCTGGAAATCCGCGCCCACCGCGCCCAGGGCTTCGACGAAAGCACCGTCCGCACCGTCAGCGAAAACAGCCGCACCCTCAAGTTCGAGCA
>CAYXVS010000368.1:0-3338 GCA_964468735.1 uncultured Anaerolineales bacterium | reverse complement strand
TACGGACTGGCACCTTCCGGATAGGCGTCCACTGCTGTCAGACGTCCCTGGTGCTTTTCTGGGTCGCCCCCCTTATGGGCCTCCGGCGTTCTGAAATGGCCCGCACCTGGATTCCACTCATTTCCCCAGGGGTACAGAAGACCATTAAGTCCTCGAGCAGCCTTCTCCCACTCAAGGCTAGAGGGTAGACGTCCTCCCAGCCAGGAAGCGAGAGCTTCTGCCTGCTCCCAGAACATGAACATCTCGGGTCGGTCTTCCATTTCATCGCTACCGATGGGGCGTTTCTTCTTGTCCCAACCCATCTCCTTGGCTATGGGAGAACGATAGAAGTGCTCGGCTTGAGCGTGGGTAATGGGAAAGCGGGCTATGTAGAATTTGGGAAGGAAGTACGTTTTGGCCCGTGGAATGTTTGCCAATGCCCACATAGCATCCCGATACTGAAGAGCGGGTGAATAGCGCTTCAGAACCTCCTGTTTCCGAATTCTGTTGATCTCCGGTGAGCGTGCCAGCGGCTCTTTCAGGGTCTTCTGGATCCAGCGTTGGACGTCAGGTTCTAGATCACCAATGCCGTAGCCCTCGTAAAGCCACTGCTGAAAGTCAGCTCTCTGCCTGTCTGTCAATCCCTGTACGAATTCACCCGCCGGGATCTCTACCCACTCTACTTCAGGTCTGGTCACTCCGTTGTCTCCTCATCGACTGTTACCTCCAATTCCCGCCCCCCTATTACCATAAGCCGCAGCTTACCATCCTTTACAAGTTCGATGGTGACAGGCCCGGCGTAGGTGCCCTCTTCAACCTTGGTCCACTTACGTATATACCTGGCTAACTTACCGTAGATTTTATAGATGCAATCTGCTCCTGGGCCCTGCCGGGGTGCCTCAATGTAGATACGACTGTGGTAAAGTTCATCGCCCTCGCGACGGCAAGGTCCTGTTTTGATCACAGGCGATACGTGCGGCATCAAGTAGGAGCGGGAAGGATCTTTATCAAACTCCTTGTAGAAGGCTTCTGCGACAGGGACCTCTTCTGGAATCAGATAGAAACCCCCTTCATCCTGTCGCTGTAGGGGGGATAGGGCTTCCACCTGGCCGAGGTCATAGACGTCCGTCGGCACAATCCGAGGGAGGGCCAACAGGCCCAGGTCCTGCGCGAAGCCTAGCAGCGACGCGAAGTCCTGCTCGACCGCATAGAAGGTTACCCGTCTTCCCATTCTCTCCTCTGAAGGTCAGTTGAAAGTTGAGAGGTCCAAAGGTCAAGGACTTTAACTCGTGTGCCCGAGTTTTCTACAGGCGGGCGCAGGGGATCTCCCAGGGCACGTTCCGACCCACGGGGAGGGGACGGTCGTAGGGCGTGCTTTGCAGCTCCTGCCAGCGCACCTCACCATCGAAGGTAACCGTCAGCCGGTCCATGACTCGTCCCTCGAGGAGGAGGGTGATCTCCACGGGATGGGTCCCCGCCCGGGCGGCCTGTTCTGCCCGCTGGGGAGCGGTGCGCTCTATCTCCTGGCGGCAGCGGGCGACCTGCTCGGAGCGCCCGAGGGTTTCGTACCGGCGGCAGGCCTCCTGAAACCAGTCGTGGGCCAGCGCGCGGGCCCCGATGGCGGCGAAGAGGGAGGCGGTGGCGTAGAGGTTGTCGGCAACTGTTTCGCCCTCCTCCTGCTGATTCAGGTAGACCGTCGCCCGGAGAACGCAGGCGGCCTTCTCGTTGCGTCCTAACTGGGCCAACGCGCGCCCGATGAAGTAGAAGACGGAAGTATAGAACTGGTTGTTCTGCGGGATCTGCTTGAGGATCCGCAGGCACTGCACGAGCCAGACGATGGCTTCCGTGGGACGGGTATCGACGACCGCCTGCCCCTCATTGAAGAGGTGATAGGCGAGTCCCCCCAGATCCTCCGGCCCGAGGGCCCTCCCCGCCTCAGCGCTCTCCTTTTTGGTCATGCTCGGCTCCTCCCTTCATGTCTTAAATTCTAACATTGCTCATCGCTCAAGCTTCTAGGGATAACCGTGACCGCCTTTGGGAGGGCTGTGAGGCCAGACCTTTCCATCTTGAATAACGTACGGCACCTGCAGCCCCGACAGACCGTGGAAGGGGTAGGCCTCCGACGGACCGCAGACCAGGGGATGGGGTGCGTGGGGGTCGAGCCAGCAGAGCTTGCCGGCGGCGATCCACTTATCGAGCGCGTAGTCCTGCACATCGTAGATGATGTTCCACATGCCCCGCTCATCGTGGAACTCCGTGCGCGCCCAACCCGGCGAACCCTGGGACAGAGGCGGGCGGGGATCGCCGAAGTAGACGATGGGGTAGCCGGTGTACTTCCCCGCGATCTTCTCCGGCATCCGGTGGACGACGGCGACGACGTTGCCCAGTTCCAGCATGCGCGGCTTGACGAAGGGGACCTCGGAGGCCATGCGAATCCGATTTTTTTCTCCTCCTGTGATCTCCGTCGGCGTGTGCCCCTCGAGGTTCAAGGCGCCGTCGACGCAGAGTACGTGCTCGCAGGTAGGGACTTTGTACTCCCGGGGTACGAAGGGCCAGGTCCACCACTCGTCTGCCAAACTGTAGAGGTCGATCTTCCAGTGGAGGGGATCGCCGCAGAAGGGGCAGCGGGCGTACAGGCGGAGGGGCAGACGGTCCCCGTATTCCCGGTCAAGGTCCCTCTCATGTCTGGCAAGCTTCTGCAGCGCGCTCATTATTCTCTCAGCGCCCTCGGGATCGCTCTCTTTCAATGCTCGGTACTGCTCTGTGAGAGCTCGTTCCTCGGCCCGCAACTCCTCAAGACGGCGTTGATGTTCCAGGTACTCCTCATAGGAGGAAAAAGGCGTTGTATCGGGTGGGTAGTGTCTGGGCATGGGATGCTACATCCCTTCGTCTCTCAACGCCATCTCCACCAGCACGGCGGAGGTCCACTCGTCGAAAGCCGTCCAGAAGTCGATCCCCACCTGCGGGTTCGCCAGGTCGCGGGACCAGAGCTCGAGGGGGGTGACCGGCCCAGCTTCACCGGAGCGGGGGAGTTGGAGACCCAGGTACCCCCCTCCTCCCTGGGAGTAGACCACCACCGTGCGTTCCGGCGCGATAGGCATCCGTTCCACCAATCGCTTCTCCAGCCGCCACTCGTCGTCGGAGAGCAGCGACCAACCCGCGACGGGCAGGTGCCCGCCGCTGTGGGAGGGGATGAGATACCAGCCGTCGTGCACGGCGTAGAGGTCGTGAAGGGTGGGGGGCAGCTGCTCCCAGATGGGGCGCCAGCGGGCGGGGAGGGCTTCGTGCCGTAGCGGCGGGTAGCCGCGGTAGAAGATGAGCGTGCCCTCGACGTCCGAGAAGATGTACAGCAGCGAGGG
>CAYXVS010000367.1:1325-3357 GCA_964468735.1 uncultured Anaerolineales bacterium | reverse complement strand
ATCAAAAACTATATCCCTATCCATCATGCGATCGCTGATGCTTCCCCTCTTACTCTTCTCACTCTATGGGGTCATCTCTGCGTGCGTGACGCAAACTATCACGCCAACCACCACGCCACCGCCGGAGATCACACTCACCGCCTCCGCACCACCGACGCCCACCACCACCCCTCCACCCTCCCCCACGCCAACGCCGCGTCCCGATCCCGCCGAGGTGCTTGGTATCCAATCGTCACCACCCTCGACGGCGACGGTCCTATTGGCCCGCGAGGACGGTGCCCTGGTGCTCAAGCCGCTCTCAGGGGAGCCGGAGCGTGTCCTGCTCGACCCCGGATTCTACGCCGTCTTCGGCGACGACTTTCTCGTGCCCCTGTTGTGGCCCGTGCGCCTTTCGCCCGACGGACAGTGGCTACTGGCGCCCACGCCCGCCGACGGCACCTGGTTGGTCTCGCTCGACGGGGAAATCCAGCGCCAGATCACGCCGGAGTTGCTGACGGCAACCTGGGCGCCCGACAGCCGTCACATCGTCTTCCAGGGGGAAATCGGCCCACAGACACGGAAACAGGATTACGAGATCTATGTGCAAGATGTCGTCGGGGAGGAAGAACCGCGGCTGTTGACCCATCTACCGGAGAAGGTGGGATATCCCACGTGGTCGCCCGGCTGCGGGGACGTCGGCGACAGCCGAATCGCCCTGTTCACCTCAGAAGCTTACACCGCCACCGTCTGGCTCCTCGACGCTGCCTCGGGGGAGCAGCGCGCGCTGGGGCAGTTCAGCCCACAGCCCATGATGGGCATGCCCCGGATGCTGCAATGGGCGCCGGACTGTGACGCGGTGTGGGTGAGCGCGCACTACGGATCGCGAGCCTTCCCGGTTGACGGCAGCGGCCCGCAGCCCCTGGTGAGTGGCGGGCAAGCGGGCCTCCTCTCTCCGGACGGCGCGCTGCGCGTCACGACCGCCGAAGCCGCCGGGGGACGCCACGCGCGCCTGGTGATCTCTCGCGTGAGTGGCGGCGCCAGCGTGACCACCACGACCTACTTCGAACAGGCGGAGCGGATGCAGTGGACCTCCGATGGGCGGCGCATCCTCATTGAGGATTATGATGGCCCGGCCTACACCCTCTGGTCGCTGGATCCGGCGGTCGGGGAGCCGGCGGTCGTGGCGGAGAACGTCAACTTCCTGGGCACGCTGGAGACACTGCGGCACAGGAGCACGGAGGTCGCCGAGAGCGCCGCCACCCTGCGCCTATTGCCTGAGCCGGGGGCGACCTCCACCTGGGAGACCCACGACCTGCCGGCGTTGGGACTGCGGCTGAAGGCGCCACGGGGATGGCGCTTCGAGGTTCAGGGCAGTGATGACTACTGGACCATCGTCCTGGCGAACTTCGCCTTCGAGGGATCGGGGAGCGCCGCGCTGGGAGAGGAGCACCTGGAGCTGGAAATTGTCCGCACCTTCCGCTCGTTCACGACGGACGCTACCGCCTGGTTCACGCGGACCGTCGAGGCGGAGCAGCCCTACGCCCGCGCCGAACCCGCCACCGTGGCCGGCTATCCGGCGGCCCGCCTGCGGCCCCGCGTCGCCCCGGTCAGCGAGGAACTGCGCGTGCGGCTGGACGACGGAGAGTTGTGGATCCAGCGCCGCCCCCTTGCGTCCGCACACGACGCCGTCTTCGAGCAATTTCTGGAGCAGTTGACCTTTATGGTAAACATCTCCGCCGAGCACTAGCGCGTCAGAGCGACACCCTCACGTCTCGCTCCTAGAGCATCGCGATGATGGCATCGGTCATAGCCCGCGTTCCCACAGGCGACGTCGGCTGTAGATCGAAGGTGAGCGCCTCACCGGCGGCCAGGACGCTGGCGACGCCATCCTCGACCCGCGTGGCGGCCTCAATCTCGCCCAGGTGGCGCAGCAGCAGCGCGCCGCTGAGCACCGCCGCCGTGGGATTGGCCTTGTCCTGCCCCGCGATCTGCGGCGCCGAGCCGTGCACCGGCTCGAAGACCGCCAACTCGTCGCCGATGTTGGCCGAGGGCG
>CAYXVS010000367.1:0-1225 GCA_964468735.1 uncultured Anaerolineales bacterium | reverse complement strand
GCGCGACGCCCGTGGCGCGCACAGAATCGAGAACCGCCGTCGGGAGCGGCGTGCCGGCGGTCTCCACAACGGTAGCGCCGGCTCGCTGCACGTCCCAGTCAAAGGCGACGCCGGTCGCTTCCAGCACGCGCCGCGCCGCCGTCGTCACCTCGGCTCCGCGAAACGCTCCAGATGCACCTGGTGACAGATGCCATTGCCTGGGCGCGAGAAATAAGCGCCATATTTCGCAGCAACGCTCTGTAGATAGCGGTGGTCGTCGGCGTTGCGATAGGTCGTCTGCAACATGTTGTGATCAATGTAGCTGACAGAGCGCTCCGTGCGCACCTGGGGGACCCCCAGCGCCTCGAATTGTAACCAGGCCATGGTACCGGTGGCGTCCTGCGTCAACGTCTGATCGATGGCCAGGGCGATGGGCGTGCCCGGTACCGGCTTCCCCTCCACCAGATGCTCCGCGATAATCTTTTCCGTTAGCGTCCTGGACATCGTTTTCTCCTCCCTCAAGCCTGGCGCCTGTCCAGGGGAATGTACGCCCGATGCTCAGCCCCCACATAGCGGGCCAGCGGACGCAGGAGCCGGTTATTGGCGTATTGCTCCATCACCTGGGCCGTCCAGCCGGGGATCCGGCTGATGGCGAAGACCGGCGTAAAGAGCGTCAGGGGCACGCGCAGGAGGTAGAGGATGGGGGCCGTATAGAAATCGACGTTGGGATAGAGGCTCTTCTTGGTAGCCATCAAATCAGCGACGGCGCCGGCCAACTCGTAGAGATCCATACGCTGATGTTGCTCGCAGAGCTTGTAGAGCATGCGGCGCAGGGTGTGGGAGCGGGGATCGGCCACGTGACGATAAACGCGATGCCCGAAGCCCATGATGCGCTGGCCCTCAGCCAGGGCCGAGGTGAGATAGGCCTCCGCCATGTCCGCCGAGCCAATATCGAGCAGCATCTCCATGGCGCGGCGATTAGCCCCGCCGTGCAGCGGGCCCCGCTCAGGGTGCCGATCGCCGTGGTGATGGCGGCGTAGAGATCCGCCAGCGTTGAGGAGGTAACGCGGGCCGCGAAGGTCGAGGCGTTGAAGCCGTGATCGGCCATCAGCAGCATGGCGACATCCATGGCGCGGGATTCCATCTCGGTGGGGCGTTCCCCATGGAGCATGTAGAGGAAGTTAGCGGCGTGTCCCAGCGTGGGATCCGGCGGGATACTCTCCTCACCGTTGAGATAATGGGTAGA
>CAYXVS010000366.1:0-3362 GCA_964468735.1 uncultured Anaerolineales bacterium | reverse complement strand
GGAACTACCTAACAACGCAGAAAAGGTCTGTGATCCCCACAAACGCGCAAATCTTCGCTGCTTTTAGGGCTGCTTAGGGGGGCGGCAAAATCCAACCCTTTGGAACCGCTTCGTTTGCCCGTGAGCTATGCCCGCTTGCCCATGAGCATCGCTGTGGTATAGTGATGGGGATGTTATTGATTGAGTATTAGGCTATGGTTCTAATGGTTCTAGGGGAAGGAGTTGACATGCTCAAGAGTCATTCGTGTGGGGAGTTGCGCGCCGAACACGCGGGCAGAGAAGTGACGTTAGCCGGTTGGGTGAATCGGCGTCGGGATCACGGCGGTGTGATTTTCATCGCGCTGCGCGACCGGGATGGGTTGACGCAGGTGATTGCCAGCCCGGATATCGCCTCAGAGGCGCACGAAGCGGCCTCAGAGGTGCGCGGCGAATATGTGGTGCAAGTGCGCGGGCGCGTGCGCCAGCGCCCGGAGGATCAGGTGAACCCCGATTGGCCATCGGGCGAGATCGAGGTGGCGGCCCACGAGATGAAGATCCTCAATACCTCGCAGACGCCGCCCTTCTACATCTATGAGCACGAGGATGCGACCACGGACGAGGCGCTGCGTCTGCGCTATCGATATTTGGATCTGCGCCGCGCGCGGATGCAGCGGAACTTAGCTCTGCGCCACGCGGTCGTCAAGTTCATTCGGGATTATCTCAGCGCGTATGGCTTCTTGGAAATCGAAACGCCATATCTCTTCAAATCGACGCCGGAGGGCGCGCGCGACTACCTGGTCCCCAGCCGCGTGCATCCGGGTAAATTCTATGCCCTGCCGCAATCCCCACAGCAGCTCAAGCAGTTGCTGATGGTGGCCGGCTTCGAGCGCTACTTCCAGATCGCGCGCTGCTTCCGCGACGAGGATCAGCGCGGGGATCGCCAACCGGAGTTCACGCAGTTGGATTTGGAGATGTCCTTCGTGCATCGTGACGATGTGTTGGACATCATCGAGGATATGATGACCAAGCTGCTCGCCGTCGTCGCCCCGGAGAAGCGCTGCGTCACGCCTTTCCCCCGGCTCTCCTATGAGGAAGCTCTGGCGCGCTTCGGCACGGACAAGCCCGATCTGCGCTTTGGAATGGAACTGGTCGATATTACCGAGACGGTGCGCGAGAGTAAATTCCGCGTCTTCAGCGGCGCCGTCGCATCGGGCGGGGAGGTCAAGGCCATCTGCGCGCCGGGATGCGCGGACTATTCGCGCCGCGAAATCGACGAGGTGACGGACATCGCTAAAGAAAATGGCGCGAAGGGCCTCGTCACGTTGGCCTATCGCGAGGACGAGGTGCACGGCCCCACGGTGAAATTCCTCTCCGAAGAGGAGCTAGAAGCCATTCGCGAGCGGGCCGGCGCGGACGTGGGCGATCTCGTCTGCATCGTCGCCGCCGAACCGGAGGTGGTGGCTGCCTCGCTTTCCGCGCTGCGTCTTACGTTCCGGGATCGCCTGGCGTTGGTCGATCCCGACCTGATCGCGTTCGGCTGGGTGTTGGACTTCCCGATGTTCGAATGGAACGCGGACGAGGAACGCTGGGAGGCCGCCCATCACCCCTTCACGATGCCGCGCCCGAACACCTACGAGGAGATGATGGCCGATCCGACCGCCGTCCTCTCCGACGCCTACGACCTCGTCTGCAACGAGTACGAGATCGCCTCCGGCAGCATCCGCGTGCACGATCCCGACATCCAGCGCGATATTTTCCGCGTGCTGGGCTACTCTGAGGTCGAGACCGAGGCGCGCTTCGGCCACATGATGGAAGCCTTCTCCTACGGTGCGCCGCCGCACGGCGGCATCGCGCCGGGCATCGACCGCCTGGTGATGATCCTGGCGGGCGAGCACAGCATCAGCGAGGTCATTGCCTTCCCCAAGACGACGCGCGCGACCGATCTGATGGCGGATGCGCCCTCGCCCGTGTCGCAGCGGCAGTTGGAAGAGTTGCACCTTCGCCTCGCCGAGGATGTGGAGCCGGCGTGAGGTCTTGATCGCCTAAAATAGAACTCACAATGCCGTTCCTTCTTCAGAAGGGGCGGCATTTTTATTTTGCTTGTAATCTGGTGGGGCTGGCATTATAATGATTTTGGGAGGATGATATGGGATTAGGCGCATTACTTTTGGAGTTTGTCTTGGGTTTGCTGGTCGAAGCCGGGATGGAATTGGAGGATGATCCCCAGAAACGCGAGCGCGCGATGTTGATCGCGGGCGGGATTTTCCTCGTGCTCTTCCTGGGCTGTCTACTGAGCTGCGTGCTGGCGGCGGGCGGCTTCTTCCTCTTTATGTTTGGCTTTTCCTCGTGAGGGCGAGCATCAAAAATCAGAAATATATCTAGCTAGGGCGAGGCGCAACGATGATTCCCAATCAATGGTACGTGGTGATGGACTCGGATCAGATCAAAGATAAGCCCGTCGGCGTGACGCGGATGGGAGAGAAGTTGGTCTTCTGGTGCGATGACGCGGGGCGCGTGAGTTGCCTGCGCGATAAGTGCGTTCATCGCGGCGTGGCGCTGAGCAAGGGCGAGGTCGTCCACGGGCGATTGCAATGTCCCTTCCACGGCTTCGAGTACGATACATCTGGCAAAGTGCAGGTGATCCCCGCCAATGGCCGGCAAGCGCCGGTGGCGGATCGCTTCCACGTCTTTGGCTATCCCACCCACGAGGCGCACGGCTTCGTCTGGATCTGGTGGGGCGATGCGCCGCCGGAGACGTTGGCGCCGCCGCGCTTCTTCGACGATCTCGACGACGAGGACTTCGTCTACGGCAAGGTCTACGATCCGTGGGACGCCCACTACTCCCGCGTGATCGAAAATCAACTCGATGTGGTGCATTTGCCCTTCGTCCATCACAACACCATCGGGCGCGGTGGTCGCACCGTCGTCGATGGCCCCGGCATTCAGTGGGTGGATGACGATATGTTCTACGTCTACGTTTTCAATCGCGCCGATGACGGCGCGCCCCCGCGCAAACCCGACGAGGTGCCCGTGCCGCCGACGGATCGCGACTTCAAGCTGGAGTTCATCTTCCCCAACCTGTGGGAGAACCACATCAGCGCGGATGTGCGCGTGATGGCGGCCTTCGTCCCGGTCGATGATGCGCACACTCTGCTCTATCTGCGCTTCTACCAGAAATTCCTCCCCGTGCCGATTTTGGGCCAGTTGGTCGCCACGTTGGCGATGCCCTTCAACCGGCTCGTCGCCCACCAGGATCGCCGCGTCGTCGTGACGCAAGCGCCCAAACCCAGCGGCCTGCGGATCGGCGAGCAACTAATCCAAGGAGATCGCCCCATCCTCGCCTATCGTCGTCGCCGCCAGGAGTTGATGGACGCCGCCCGTGA
>CAYXVS010000365.1:0-3376 GCA_964468735.1 uncultured Anaerolineales bacterium | reverse complement strand
TAACTATGTTCAAACGAATTCTCTTTGCCCACAACGCCTCGCCGGCCGCCGAGCGCGCGCTGCTCTATTTGGAGCACATCGCGCGGCAGGAGAAGGCCGAGGTGCTGGTGTTGCACGTCTACGAGGAGCCGAGCCAATATATTGCAACGCAGGCCTACGGCGCGTTGGTCGAGCAATTGGAAACGGTCGCCCACGAGGTGGTCAACGACTCTGTGGAGCACCTGCACGAGGTCGGCGTCTCGGCGGTGGGCTTGGTCGAGGCCGGCGATCCGGCGTCGATGATTTTGGAGACCGCGCGCAACGAGGACGCTTCGCTCATCGTGTTGGGCACGAGCGGCCCCTCGACGATGACGGACATCCTCTTGGGCGATGTCAGCACCGAGGTGCTGCGTCATGCCCGCTGCCCGGTGATGTTGGTGCCGTGACCGGTCGGCTTTCCAGTAGGTCGGAATGTGATTCTGACCTCCGTCTGACGTAACAAACAGCGCAATCACATTGCGAAAGGAGTGTTTAGAGAATGAAGAACAAGCGAAACAAATGGTACATTGTAGCGATCACGGTGGCATTGATTGTCACTTCGTTGGGATGCAGCTTGTTGGCCCCCGCGCCCGTTCAGCGAGAGGAGGAGCCGACGCCGACGCCCATCGTCGAGACGCGAGAACCCGCCGCGACCGTGCCTCCGCCAGATGTCTCGCTCTCCGATCTGGAGACGCAGGTCGAGGTGCTCTACGAGACGGTCGGCGATGCCGTGGTCAACATCTCGGTGACCGCCATCGGCTACGATTTCTTCTTCAACGCCGTGCCGCAGGAGGGCAGCGGATCGGGCTTTGTCTACGATACGGATGGTCACATCATCACCAACTTCCACGTCATCGAGAACGCGGAGGACATCCAGGTGACCTTTGCGGATGGCGCGACGTTGCCCGCCGAGGTCATCGGCGCCGACCCGACCTACGACCTGGCCGTGCTCAAAGTGGAGACCGATCCAGACTACGAGCTGACGACCATCGGGCTGGGCGATTCCAAACAATTGCGCGTGGGCCAGTTCGTCGTGGCGATTGGCAACCCTTTCGGCTTGGATCAGACCGTCACCTTTGGCGTGATCAGCAGTCTGGGGCGGATCATCGAAAGCCCCGACCGGCGCTTCATCGGTGAGGCGATCCAGACCGATGCGGCGATCAATCCCGGCAACTCCGGCGGGCCGCTGTTAGATCTGCAAGGCCGCGTCATCGGCGTGAACGCGCAGATCGTCAGCCCCAGCCAGGCCAACGCCGGCATCGGCTTCGCTATTCCGGTTAACATCGTCAAGCGCGTCGTGCCGGAGTTGATCAGCGAGGGGCGCTATCGTCACTCGTGGATGGGCATCAGCTTCTTCCCGATGGCGTTGAACGAGCAACTGCAAGAGCAGTTTGGGGAAGTGGGGGTTGATGTACCGGATCACGGCATCCTGATCACCGGCGTGGAGCCGAATTCACCGGCGGACGAGGCCGGCTTGCAGGGCGGGGATCGCGTGGTGCAGACGCGCTACGGCGAGCTGCCGGTTGGCGGCGATGTCATCACCGCCATCGACGGCGAGCAAATGCAGCGATCGCGGGATCTGATTGCCTATCTGGAGACAGAGACCCGCGTCGGCGACACCGTCCAGGTGAGCATCATCCGCGACGGCGAGGAGATGACCATCCCCGTCACGTTGGGCGCACGCCCAGAGATGTGATCGCGGCTATGTTCGTACCAGGAACGAAACGAATAGTAATGTGTCGTTAAAACAAAAGACACCTGACAGGTTGCCGAACCCTGCCAGGTGTCTTTTATCGTAACCGTTTAGTCTTGTGAGGTGCAACGCACTTCTGGGCTGATCGCCAGGCTTATACTGCATGATACGTTGCTCTTCCTTCAGTTCAAGTGCGTTGCACCTTGGTCTGTTCATTAAACTAAACAGATACCTTTTATTTATATCGGATTTTCCTCCAGCCACGCCTCCAACGCGGCTATGGCGCGCTCCGCGCGGGCCTGACCGCGCGCGCGTTTGCCGCGAATTCGGCGCTCCAATGGCGGCGATAGACCGAAGTTCGGCTTCATCGGCTGGAAGGAGTCCGCATCCGCGTGGGTGATGTAGCGCATCAGCGAGCCGAACATCGTCATCTGTGGCATCGTGATCGGCGCCTGATCCAGTATCCCGCGCGCGGCGTTGACGCCGGCCAGCCAGCCGCCCGCCACGTTGCCGACGTAGCCCTCCAGCCCCGAGATCTGCCCGGCGAAGAGGAGGTCATCGCGGTCGTGATATTGGAGCGTGGGGCGCAGGAGGCGCGGCGCGTTGAGGTAGGTGTTGCGGTGCATCGAGCCGTAGCGGACGAAGGCCGCGTGCTCCAGGCCGGGGATGAGCCGCAGGACGCGCTTCTGTTCCCCGTATTTGAGGTTGGTCTGGAATCCGACCAGGTTGTAGAGCGTGCCGGCGGCGTTATCCTGCCGCAACTGGACGACGGCGTGGGGCCGCTGCCCGGTGCGCGGATCGCGCAGCCCGACGGGACGCAGCGGCCCGTAGGCCATCGCCTCCTCGCCGCGCGCGGCCAATACCTCGATGGGCAGACAGCCCTCGAAGAAGTTGGGATCGTCGCGCTCGAAGTCGCGCAGCTCGATGCGCTCGGCGGCTAAAAGCTCCGTGCGGAAGCGCTCGTACTCCGCCTGGTTCAGCGGGCAATTGATGTAATCACCCTGCTCGGACTCGCTCCGATTGTAGCGCGAGGCGCGGAAGGCGATGTCGAAGTCGATGGACTCGGCCTCGACGATGGGCGCGATGGCGTCGTAGAAGTAGAGCAGATCCTGGCCCGTGAGCGCTTGCAGCGCCCGCGCCAGCGCATCCGAGGTGAGCGGGCCGCTGGCCACGATCACCGGGCCGCCGGTGGGGAGCGCCGTGACCTCCTCGCGGATCACGGTGATGTGGGGATGGGGCGTGACGCGCCGCGTGATGCCCGCCGCAAATCCCCGGCGATCCACAGCCAGCGCGCTGCCCGCCGGCACGCGATGCTCGTCCGCCACCGCGATCACCATCGAGCCGAGGCGGCGCAACTCCTCTTTCAGCAGGCCCGGCGCGCGGTTGATGATATCCGAGCCGAGGGAGTTCGAGCAGACCAACTCGGCCAAATCGCCCGTCTTGTGGGCCGGCGTCGTCGTCTGCGGGCGCATCTCGTACAATCGCACGGGGACGCCGCGCTCCGCCGCCTGCCACGCGGCCTCGCTTCCCGCCAACCCGCCGCCGATAATTGTCAAAGTCTTGTGCATATTTTCTCCTCTGAAATCGTCTGGTAATCCATAGTCAGATAATCACGTTGTCAAAGATAAGCGTCTCAGCGTCTTAGCGCCGGAGCCTGTCCAACGT
>CAYXVS010000364.1:0-3403 GCA_964468735.1 uncultured Anaerolineales bacterium | reverse complement strand
AAAATAGAAGCATCCGATTGATTCAGTTTCCTTATGATTGGGATTTCGAAGCAGAATGAGATGAGATAACATGAGACACTGGAAGATAAAGGTGATTAAGCGTGCGACAGCAGCAATCTAATGGTCTGTGGATTATATTTTTTCTGTTGACGATAGTGATTCTCAGCGGAGCGTGGCTCTACACAAACTGGCAATCGAGCCTCAACGTGCTCCCCCCGGGCATGCGGATTAACGATGTGCCGATGGGGGGGATGACGCGCAATCAGGCGCTCAACGTCATCGCGCAGGCGTACACGACGCCGATCTCGGTGGCCTATCAGAGTGAGGTGACGACGCTCCTGCCGGAGATGGTCGATCTCTCGTTGGATATGGAGGCCACGGCGGAGAACCTCGATGAGGCGCTGGTGGAGCGGACGCAGGCCAAGAGCTTTATCTTCTACGCGCTGAATCGATTGTTGCAGCAGGAAGCTGAAAGCCAGGACGTCAATGCTGTGGTCACCTACAGTCGTGAGCGCGTGGATGCGTTTTTGCGCCGCACGGCCCAGAAGTACGATCATCCGCCGCAGCGACCGGTGGCCCTGCCGGAGGCGGGGACCTTTCGGCCCGCGCGCGAGGGCACGACGTTGGACATCGAGGCCTCGCGCCCTCTGCTCGTGGAGGCGATCTTGGCGGCGGTTCCTTCGGAGCGAGCGGTGCAGTTGGTCGTCGAGACGGAGCCGGCGCCCGAAGCGTCGATCTCGCTGCTGCGCGATGCCTTGAATGGCGCGTTGGGGGAGTTCACGGGCGTGGCGGGGATCTTCGTCAAGGACCTGCAATCGGGGCAGGAGTTGTGTCTCAATTGCGAGGTGGCGTTCGCCGGCCTGAGCACGCTCAAGATCGCCATCGCTCTGGATCTCTACCGCACGTTAGATGCGCCGCCCGATCTTCAGATGACTCAGTTGATCAGTTCGACGCTGACCGAGAGCAATAACGCCTCGGCAAATCTGCTGCTTGCGGAGATCCAGGCCGGAAATCCGTACAGCGGGGCGTTGCACGCGACCGAGTTCTTACAGAGCGTTGGGCTGCGGAGTACCTTTATGGTCGCCCCGTACGATCTCAAGGATAATGTCGCGCCGCCGGACTTCGTGACGCCCGCGAACGCGCGCACCGATCTCTCCACCGATCCCGATCCTTACATCCAGACGACGCCGATGGAGATGGGCATGTTGCTGGAGGGGGTATATCAATGTGCGAATGGTGGGGGATTTTTGCGGCTGTTGTACCCCCAGGAGATCACGCCTGGGGAATGTCAGGATGTGCTGCGGTGGATGAGGCAAAATCAAGTTAATTCCCTGCTGGGCGAGGGAATGCCGGAAGGGACGGAAAGCGCGCACAAGCACGGCTGGGCCGGCGATACGCACGCGGATATCGCGGTGGTCTACACGGATAACGATGACTTTGTGATTTCGGTCTATCTCTACGCGCCGGAGTGGTTGACGTGGGAGGAGAGCGTGGCTACCTTCGCGAACATTGGACAGTTGACGTATCGGTTCTTCCAGGGCGCAGAGTAATCGTTTGACGCTAGACGCTACGCCATTTCGCTGTGCTCTATTGCGTAGCGAACTACGCAAACATCACTGCGGGGGCACTTGAAATCGCTGCGCGGTGATGATCTCTTCCCCGGCCGGACTCAACAGCCATTGGATGAAGTCGCGCGCGGCGCTTTGAGGTTCCTCCATTGTCATGATGTGGAGATCGCGCGTGAGCGGATAGAGGCCGTTGTTGATGGTCTCCGAGGTGGGCGGCACGCCCTCGATGGCCAACGAGCGCACGCGCCCGTCGACCCCCGCCGTCGAGAGATAGCCGACGGCTAACGGTTCCTCTCCCACCGCCTGGAGCACCGCCTCGGTGCTGGGCGCGAGCAGCGCCGTCAGGGTGACGCGCGTTTCGCGCATCGCGTGCGATTGGAAGAAGGCGTAGGCTCCCGCTCCCTCCTCGCGGCTGATGATCTCCGGCGTGCCCGGCAGCCCGCCCCACATCGCCCAATCCTCGACTTGTCCCTGAAAGAGCCGCTGGAGTTGGATCATCGTCAGCCCCGGCAGGCCGTTTTGAGGATGCACGACGATGGCCAGGCCATCGCGGGCGAAGGGCGTCGTCCACGTCTCGCCGATGTACTCCGGCGGCATCCACGTCAGCGCGGCGAGATCGGCGTCGCCTTCCGCCAGCGCGCGGGCGGCCAAGGGATCGGCCCGCTTGACGACGATCACCTGCGTCGTCGGCTCGCCCTGCCGGTAGGCCGAGCCGAGCGCCATCATCGTGGGCGCCAGGCTGGGCGGGCAGACCACGCGGAGCACCTGGGGCGTCAGGTCGGGGGCCGGCGGCGTCGGCGTGGGGATCAGCGTGACGGCGGGCGCGCAGGCTGGTAAGAGGATCGCCAGCAGCAAGAAGGAATAAAGAAAAAAATCTGCCCCGGCGCCCTTGCGAAGGTTAGTCAGCAACCTTGTAAGCCAGCCGTTTTGCACTGAGCATCGCATTTTAGATATCGAAATTCTTATGTAACCTTCGCAAGGGTTAGGTATCATCCCAGCACGCCGGTGAGGACTAAGAGGCCCAGGCTGGCGCAGTAGACGCTGAAGGGCCAGAGGCTCTGGCGGCGCACGATCATCAGCAGGGCCGCGATGCAGAGGTAGCCGGTCACGGCGGCGGCCAGGAAGCCGGCCCCGATGATGGGGAGCGGCGTCTGGCTCGCGCCGTTGATGTTGATAAAGAGCTTGAGCACCTGGTAGAGGCCGCTGCCCAGGATGATGGGGATGCCCAAGAAGAAGCTGAAGCGCGTCGCATCCTCGCGGCGATATCCGCGCAGCAGGCCGGCCGAGATCGTCGCGCCGGAGCGGCTGATGCCAGGGATGATGGCCAACGTCTGCGCCAGCCCGATGAGCAGGCCATCCAACCACGACATCGCGCCGAGCGGCTGCCGCTTGGCGCTCAGGCGCTCCGCGAGCACCAAAATCGCGGCGGTGACCAGCAGGAATCCGGCGGCGGCCTGGGGATTGCTGAAGAGTTGCTCGAACCAATCCTCCAGCAGAAAGCCGATCACGGCGCCGGGCACGGTGCCGACGGCGACGGCCCACGCGATGCGCGCGTTGGGATCGGCCAGCGAGCGATTGCGCAGGCTGGCTAGGGCGGCCAGCGCCAACTCCCACACATCGCGCCAAAAGTAGGCCAGCACGGCCACGAGCGTCCCCAGGTGGAGGATCGCGCCTAACGCCAGGCTGGGTTCAGGCCACTTTAACAGATGGGGCACAATGACCAGGTGGCCGGAGCTGCTCACGGGCAGGAACTCGGTCGCGCCCTGGATGATGCCTAAGATGATGGCTTGTAGTAGTGACACGTGGTTCTCCTTTTTCTTGTCTCTTGTGCTTTG
>CAYXVS010000363.1:0-3407 GCA_964468735.1 uncultured Anaerolineales bacterium | reverse complement strand
AGCATCTGGAAACGCGGCCTGGGCTTTTGCCTGGGCCGCGTTTGCTTGTCGCTCTCCGATTTCGATCAGGAGCAGGCCGCCGGGCGCGAGCCGACGCGATGCTTGCTCCAACAGGCGGCGGATCGCGTCCAGCCCCTCAGCGCCGGAGAGGAGCGCCAGGCGCGGCTCGCGCTGCACGGAGGTGGGCAGCGCCGCCCATTCCTCGGCGGCGATGTAGGGCGGATTGCTGACGATGAGATCGACAGGGCCGCTCACGGCGGAGAGTAGATCGCTCTGGGCGAAGGAAACCCGCGCGGCGACGTGATGGCGCTCGGCGTTGGCGCGCGCGACGTGCAGCGCGGCCCGCGAGAGATCGACGGCGCAGATGTGCAGGGCGGGGCGGTGCGCGGCCAGCGTCACGGCGATGCACCCAGATCCGGCGCCCACATCGACCGCGCGGATCGCCCTCTGCCCAGGACGGCGCGCGAGCCACGCCAGCGCGATCTCCACCAGCGTCTCCGTCTCCGGGCGGGGGATGAGCACCTCTGGCGTGACGGCGAAGGTCAGCCCAAAGAACTCCCGCTCGCCCATGATGTAGGGCAGCGGCGTCCCCGTAGCGCGCTCGCGCACGTCGGCCTGGTAGGCGGCGCGTTGTGCGGGTGAAAGAGTCATCTCCGGGTGGGCGAGTAGATGCGCGCGGGTCGTTTTGAGGAGGTGACTTAACAGAATCTCCGCTTCCAATCGGGGCGTAGCAGTGATCTGCGCCAGGCGGGGGATCGCCCAGCGGATGGCAGCGCGGATGTCGTTGGGGCCTGCGTTAGCGGAGGATGTCGGCACGGCGCAGCTCCTCCAGCAGCAGACGCTGGAGCGCCATATCGGTGCGGAGGAGCGCGTAGCGCCCGCGATGTTGGCCCGCCAACTTCCGTAGATTGGCCTGCCAGGCCTCGAAGTGGCGGCGATAGGCCGCCAACCGCGCGCCATCGACGGTGATCTCCCGCTGGGCCTCGGTCTCCACATCGACCAGCCGGAGATCGCCGTGCAGCTCCGGGTCGATCTCCTCCGGGGTGAGCAGATGCAGGAGCGCCACCTCGTGGCCGCGCGCGGCCAGCGCCGTGATGCCCGCCCGCAGGCCGGCCGGATCGTAGCCGTCGGTGAGGAGCAGCAGCAGGCCGGGTCGGATGGGCCGCTGCGCGAGCGCTTTCAGCGCGGCGCCCAGACTGGAGGGGCCACCGGGTGTCAGCTCGGCGATCCAGTTGGCCCAGCGGGGCACAGCCGCCCGTCCCCGTGCGCGCGGCCATGCCGCCGCGATGCTATCGCCGCGCAGCAACATCCCCCGCAGGGCGTCGCCCTTGAGCAGCGCGATAGCGCCTAGGGCCGTGCTCAAGCGCAGCGCCATCGGCCAGCGCGCCGCGCCGGCCCCATCCGCTTCCGGCGCTTGCCAGCCCATCGAGCCGCTGCCGTCGAGCACGACGGTGACGGCGAGATCTTCCTCTTCCTCGAAGAGCCGGACGTAGGGGCGATCCAAGCGCGCGTAGAGGTTCCAATCGACGCGCCGGGGATCGTCGCCGGGGGTGTAATCGCGGTAGTCGGCGAACTCGATGCCCGCGCCGCGCCGGGTGGAGCGCCGCTCGCCCCACGTGCCGCCGCGTCGCCGGCGGTGCGTGACGAAGCGCAGGCGCGAGCAAAGGGAGAGATCATTCTCTAACATGGCGCTTTCCGCAGCGTTGCTATCAGATAGAGCTTGAAGCGGCGAAGCAGGGCCGCGTCGGTTATCCTTTCAAAAAGCAACGCGCCCCGAAAGAGAAGGGGAGAGAACGCCAGGTAGAAGGGATTGCCCACATATTCACACGCCGTCAACTTCAAACCGGCGCGCTGAGCCAGATGGGATAGGCGTCGGTGGGTGTTGGCGCGGAAGTGGGTGGGGAAGGATTCGTGGGTGGGGCGCCGTAACCAGCGCTCCAACACACTCGATTGGAGTTTCTCGGGCGCCAATCGGCTGGCCAGCGGCACATAATTGAGGGCGTTGGTTGTGAAGAGGATCGCTTGCCCGTTGGGACGCAGTACCCGCGCCATCTCGTTAAAGACGCGCTGCGGGCGGGCTAAGTGTTCCATCACCCACTGGCTGATCAACACATCAAAACTGGCCGATGTGAAGGGGATGGTCTCGCCATCGGCCAATAGCGCGTGCGCGACGGTCTGGTTGTGGCGCACATCGCTGAAGCTGAGATCGATGCCTACGGTGCGGCGCGCCTCCGGGATCGCTTCACCGGCCAAGCTATCGCGCCCGCAGCCCAGATCCAGCAGCGCGGTTTCCGGTGTAACCGCCGCCGCGACGAGATCGTGATACCGTTGCCCGGCGTTGCGGAAATCCGGGTACCAGCGGTCGAAGAGCGCCTGACAGCGCCGGTAAGAGGGGCTGGATGTAAAATCGCTCATTGGATTAAAGTCAGGACTCAGATGTAGCTTCGAGGATGGCGGCGAGAATATCATCAGGCGTGACGCCCTCGGCCTCGGCTTCGTAGGTGAGGATCAGGCGGTGGCGCAGGGCTGCCGGCGCCATCGCGCGCAGATCGGAGAGCGCGACGTTGTAGCGCCCATCTAACAGCGCGTTCACCTTCCCGCCCCAGATCAACGCCTGGGCGCCGCGCGGACTGGCGCCGTAGCGCACGAAGCGCTGCACCAGATCCGGCGCCGTCGCGTCGTCGGGGTGGGTGGCGAGCGTGAGGCGCGCGGCGTAGGCGCGCACGGGCGTAGCGATGGGAACCCCGCGCGCCAGGGCCTGCATCGCGCGCACGGTTTCGCCATCCGCCACAGGAGAGACCGTGGGAAGTTCGGCGCCGGTGGTGCGCCCCACGATGTCCGTCAATTCCTCCGCCGTGGGATACCCGACGGTGACCTTGAAGAGGAAGCGGTCCAACTGCGCCTCCGGCAGCGGGTAGGTGCCCTCCAACTCGATGGGGTTTTGGGTGGCGAGCACCAAGAAGGGGCGCGGCAGCGGGTGGGTGGCGCCGCCCGCGCTCACCTGGCGCTCCTGCATCGCCTCCAGCAGCGCGGATTGGGTCTTGGGCGTGGCGCGATTGATCTCGTCGGCCAGCAGCAGGTTGGTGAAGACCGGCCCGCGATGGAATCGGAAGCGGCGCTCGCCGGCCTCGGCCACCTCCAGCACGTCTGTGCCGATGATGTCGGCGGGCATCAGATCCGGCGTGAATTGCACGCGCGTGAACTCCAATTGGAGGACGGCGGCTAAGGTGCGCACTAACATCGTCTTGCCCAGGCCGGGCAGCCCCTCCAGCAGCAGGTGACCATTGGCCAGGAGCGCAATCATCGTGTGATGCACTACGTTGTGCTGCCCGACGATCACGCGCCGGACTTCATCCTCGATGCGCTGGGCGGTCTCGCGAAATTGACTAGGGGATAGGTTGGTCATA
>CAYXVS010000362.1:0-3409 GCA_964468735.1 uncultured Anaerolineales bacterium | reverse complement strand
AGGAGGGCCAAGGAGGGCCACAGGTCCGACCTACGCCAGCGGCGCAGAGGTTTTGATATTTGCCTATTTGTTGATTTGTCCATTTTTCGAGGAGATTAATCTTGAAAGAGACCAAGATCACTTACATTCGTTATGCCGTCGCGTTGTTGTTGATGACGTTCCTCAGCAGCTTGTTGATGCTGGGCACCCAACCGACCGAGGTCTTCGCGGGTTTTACCTCCACGCCGATGGAGACGCCTACCTCGGCGCCGACGCCAACGCCGACCAGGGGATCGGAGGAGGAGGAAGAGGAGGAAGCGTGGGATACTCCCACGCCCGCCCCCACGCCGACACCCACGCCCGATAAATTGCTGCCAGAGGCGGGCGAGGCGTCCCGCGCGCACAAAGCCACGAGCGGCTGGCTTATCGTTGTTGGGATGGCCATGATCCTCGGCGGTGTTGTGCTGCGCCAGGCGTTGTCTCGCCCCCAGACGTAGCTCCCGTGCATCTGCTCCTGTGTTGTAGTCTCCTGCATCTGCTATCTCTGTGGTGGGGTGGGGGCGAACTGACAGCCCCACCTCCGCCCGACGTGATCGAACGGGTCGAGGCGCAAGCGGTGGTGATCGAATTTAGGTCACCGCCGCTTTCTTTTCAGCCGACCGCAACCGGCGCCGTGCAGGCCGTCGTCGGCGACTATCCCCGCGCGGCCACCCCCGGCGCGCCGACCTATCCCTACACCTCGACGTTGCTCGCCCTGCCGCCGGGGATCACGCCACGGGTGGACGTCGTGCGTTTAGATGAGACGCCGGTGCGGGCGCCGGGGCCGCTGGAGATGGAGCTGGAGATGGAAATGGAAATCGCGCCCGCGCCCCAGGGGGTGCTCCGCAATGGACGCGGCGATCCCATCGGGGGCGCGTTTGCGCCCGGCGAGGCACGCCTGGCCCAATCCCCCGCAGGCCAAGCGCCGATAGTTCTGGAGGAGATCGGCATCGCGCGCGGCGTGCGGCTGGCGCGCTTGACCTTCTTCCCCCTGCGCCAGGTCGGCGACGAGGCGCGCTTCGCGACCTACGCCAAGGTGCGCGTGAGTTGGCCGGTGGGGCACGGCGAGACGTCGGTCACAACAGTTAGCTCTGCGTCGGCGGCGGATCGGATGCTCTCGTTGATCCAACATCAGGTGCGCAATCCCCAGCACGTCGTGCCGCGATGGGGTGGTTCCTCCGGGCGGGCGAACCGCTCTCCCCTCGCCGCAACCGAGGTTCTCACGCTGACGGCCTTCCTCTCCGCGCCTGAGACGGGCGTCTACCAACTGACCTTCGAGGATGTGCAGGCGCTCGGCTGGCACGACGTCAATCCCCACACGCTGCGCCTCTTCCAGGGCGAGCACGAGATCGCGGGCGCGTGGGAGGGCGACGCGGACGCCGCCTTCGAGGCCGGCGAGGCGCTCCTCTTCTACGTCGCGCCGCGCGTGAGCCGTTGGCTCCACGGCGACGTCATCCGCCTGATGCAGGACGACGCGCCGGGACTGCGGATGCAGCCACGGAGCGCCGCGCCCACGGGCCTTGAGCCAAGCCCGCCGTGGCTGACGCGCCTCTTCGAGGAGAACCATCTCTACACGCCCGACCGCTTCTTGGGCGACGACGTGCCCGCCGGGCGCGATGGCGAGCGCTGGGTCTGGGACGATCTCCAGCGCGCTTGGGGGGCGACGGATCACATCTCGGCGACCTATCCATTTGAATTGCCCAATCTCGATGCGACCCGCAGCGCGACCCTGACCGCATGGCTCATCGGCTACACCGACGTCGCCGGGCGGCCTGACCATCGCGTGGCGCTCGCCATCAACGGCGCGCCGCTGGGCGAAGCGCAGTGGGCCGGACGGCGCGCGATCACCGTCACGCGCGCCGTCCCCGCCGAGGTGCTGACGCCCGGCGCCAACACCCTCACGCTGCGCCTCGTCGCTGCCCCCGGCGTCGATCTGGATGGGATTTGGCTGGACGGCTTCGCCGTGCGCTATCCCTACGCCGGCGCTATCTCCACTCGCACCGTGCATTTCACCGGTGAGCGCGCGCCGCGCGCCTACACGGTCGCGCTCTCCGATGCTGCATCTGGCGTGTGGGCCTTCGATGTCACCCAGCCGCGCGCGCCGCGCCGATTGACCGATCTCCAAGTGGCGGGGGACGCGGGCACGTTGGGGGATACCGGGGCGACGCCGGCCCGCTATGCCGTCGCCAGTGCGGGGGGCGTGCGCGCCCCTGCCCAGATCCGGCCCTCGGCGGAGGTGTGGGGCTTGGACCCCGGCCCCCACGCCGGCGCGGACGTGATCTTCATCACGCCGCCGGAGTTCGCCGCCGCGCTCCGCCCCCTGATCGCGTGGCGCGAGGATCAGGGGCTAAGCAGCGTGATGGCGAACGTGCAGGGTATCTATGATCGGTGGGGCGATGGCCGCCCGGCGCCGGAGGCCATTCGCGCCTTTCTCGCTGAAACCTACGCGACCTGGTCGCCGCGCCCGACCTACGTGGCGCTGGTGGGCGATGGCTCCTTCGATCCCCTGGGCTACCGTCACGACCCGGCGCACAACGTCATCCCGCCCTACCTGGCCAACGTCGATCCCTGGGCGGGCGAAACCGCCGCCGACAACCGCTACGCCTGCGTCGATGGCCCAGATCGCCTGCCGGACCTGCTGATCGGGCGGCTGCCGGGGCAGACCCCGGCAGAGATCCAGGCGATGGTCGCGAAGATCCTGGCCTACGAAGGCGATCCGCTGCCCGGCGGCTGGAATGCCAACGTCGCGCTGGTGGCCGACGACGCCGATGCTTCCGGCGACTTCCCCGCGTCCGCCGAGGCGATCGTGCCCTATCTGACGCCGCCCTTGGCGGCGACGCGCTACTACTGCGCCGGCGCGGATGCCTACGCCAGCGATTGCGCGGCGGCGGAGGCCGAGGCCGTGCACGCGGCCCTGATCGGCCGGTGGCAGCGCGGCGCGCTCGTGACGCAGTTCTTCGGTCATGCCTCCTGGCGCCAGTGGGCGGCCGAGCGCGTCTTCCATTTGGATGATGTGATGGATCTGGAGAATCACCGCCGCTGGCCGCTCGTGCTGGAGATGACGTGCTTCACCGGCGCCTTCCACCGCCCCGAACCCACGCTGGACGAGGGTCTGGTCAAGGCGGCGGGCGGCGCGATCGCGGCGTGGGGCGCGACGGGGCTGGGCATCAACACGGGGCACGAACACCTGGCGCGCGGCTTCGCCCAGGCCATCTTCAGTGACGGGGTCGAGGTCGCGACCGTGGGGGAGGCGACCTTCGCGGGGAAGCTGGCCTTAGCCGCGAACGGCTATCATCAGGATCTGCTGGATACATTCGTCCTGTTGGGCGATCCGGCGCTGCACATCCATCGGGAGATCGTCCCCTGGCCGCACGCGGTGTGGTTGCCGGTG
>CAYXVS010000361.1:0-3410 GCA_964468735.1 uncultured Anaerolineales bacterium | reverse complement strand
TCGGATGAGGATTGAAACCTCACTCCGACGCCAAAATCACATTCAACGTGACCCAGTCGCCGGCCGGCTCGCCCGCCGCATCTATCACGGGCAGGCCGGCGCCGGTGTCGGAGCGGTAAAGGCCCACGCGCAACTGATCTCGCGCCGGATCGGGGGTGAGATCAGCCAGCGGATGTTCGTCCAGCACCAGATCGCCCGGCTGCCACAGCGTCGTCGGCAGATGGCCGTCCGCCGGCGGGCGGTCGTGCTGCGCGATCCGCTCGCCATCGCGCAGATAGTGCACGAAGACGGTGTAATCGGCGGCCAAGGGCGCGGCGGCCTCCCAGTAGAGGCGCACGCGGACGCCGCCATCTTCTTGTTGTCGATGCGGCTTCACCAGCGCCGCGCGCAGGATCACGCCCTCGGCGAAGCGGGCCACGGGCGCGGGCGCCGCCGGGCGCGGGTCGGCGCGGATGATGGTCGCGATGGTGAAGGGCGCGGGGTCGTTATCCCCCTGCGCCTGCGGGCCGTCTAAGACGCGCAGGTAGGCGGGATGGGGCAGGTGCGGCCACACGTCGGCCTCCCACGCGCGATAGGGCCACACGAAGAACGCGACCGATTCGGTCGTGGGTGACGCTGCATCTACCGGCAAGAATCGAAGGGCAGATGCGGGCGCTAAGAAGGGGACCGCCGTCCAAGAATCCCAGAGCTGCCGGTCGAGAGTGATCGCCCGATCCGCCGGCGGGCCGTGCAACATCCGCTCGCCGTCCCAGCCGACGTTGCGCAGCGCGTTGATCTCGCCCGCCAACTCGACCGGCCCGCCCTCGAACCAATGATAGGCGAGCGGCGCCTCGGCGTACACGACGAAATAATCGTAGGCGGTGAGGGCGAAGGCCAAGCCCACCAGCGCCCAGGGCAAGCGCCGGACGAGGGGATGCCGGGTAAGCTCCCGCAGCCGCGCCTCAAGCCACAGCAGGCCCAACGCGGGGAAGAGCGCCGCCGTGGGCAACACGCCGACGGCGCGCAGGAAGTGGGGCGCGTCCTCGGCTAAGAGCGTGGGGATGGCCATCGTGGCCGTCCAGATCAACGCCAGCGCCGCGCCCAAGTCGCGCCGCGAGCGCGCCAGCGCGACGCCCACGCCGATGAGCCACATCAGCCCCAGGGCCGGCCCGAAGACCGGGCGATAGGCCAGGTTGTGACGCCAGATGCGATCCCCGCGCACGACGAACATCCCGGCGGTGCGCAGCGTGTGACGCGCCAGCGCGCCCCAGAGATCGCCCTGGTTGATCTCCTCATCGAAGACCGAGACCTGTCCCGTGCGCTGCAATACCACATCGGGATGGCGCAGGGTGTAGATGCCCAGCGGCAGCAGCACGATCAAGGCCGCGAGACAGAAGCGCCACCAGCCGCGACGAACGTTTACGCTGACGCGCCCTGTCCACACGAGGTAGAGCGCCATCCCCGCCAGCGCCACCGGCGTGAAGCGCGCGGCGATGTAGGCGTACCAGCTCAGCCCATAGAGGACGCCGGCCCAGATCCAAGGCCGGCGTTTGTTAGTTTTGCATCCGCGCGCCAACTGCGCCAGGGTGAGCGCCGTGAAGAGCGGCAGCAACACCGCGCGGAAGCCCACGCGGCTCAGATGCACGTGCCAGAAGGTCGCGGCCAGCACGGCCAGCGCCCAGCGCCCGGCGCGTCGGCCCCAGAGCACGCGGGCCAGATCGTAGGTCGCGGCCAGGGTGAGCATCCCGATGAAGAACGAGGGGAGGCGCACGGCCACGGGATTGCGTCCCAGCAGCGCGACGGCGGCGGTGACCAGGTAGATGTAGAGCGGCTCGCGCCCGTTGTTGGCCGGGAAGTAGAGCGGGAGCGCCTCCCCCTCGAGGATCGCGAGCGCGTCCAGGCCGTGATAGGCCTCATCGTGATAGAGGCCGGGCGGCGCGGCGCCCATCGCGCCCAGGCGCAACGCTGCGCCCAACAACAACAATGCCAGCAGGATCGCCCAATGCCGTAGGTCTTGCGCTGCCTTGGTTTGAAATCGCACCACGGTTACGCCCCCGCTCGAACAGCGACCGTGTTCAAACTCTGTGGAAAACCGTTCACAACTTTATCCCTCCCCCATAATTAGGGAATCCGACCCGCCCATCCCCCACAAATAGGGGGGGATGAGGGCATTTTCTGCGTCTAACCCTCTAACCTGTGGATAACTATACCTGTTTCAGTGGAAAACTACCTTTTTTTGGGGATAAATCCTAAAATTTCCCCCAAACATTATACCGGATTCTACGTATTTACTGCCAACTTCTTTCGATTTTCCCGCAATTATGCCCTTGGATGGATTTTAATTATCAACAGTTATCCCCACCTTTTCCCCACCCCCATGTTCACCCCAAGCAAACATCTAGGGGTAGCGCCGGCGCCCTCCCCCATATATGGGCATAAAAACCACTTATCCCCACAATCCCCTTCCCTACTACTAAGACTAAACTATATTAAATAAATAACAAGAATAAATTATATATTCACACCATCAAAATCCATTTGTCCCCCAACCTTACCCATCCTTGACAAATTCCTACATTTGTTCACAATACAGCGGAGTTGAAAAGGAGACAGCCTATGAGAATAAAGAAGGTCAAATCCAATGTGTGGATTTTTATAGCCGTTGGAACGTTACTCGTTTTGTTCGTGATGATGAGCGGATGTGCGACGCCGATGCCCACACCGACGCCCACGCCCACGCGCACGGCGACGCCCACACCGACCTTGACGCCCTCCCCCACGCCGACGCCGGCGTTTCCCGTCACGATTGGATGTGAGCCGGGTGTGCCCTCGGAGGTTTGCGTGGATCTTCAAAGCCGGGCGGCGGAAGATGCAGCGCATTTCGCGTGGGTGGATGAGCCGGGCGCGGCGGATGTGCGGCTGAGCTTGAATGCAGCCGGGCCTTCGTCCCAGCCGGTGGGGACGTGGACGTATGCCGTCGCCGCGCCATTTTTCACGACGGCATTCGAGGCGAGCGCGGCGGAGGTGCAGCAGGCCTGGCAGGGCGCGCCCTCGGCGGCGTGGGGATCGCGTCCCTTATTGATGACGCCGGACACGTTGCAGGCCTGGGCTGCGCAGTGGGGCGATCCGGCGGGCGAACTGGTGCGCGCCGTCGATGCGTCCACCATCCTGACGGAGGCGCTGGCGAGCGACGGCTGGGCGCTGTTGCCCTTTCACGAGCTGACGCCCCGCTGGAAGGTGTTGCGCGTCGATGGCCTGTCGCCGGTGGAGAAAGATCCCCAATTGGAAAAATACCCGCTCCAGGCGCCCATCTACATCAGCAGCGCCGCGCGCCCGGAGACGATAGCCCGGCTCACGTTGGACGCGCGCGCCTTCGACAATCGCCGCGAGGACGCGATGACCATCGTCGCGATGACGGGCGTCACGGCGAT
>CAYXVS010000360.1:0-3437 GCA_964468735.1 uncultured Anaerolineales bacterium | reverse complement strand
TCGCCCTTTTTTTCATTATAATGGCGAATTGCGAATGATGAATGTAGAATGGCTTTTATGGGATTTGGGGTGAAACACAGGTAGGAATGGAGTGTGAGATATGGATGAGGGTGATCTAATCTGGCAGGAGCCGCCGCCCGCCGAGGCGCCGGCGAGGGTGCGCGAGTTGGTGGGCGGCCATCCGCTGGTGGCCAAGACGTTGGTGCGACGCGGTATCGCGCAGGGGCCGAATCCGGCGGCGGCCGCGCGCGCCTTCTTGGACCCGGCGGCCTACACGCCCGCGCCGCCCTCCGATCTGCCCGATATGGCGCGCGCGGCGGCGCGCCTGGACGCCGCCATCGAGCGCGAGGAGCACATCTGCGTCTGGGGCGATTTCGACGTCGATGGGCAGACCTCCACCACGCTCCTCGTCGCGATGCTGCGGGCGGTCGGCGCGCGCGTCTCCTATCATATCCCCGTGCGCGCCACGGAATCCCACGGGATCAAGCTGCCCTTTCTCAAGCCGATCCTGGCCGAGGGCGTCGATGTGCTGCTGACCTGCGACACGGGCATCAGTGCGCACGAGCCGGTGGCCTACGCGCAGCGCCACGGCGTCGATGTGATCATCACCGATCACCACGAGCTGCCGCCGACGTTGCCGGACGCCGCCGCGATCATCAATCCCCATCGCTTGCCGGAGGATCATCCGCTGGCGACGCTGCCCGGCGTCGGCGTGGCCTACAAATTGACCCAGGCGCTCTACGCGCATCTGGGGCGCCCGGCGGCGGCGACCGAGCCGTACTTGGATCTGGTTGCGCTGGGCATCGTCGTCGATGTGGCGGAGCAGGTGGACGATACGCGCTATCTCCTCCAGAAGGGCCTGGAGGCGCTGCGCCACACCTCGCGCTTGGGCCTCCAGGAGCTGATGAAGTTGGCGAAGATCAACGATCCCACGCAATTGGACACGGAGGACATCGGCTTTCGGATCGGGCCGCGAATGAACGCGCTGGGTCGCCTGGACGATGCCAACGTCATCGTGGACTTCCTCACCACCGAGGACCTCACCCAGGCGCGCATCTTGGCCTCCGAGTTGGAGGCGCTGAACGAGCGGCGCAAGCAGTACTGCGATCAGGTGGAGAAGGCGGCGGAGGCGCAGATCGCGGCCGATCCCAGCCTGTTGGAGTACGCGGCCCTCGTTCTCTCGAACCCCGCGTGGCCGCCGGGCGTGATCGGCATCGTGGCGAGTCGCTTGAGCGAGCGCTATCTGCGCCCCGTGGTCTTGATCTCCGCGCCGCCGGATGAACTGGGGCGCGCGTCCGCCCGCTCCGTTCCGGGCTGTCACATCACCGAGGCGATTGCGGCCCAGAGCGATCTGCTGGAGCACTTCGGCGGCCACGAGATGGCGGCGGGCCTGGCGATCCGAGCTGAGAACATCCCCGCGTTTCGACGCGGCCTCTCGCGCGCCGTCGCCGCGCAACTGGCGGGGAAAGAGGTGCGGCCCACCTTGCAGATCGATGGCTACGTGACGCTGCCGGAGCTTTCCTTAGAATTGGTTGATGATTTGGCGCGCCTCGCCCCCTTCGGCGCGGGCAATCCGCCGCTGACGTTGGCCACGCGCGATCTGACCGTCGTCGGGCAGCGCGAGCTGGGGCGGACGGGCGAGCATCTGCGGGTCAGCGTGCAGGATCCCGCCGGGGAGGAGCAGGAGGTGGTCTGGTGGCGGTGGCGGGGCGCGTCGCTGCCGTGCGGGCGCTTCGATTTGGCCTACACCATCCGCGCCAACGACTATCGCGGGCGGCGCTTGCAGGTGGTCTGGGAGGCCGTGCGCGCGATTGAATCCGAGGCCGGCGTGGCGATTAGCGAACCTGCCGCGCCTGCCGTCCCCGACATTGTGGACTATCGCCGCGAGCCAAATCCGGCGCTGCTGTTGCGTCCGCTTCTGGAGAAGTTGGAGACGGGAGATGTCTGCATCTGGCGGGAGGGGCCGGAATCGGATGCGGCGCCGGGAAATGATCGCTTTGATCTAATCGAGACGGAAACTGAGGCCAAAACGCTGGTCATCTGGACCTGTCCGCCGAGCGGGGCGGTCCTGCGCGCGGTGATGGAGGCGGTCGCGCCGGACAAGGTCTATCTCTTTGGCGTGCTGCCGGGGCTGGCGGATGCGTCCTCCCTGCTGAAGCGCGTCGCCGGGCTGGTGAAGTACGCCCTCCGCGCCGACGACGGGCGCGTATCGATAGCGCGCCTGGCCGCCGCCACCGCCCACTGCGAGCCGACCGTCCGCCACGCCATCGCCTGGCTGGAAGCGCAGGGGCACGTGCGCGTCACGCGCGCCGAGGGAGATCTGCTATATCTCTCGTCCGGCGGCGAACCGGCCCCGGAACGGGCCGCGCGCGCGCTCACCAACCTCCAATCCGCCCTGGCGGAGACCGCCGCTTACCGCCGTCACTTCCGCCGCGTCAACGCCGAGAGTCTGATCAATCAGGTGCAACGCACTTAAACTCTATAACGAGCGATAGGACGTGATTTTGACGTTTCAAAGGAGTTAAAAAGTGCGTTGCACCTTGAGATGAGGATGATTGAGGAATGTCGCATCTTGTGCAAATACCTCGCCCCAACAACTTTTAACTTTCAACCCTTTCCAAGGAGAACCTACCGATGGAGAAACCACCCTATCCCATTTTGGAATTCGACCCCACGCGCCGGGCCGTGATCGAACCCAGCGCCATCATCAAGCGGCAGCCGGATCTGCCGCCGCACGTTGTCCTCTGCTTCTTTCAGGATGTGATCGCCAAGCTGGTGGAAGAGGGCCAGGCGGAGAAGATCGGCGCGATGCGCTCTGAGATGGGCCGCCATCCCATCTACCGCGCGGAATGGGACGGGCGCTCGTTCACGCTGATGCATCCCGGCGTCGGCGCGCCGTTGGCCGTCGGGCTGATGGAGGAGGTCATCGCGCGCGGCGGACGGGCGTTTGTGGCCTGCGGCGGCGCCGGTGTGCTGAATAGCGATTTGGCCGTCGGGCATCTCGTCATCCCGACGGGAGCCATTCGCGACGAGGGCACGTCGTATCACTACCAGCCGCCCGCCCGCGAGATCGCGGCCGACCGCGAGGTGATCGCCGCGCTGGAGGCCGTGCTGCAACGCTACGCCGTGCCCTACGTGCTCGGCAAGACGTGGACGACGGACGCCTTCTTCCGCGAGACGCCGGTCAAGGTGGCGCGGCGGCGCGAAGAGGGCTGCGTGACCGTCGAGATGGAGACCGCCGCCTTCATCGCGGCCGCGCGCTTCCGCGAGGCGCCGTTCGGCCAACTGCTCTACGGCGGCGATGACGTCAGCGGGGAGACGTGGGACGCGCGCGATTGGGTCGCCCACACGGATGTGCGCGATGCGATGGTGTGGTTAGCCGCCGAAGCGTGTCTTTCGTTGGATGTGTGACGCTGTTTTCGTAAAAATCTGCTATT
>CAYXVS010000359.1:0-3443 GCA_964468735.1 uncultured Anaerolineales bacterium | reverse complement strand
CGCTAATAAGAACTATCTGGATACTCAAACTAAGGTTAGAATCTAGGGCGGCATTTTAACCCTCTCGGAGAGGATGCGCCACCCTCAAAGAGTAAGGCCAGAGGGCAAGCTACCCTCCGGCCAACACGGACATAAAGATTAATCGATCGCCCTCTTGAGGAGCCTCATCAAGTTCATCGACCTGAATCATGCGCTTGCCGTTGAGGCTGAGCGCATTGGATGCGATGAGGGCGCCATCGTCAGGATATAGCACTTCGCCGGCCAATTCAGGGTATCGTTCGCCCAACAGCTTGATGATCTCGCGGAAAGTCGTCCCCGGCGGCAGTTCCAGGGAGAGGTGTGACGTCTTCGTCAAAATGCGGAAGATGCCGTTGAACTCTACCGAGACTTGCATCCTACCACCTCCTACAATAAAATGTTATCGTCTCGTGCAGACTACGCCATCCCATTTGGTAGAATGGCACAATATGAATGGCCAATCCTATTGGAGAGCATTCCAACTGTATTTTATCCAAAAATCCTATAGATGCAAAACCGCACACTGCGGGTTGCCCTCACACGTCAATTTTGATGGCCTTCGCACCAATCGGATCGAAGCCGGTGGGCCACCTGGTCTGCGCATCGTACTTGGCGCCGCGCAGACGCGCACCCCTGAGAAGCACAGCTTCGAGGTTAGCGCCGGAGACGTCCACATCGGCCAGATTAGCTGAGACTAGATCCGCTCCCATCAACTGGGCGTTTACCAGGCTGGCCCCCTGGAAACTCGCCGTCACGAAGCTGGCCCACTGCATCTGCGCGTGATCCATGCGCGCGCCGGTCAGGTTGGCGCCGGAGAGATTCGCGCCCAGCAGGCGGGCGTGATCTAAATGCGCTTCTTGAAGTTGAGCACGGGCTAAGTGGGCGGCGACCAAAAAGGCGTGTTTGAGGGAGGCGCCGGCCATGCGAGCCTCTCCCAGACGCGCCCACTCCAGATGAGCCGTGTCCAAATGTGCGTGCCGCAGATCGGCGCCGGCCAAGTGCGCCTCAATCAGGAAGGTTCCCTGGAGATGCGCCCCGGTCAAATCCGCATCTGATAAGAAGAGGACACCCGGCCCCTCGGTGATGAGGCCGGCCTCGTAGAGAAATTGCACCACATGCCCCTTCTGGATGCCATCCAACGTTTTAAGGATCGCCAACGTCCCCTTCCGGGCGCGTTGACGCGCTTCAGTGCTGGCGATCGGCGCCTGCAACGATTCGTCTTGTAGCAAGGTATTCATCGCCTCGTAATAGGCATCCAGCGCCGGACGGGCCTCTGATTCAGACACCACGCCCATTTCCCGGCGGGCCGCGGCCGGTAAGCCACACAAGGCGTAGAAGGACTCATCAAGCAAGGTATGGCACAGCCGATTGCAACTCTCCAAGATGCGAGCGCGACTCATCTCCAACTCAGCCTTCGGTCCGTGCTCCTCCGCATCGGCCAAATTTTCCAACAGCCGATGTTGCAAGACCAATGCCTCACCTAAGCGAGGATGGTCTTTGCTCAACAACTTGGTCAACCTCCGTATACCGGCCCGATAATGGCGAAATGTCTCATCCATCATGGCAATGGCACGCTCCCGGTTATCTCATTTCCATAAACAAGTATAGCGTAAAGCGCGTATGAGGTCAAAAACTACCTAGCGTCAGGGCATTTTGATAGTGCCCCAGTATCATTCTAATGATTATCCGCAAGATCGCCGAGTTTGTCAATGGACAAACTTCACAACCAGATGACGATATTATCACGCCTGCACCCGGCAAATTACCAAAGAGCCACGCATCCTCATCACAAACGTGTATAATGAGGATCGCTGAAACATCCGCCAGAAGCAACTTCAACCCGAAAGGAGTCACCTTGGAGCGAACGACGCAGCTATGACGATCATAACGCGGGTCTTGGTCAGCCTCTACACTGCAACGTTGGCCGGATTGGCCCTGTACGCATTCTATATCCTGATCCTCATCGTGCTGTACCTGCAGCATCGCCACGAGCGGCCGCCCGCTCCTGATCCGATCCCGGCGGCGGCGCTGCCGACCGTCACGGTGCAGATCCCGCTGCGCAACGAGCGCTATGTCGTCCAGCGCATTCTGCGCGCCGTCGCGGCCTTCGATTGGCCCCGCGACCGAGTGCAGATTCAGGTCTTGGATGACTCAGATGACGACACGACCGCCCAGGCTCAAGCCGAGGTCGACCGCCTGCAAGCGTTAGGCTACGAAATCGCGCTGCGCCATCGCCCGCACACAGAGGGAAACAAAGCGGGCGCGCTGGCGGCGGGATTGGCGCACGCGCGCGGGGAGTTCGTCGCCATCTTCGACGCGGACTTCATCCCCGCGCCGGATTTCCTCCGGCAGACGGTCCCGCACCTGGTGCGCAATCCACATCTGGGGCTGGTGCAGGCGCGCTGGGGCCACACCAACTCCACCTACTCCCCCTTGACGCGCGCACAGGCATTGGCCTTGGACGCCCACTTCACCGTGGAGCACATCGCGCGCAATCGCTCCGACCTGCTAATGAACTTCAACGGCACCGCTGGCGTGTGGCGCAAGACGGCCATCTTCGAGGCCGGCGGATGGCAATTCGATACCATCGCGGAAGATCTGGACTTGAGCTATCGCGCGCAGTTGGCCGGATGGTACTTCCGCTATCTGCCCGACGTGGCAGCGCCGGCGGAGTTGCCGCCGCTGATCGCGGCCTTCAAGCAGCAGCAACATCGCTGGGCCAAGGGCGCCACGCAAGTGCTGCGCAAGCTCGCGGGGCCGATTCTCCATTCGCCTCGCCTGAACATCGCCCAGAAAGCGATGGCGCTCCTGCATCTGAGCGCCTACATCACCCAACCGCTCTTCCTGATGGCGATCTTGTTGACGCTGCCCATCGCGTATTATGACCCGCGCCTACCCACCATCACCGCAATCTTAGGCGCGATCACGGCGATCCCCTCGCTGCTCTATCTGCTAGGGCAGATAGCGCTCACGCCGCGCTGGCCGCGTCGCATCCTGGCCTACCCACTGCTGATGCTGCTGGGCATCGGGATCACGTGGAGCAGCACGTTGGCCATCGTCGATGGGCTGCTCCACTGGGGCGGCGATTTCAAACGCACACCGAAATTCAACCTTCGCGGGCAACGGGGGACGTGGCAACGCACCGGCTATCGCATCCACGTGGATTTGACCACGTTGGGCGAGTTGTGCATCGGCATCTACGCGGCGCTCATCATCTGGGTGGCCGTGCAGACGCACGAGCCGGCCCTACTGCCCTACAGCTTGATCTATCTCGGCGGGGAAATCCTGATGATCTGGGGGACAGCTTGGCAGGCGCTCTTAGGCAAGCCGGACAAGAAACGAGACAAGAAGCAATGAAGAGAGGTAAGAAAAAAGGCGGGCGAATTATCCGCCCGCCTTCTAAAAGCCTCTCGCGAAGGGTACCC
>CAYXVS010000358.1:0-3464 GCA_964468735.1 uncultured Anaerolineales bacterium | reverse complement strand
CGGGGGGGCGCAGGGGGGGCAAGGCGCGCGGGCGCGCCGTAGCCCCTCCCGCATCGATGCAATTGGAGAGAGGTTTAGTTTTACGAGGCTGTAGAGATGGCCTGGCTGGGTTCCAGGACGATGGGAGAGAGGATCGTCCCGTCTGAGCGCAGCGAAGGGGATCGCGAGGGGCTGTCTGCGAGAGGAAACGCAAAAAGGCCCGCTTCGGCGGGCCTTGCGGTGCAGGGACAAGTGTGGGCCAAAAAGAAAAGCGCCCTGGAGAAATCCAGGGCGCTGTGAGTTTGTTCTGCCGTTATTTTATTGCTTTAGCCAGGCTAACGGCCTCGAGCTCACCCGCGTGGCGTCGGCGTGATGACATCCCCTCGCCCCACAACCCCGCACCAAAGCGGACCGCTCCGCTGCTTACTGCGGCGCCAGCCGCGTCGGGTGTAGCGAGTTGTTAGGCAGCCATTTGTGCCAAGTTAAGGGCTACACTCGATTTGAGCAGTGTAAATGTGGCTCCGTTCTTGAGTCCCAAATGCATCTTCTGTCAGCAGCCATACCAGTAGATCATCGGAAATAGCCCACTCTGTGAAATTGCCCTTTGTTATCTCTGACTCGCGTACATTGAGCGAGAAGAAGACTCTGCGCTCAATGTCATATCCTATCCGCTGATTACAGACAAAGATAACCGTGTTTTTCGACATAGCCAAATCCCGTAGTCTCAGGTGTCGTGGTTCTCTTCCCGGTTCCGTGGTAGGTACGATACATGGCTCGACAGTTATGGTGTAAGGGGTGCGGGTATCTAGGTTGTAGAGGTGAAGCTCGGCCTCTGATGTCCAAACTACCCACGGCGCATCTACAACGTATTCGTTAAACACATCGGGTGCGTCAGGGCTCTCTGGCAAAACTTCGCCTAGACGAATATCCTCATGCGTTCGAATATTTGTTGCTCGCAATTCTGCATAAGAGTGTAACCCTCTGACTCGATAAACTACCCAATCCGCAGAAAGCTCGGGCCGTTCTTCAATTACTTCCGGGTGTGTAGCCACCGAGAACTTTTGTCCAGTACTTAAATCATACCCCCAGATATCTACTGCACCTTGCTCCCATACTACCACTTGCTCAGATATTTGGGCATACCTAGCAATACCGGAATCCAATTGCTCTAACTGCCGATTAGATAGGTTGTAGAGATGCACCCGATCTAGTGTAGTCCACACCACATGGTTACCAGAAACTTGAGGCTCATAAGGAAAACCTTCTTCCTCAACTATGTGTGCATTGCCAGAAAATAGATCTATGGCAATGAGTTGGTTTGTTAACTTACCCTCTAAAGTTATAATACCGACAAGTGTTTTCCCATCGGTATCAAGATAGACAATACGCGGAAAGTCTTCAAACTGAAGGAAAGCATCCCCAACCTTTTGTACTGTCAATTCATTCACTGCTCCGATCCACACACCTGGATCGGGTAAGAGCGTGGGAGTAGGTCGCGGCGTCGAAGTGGGATAAGTCGGTTTGGGTAAAAAAGGCCATTCGGTAGGAATGACGGGCGTGTGAACAGGCGTCGGTATCGCCCAGATGTCGCCAGCCGTGAGTGTCTGGTAATCGCTATAGGTTAGCGTCGCCGCGATAGACGGCGTCGCACCCGGTGTCAAAGCATCTGAGGACACTGGACCCAATCTGCTACCTGCCGACCAGTTCACTGTCAGCAGCAATAGCCCAACCAACACTAAAACAACTAGAACCAAAGCACTGGTCAATGAGCGTTTCATTTTTTTTGCCTCCTCTAGGGGGTTTCACTGTTCTCCCACCACTCAGTGAACCAAGTACGATAACCGGTAGTGGATGTATAAGCCTGATGCCAGGTATGATCTGTGTCGCTGCCCGTGTCGTCGTTGATTAACCAGGCAGCCGTACATTCGGCCAGTGCTTCGTGAAACAAAAAGTCACGGATTGATGTTGCCGTGCGGGTAGGGTCATAGTCTTTGTCTGTGAGCGGGTTGCCCATTTCCTGCTGCGGAGAGGCTAAATCAGCCTCAGTAATGATGGCCGGGCGCGCGCCGCTTTGAATGTTGCTTGCCATCGTATCCGGGAACCACATTGAAACATGTTGGCCGTCAGGGCAATCGGCCCACGCCTCACGCCCCGCAATCCAGTAATTGTGCCAGGAGTAGCCATCGTTCTTGGGATCGGTAGAGTTGAAAGTGAGTGACATTTGACCATAACCGGAAAAACTAAACTCTGGGCACCCTGCGTCATCAGAGTTGACATTGTTGGTTTCCGCGTGAGCGCTCTGCGCCATCGGCGGTGTCAGCACGCGGATGGGCAGTAAGCCAGCGTTATCGTGGACGTAGTCATAAAGATTGGCAAAGTACTGATCCATTGCCTGCCAAGAATCGGGTTGAGAGTAAGAGGGTATTGGGATAGGTGCGTCCTCGTGGGGTTTCCAATACCACTCTGCATTCGGCTCATTGGCCGGCTCGAAACCAAAGGCTTGCATCCGTAGCCAGGTGGCGCTTGCCAGAGAATGTAACGTTGAATAGCAAGTATCTCATCGCCAACGTCGTCCACCGGGCGAAAGCGCCAGTCATTGTCGCATTGCAACCATCCTCCAGGGCGCACATCTGCCTCCGTGAGCAGGGTGCGGGTGGGCGGGCGCGTCGCAGGGTCAGCCCAAGCAGGATCGATGGAGTCTTGGAAATTCCCCGGCGAGGGCGTGATGCGAATAACCACCCGCGTACCGGCTTGTGCGGCTTCCCTCAAGTAAGTGAACAGTGTCCAGTTCTTCACACTCACACTCTGAATCCGGCAATCTGGCTCCTCATACCGATGGATATTGAACACCTGATTGCTTTGTGCGACCACGACGCGCGGCCATTTTCCACCCGCCTCTGGATCGAACGGGGCCAACATATCGTTGCTCCAATCGGCATAAATGCGATTACCCATGTGCATCCCTGACCACTGCTTCGCCGGAGGAGGTGGTGGTGGGTAGTTTCGTATCACCATCGGCAGGTGTACCATAAACTCTACATCTACGTGTAGGTAGGTCTTTTGATTGCCCGTAGCACAAGATAGTAGACTGGCCTGCTCCCACAGGTCGTTGGAGTGGGTCGCTAGCACCGGATCGCTTCCGGTTTCCACTACCAGCCCCGCCCAACAAGGATTGTCGAATGGCCCGATGATGGCTACATCCCCCACCTGCGCCTGAGCCACTGTGACAGTAAGCCAACCATCAGCTTGTAACCATTCACGCAGGTCAGCCACACGGACCCCTTCCAGAGTTGGCTGGTTAGGAATGGGACGTCCACCGGCGTGTACGGCCCGGTTCACGAAATGCGCCCCATCCACACCGTAGTCGCCAGGGTTTTGCTGACAGTCCAGTGTACCATCCTCGTTATACCACAGGTAGCAGTTGTCGTCATTGTCTTGCTGATTCCAGTATGTTTCGGCATAGGTGTAGGCCGCATTTCGGTCAT
>CAYXVS010000357.1:0-3477 GCA_964468735.1 uncultured Anaerolineales bacterium | reverse complement strand
GAGCAGATGCGGGCGAATTTGTGGCGAATCGACGAGTCTACGAATGAGCAAGTCTGCGAATCAGCGAATGAGCGAATAGCCGACTACGTGAGGGAGGATGTTGATGGCTGACCGACGCCGAAAGTACAAGCTGCGCAAGTTGAGCAAGTTCCTGTCGCTGCTGCTGCGCCATCGCCCGGCGCGCTTTCCCATCGAGATGGACGCGGCGGGCTACGCGGCGTTAGACGAGGTGATGCACATCCTCAACGGGCTGCCCAACTTTCGCTGGGCCACGCGCGACGCTGTGCAGGCCGTCGTCGATGCGCCGGGGCAGCGCAAGCGCTTCGAGCTGGACGGGGGGCGCATCCGCGCGCTGTACGGCCACACGGCCCTGCGCCCCACCTACGAGCCGGTCACGCCGCCGGCGCGGCTCTATCACGGCACGGCGCCCGAAAGTCTGGCTGCGATCCGGCGCGAGGGGCTGCAACCGATGCAACGGCAGTACGTCCATCTGGCGAACACGCCGGAGGGTGCGCTGGGCATCGGGCGTCGCCACGCGCGCGATCCCGTGCTGCTGCACATCGCGGCGGCGGAGGCTCACGCGGCAGGCATCGCGTTCTATCACCCCGTTGAGGAAATCTATCTGGTCGAGCAAATGCCGCCGCAGTACATCGAGGCGCCAACACCGGCATTCTAGGACAGGCTCCGCGCGCTTCATTCTAAGCCGAGGGCTGCTAAGTGCGTTGCCGATCAGTACTTTGAATTGACTGAAGTTCTGAAAATCGAATCCCATACACCAGGAGATTTCTATGCGACATCGTTCTATCCAGATCGTCCCCCTTATCGGCTATGTTGTGCTCAGTATATTTGTGTTGCTCCTCTTTGGATCATCCCTCTATGTGGCTTGGGACGTTCACGCTGTTATGGGCGGCGTGGTCTTTATGGTGATTATGGTAGGATTGCTGTACCAAATCGCGTTGGAATACCGCCGCTTGCCTGGCGTCGATCCCGCCCCGCTCTTCTCTCGAGCGAATTTGCTCAATTTCGGCGCGGTGTTTTTAGGCGCGGTGAGCACCTACGTCCTCAGCATCGACGTGGAACTGGGCGCTGTGACGGCCTCCGGCCTGGTGGGCGTCATCGCCGCGCTGGTCGCGCCCGCTTACGGTGTGCCCCTCTACTGCGGCTCCTTCGTGGGCATGACCTCCGCCCAATTCCTCAGCAGCCATACGGAGTTGGCCATCGCGGGCCTGGTCGCCGGCGCGATTTACATCCTCACCACCGGCGTCTACGATGGCTTCGGCGGCAAACTTGGCACCATCGCCTTTGCCGGCTGTGTTATCACTGGCATGTGCCTGGGGCGCGATTTTGCGAATGCCCCCCTGCCTGGCTGGGAGTTCGCCGGGCAGATTGTCCTCTACGCCGTCCTGGCCGCCGTCATCACCCGGTGGCTCAGCATCAACCGGGGCCACGGGGCCGTGATGGCCTCCGGCGCGGTGGGCTTGATCGGGGGCCTGCTCCTTCCGCGCCTCTACCCGGCAGGCGCGGGGAATACGCTCGCCGTGGTGGTGATCTGCGCCTCCTTTGCGGGGATGTCGGCCCCGGCGCGCTTTCCCAAACTGTGGGCGATGTTGATCGTAGGACTTTTCACCGGGATTGCGTTCGTTTACAGTATGCCCGTGCTGGGCGGCGCGGGCGGGAAACTCGGCACGCTCGCGTTAGGCGCCGGATTAGCCGTTCACGGTTATATGGCGTGGTTCGGAGGGGATGCACAATGACGACGATTTTTCACGTCACATCGCGGGCGGCGTGGGAGGCGGCGCAGCGTGCGGGCGTCTATCGCACCGCGAGCCTGGAGAGCGAGGGATTCATCCACTGCTCCCGGCGCGATCAGGTGGTCGCGGTGGCCGATGCGAACTTTCGCGGGCAGACGGGGCTGGTGCTGCTGGCCATCGACGCGGCGTGCGTCACGCCCGAGATCCGCTACGAGGATTGCTACGCCAGCGGGCAGGCATTCCCGCACATCTACGGCCCGCTCGAACTGGCGGCGGTCACGCGGGTGATCGACTTCCCGTCCGACACGGAAGGACGCTTCGCTCTGCCGGACGAGGTGTAGAGACGAATAGCCGAGCATCCACAAAGGCCACGTCACGCTTAGGTGATGTGGCTTGGGAAGATTTTGCCGGAAACCTGGAAAAATGGAGGTGGATGATGGACTTTCCCGCGCAACCGATCCTATTTAGCATCCCCGTATGGATTTACATCACCGTGCGCCGCCGCCGCGGCGGTGAGGGAGACGATTGGACAACCATCCGCCAGGACATTGGCTGGCAAGGCAGCGATCCCGTCTACTTCTGTGGGCCTTGGGCGTGACACTGGTCGTGGGCGGCTTGGGATGGCTCGCCTTCTGGTTGCTCCCGCCGGCCATCTTTCAAGATCCCAACATCAACCTCTCCGATTACGCGGGGATGATGCCCAGCCTGACCACGTTCCTGATGATCTGGCTACGAGAGGCGATCTACACCGCGCTGGGCGAGGAGATCTTCTTCCGGGGGTTTTTAGGCGGATGGCTGAACCGGCGATGGGGCTTTATCGCCGGCAACACTGTCCAGACGCTGGTCTTTCTTCTGCCTCACCTGCTCCTGCTCCTCGTCAGCCTGCGGCTCTGGCCGATCCTCCTTGTGGAGGGCGTCGCAGGTTGGCTTTTGGGATGGCTGCGCCATCGCTCCGGCAGCATTTTGCCGGGATGGATAGCGCACAGCCTGGCCAACGCCTTAGGCGCGTTCGGGGCGATGTGATTGGAGGACGATTCTCTATCTCGCATATCTCGCGAGCGCTATGATCTTAGCCACTGACGTCGGCTATCAGAAAGGACGGGCGACCTCGGCGGGCGTGTTGATCCACGCCTGGGGGGATTGCGAACCGGCCCAGGTGTTAGTCGCGCACTTGGATGAGGTCGCCGCCTACGTGCCGGGTCAATTCTACAAGCGCGAACTGCCGTGCATCTTGACCCTGCTGGAGCAACTCGAGCGCCCGCCGGCCCACGTCGTCGTCGATGGCTACGTCCATCTGGGGCGGGAGCGCCGGCCCGGCTTGGGCAAGCATCTGTACGATGCGCTTGGCGGGCGCTCGGTCGTGATCGGTGTCGCCAAGAGTCGATTCCGAGGCACGCCTGCTTCCGCTGCAATCTTCAGGGGCGGCAGCCGGCGCCCGCTCTACGTGACGGCGGCGGGCATCGATGCGGAGCGGGCACGGCATTGGATCATCGACATGTGCGGCGATCATCGCGAGCCGACGATCCTGAGGTTGGCGGATCAGTTGAGCAAAGCGCCGGAATCTGCCGGGCCATTGGTCGCATGACCCTGCCTATTGCTCCGTTATCGGAATGAAGATGGCGTCGGCGGAGGTTGCTACGGGGATGCGCTCCATGGTGTCCAAAAAGTAGATGCCGGTGCGTAGCCAGAGCTGGGATTCCACTGCTGTAACCTCAAACTGATGCCG
>CAYXVS010000356.1:0-3495 GCA_964468735.1 uncultured Anaerolineales bacterium | reverse complement strand
GCGCGGCGGATTTGACGCCGACGCTGGAGCCGCCGCCCTGCACATCGATCCTGACCTCGGGATGCTCGGCTATAAACGCTTCCGCGAACAACTCGGCCAGCGGCTGCACCGTGGTCGAGCCGGCCACGCTGATCTCGCCGGATACATCGCCGCCCGCGTCGCTTGCGGATTCCTCGCTGCCTTCGCTGCTCTCATCGCCCTCATCGGAAATCGGGATGAAGCCCTCATCGGCGACGATGGCTTGCCCTTCGGCGCTGAAGATGAAGTCGAGCCAGCCTTGTACGACGTCGCTAGGTTCGCCGCTGGTCATCATATTCAGGGGGCGAACCACAGGATAGCTGCCGTTGGCGGCGTTGGCCGGGGTGGGCGCGACGCCGTTGATCTTTGCCGCCTTGGTGGTGTCATCCAAGTAGCCGAAGGAAAGATAGCCGATGGAGGCGGGGGTGCTGGCGATGGTGGTGCGCACCGAGCCGTTCGACGGTTGCAGAATCGCCGTGTCGACGATTACGTCCTCGCCCATTACCATATCCTCGAAGGCGGCGCGGGTGCCGGAGCCTTCCTCGCGGGAGACGACGACCATCAACTCATCGGGGCCGCCGACCTCGCTCCAGTTGGTGATCTCGCCGGCGAAGATGTCCTGCACCTGCTCAATCGTCAACTCATCAACCGGCACATCGGGATGCACGGCGATGGCGATGCCATCATAGGCGATGGCGAAAGGCTGAAGGTTGGGGTACTCTTCCAACTCGGAGTCCTTCACCTCGCGGGAGGCCATCCCCACATCGACGGTGCCCTGCGCGGCGGATTTGACGCCGACGCTGGAGCCGCCGCCCTGCACATCGATCCTGACATCAGGGTTATCGGCCATATAGGCCTCGGCGAACAACTCGGCCAGCGGCTGCACCGTGGTCGAGCCAGCCACACTGATCTCGCCGCCCGTCTCTGCCGGGGCAGCTTCCTCAGTTGGATCTTGTGGCTCCGCAGTCGGCTCAGCCGTACCGCCGCCACACGCGGTGACAATCAGAGCCACCAACAACACAACACTTAACCATAAACGACGCATGTCTTTGCTCCTCCTTGTGAAAAGTGAAAAGTGTAAAAGTCTACTATTCGTTTCATCCTACACTCCCCATCGTAACATGCGTCGTTTAACGGCTTTTGAAGAGAAGGTTAAGAGTTTGTTAAAGATCGCATAACGACTTAGATGCCCGCAGATAAGGGGATGCCATAAATTAAAACCTTCCAAAAAAACCGATGTTTATTGTAGAGACGCAAGATTTTGCGTCTCTACTGGGGGATGGTTCAGAAATAGGTTGACAATTTCTTGGATTCGCCCGGCTGCCTTCCCGGAAGGTGACTTACGTCTCGTTCCCCGGCGTCAACGGCAGGGAGAAAAAGAACGTACTGCCGCTGCCCTCGGCACTTTCGGCCCAGATCTGCCCCTCGTGGCCCTGGACGATGTGTTTGGCGATGGACAGCCCCAGGCCCGTCCCCTCGTCGGAGCGGGCCTGATCGGTCTTGTAGAAGCGCTCGAAGATGCGGCCCAGATCCTCGGCGGGGATGCCCGCGCCCGTATCCGTCACGCCGATGACGACGCGCGCTTCCTTATTATGATCATTTTCCTGTACCTGCGCGAAAAGCGTCACTGCGCCGTGGGGCGGCGTGAATTTGATCGCGTTGTGGAGCAGGTTGGTGATGACCTGATGGATGCGTTGCGCGTCGGCCATCACCAGGGGCATGTCCTCTGCGGGGAACTTCATCTGGTACGTGAGCTGCTTATTCTGGGCTTGGGGCCGCATCCGCTCGAAGGGCTTTTGGAGCAATGCCTGCACCGGCGTCGGCTTGATCTCCAGCGGCGCCTTGCCCGATTCGATGCGTGAAAGCTCCAGCAACTCCTCCACCATCTGCGTGAGCGCGTGTAACTCGTTCTCCATGTGGGTCAAAAAACGCTGCGCCGTGACCGGTTGCTCGATGGCCCCATCCTGGAGCGTCTCCACGACCAACGAGAGGGAGGCCAGCGGCGTGCGCAATTCGTGGGAGATATTGCTGATGAAATCGCGCCGCACCGTCTCCAGCCGGCGAATCCGGGTCAGATCCTGGAGGATGACCAAGATGCGCGAGGCTTCTTCATGCGCGATGGGCGTGGCAATCGCCTGGAGGAATGCGTCGCCGGAGCCGGTCTCGATGGTCGCGATCTGCTCGCGGTTGCTCTGGGAGCAGCGTTGCCATAACTCGCTCAACTGGTGATGGTGAACGATCTGCGCGAAGGTGCTCCCGATGACCTCTGGCTCGCTTGTATCATCGATGTGGAGCATCTGCCGGGCCGCCGGATTGATCCCCGTCACCGTGCCGTGAACGTCGGTGATGATCGCGCCATCGGCCATATTGTTGAGCACGGCGGAGAGGCGCGCGCGCTCCCGGCCCAACCGGGCGACCTGATCGCGCAGTTGGTCGGCCATGTGATTGAAGGCGCGCGTGAGCTGCCCGATCTCGTCCTGGGTGAGGGCCAGCATCCGCGCGCTGAGATCGCCCGCCGCCATCTGCTCGACGACGCGGGTGAGTTGGCGGATCGGCTGCACCACGCGCGACGCGATGTAGGTGTTCAGCGCGATGGCCAGCAGTGCAATGATTAACCCCGTCATCATAATCGCGCGGCTTAACTGGCGGACGTTCTCCTCGATGCGGCTGAGGGGGAAGGCGATGCGGACAAAGCCCAAGATCTCGCCGCGCGCCACGGGGACGGCGGTGTACATCACCTCCGCATTTTGCAGGCGGCTGAAGCGGATCGCAACGCCCTCACCCTTCTCGATGGCCCCCTGAATTTCGGGGCGCTGGCGCTGATTGTCCATCGTCGCCGCATCGGCGTGCGATTCGCCTAACACCGTGCCATCGGCGCCGATGATCGTGACGCGCTCGCCGGAGATAATGCCCCACTGGCGCGCCTGCGCCTCGATCATGGGCCGATCCAGGGCGTCGGCGTCCACCATCGCCGGGAGGACGCTGCTCGCGATCAATTTCCCCTCGGCTAACAGATGCGATTCCAGATCGGTCTGCCGGACATCGCGCACGTAATTGGAGAGATAGAGCGTCGCGCCCAGTGTGACGATCAGAATAGTGATCGCGTAGGGTATCGTGATGCGCCATCGAATGGATGAGAACATAGTTTTTAGCCTGACCCTTGCGAAGGTTGCGGAAGATGTTCCAGAGCTAAAACTGCTTGATCCACCAGATGTAGCCCAGTAAAAAAGGGACCCGAACCTTCGCAAGGGTTCGTTTGGCCTAGAGATCCGCCCCTCGTTTCCCGCCGATCTCGATCTGCTCCCACGCGGCCACCACCGCCACCGTGATGATCGCGGACGCCGCTGCCTCCGGCAACCCGTTCCCCACGATGATGACCGGCAGCGCGGCCCACGGCAAGAAGCCCAGCAGCCCGATGACGCCCAGCACCAGCAGCGTATTCGTCAAACTGCCCGCAATCCCGGCGGCGATGAGGCC
>CAYXVS010000355.1:0-3499 GCA_964468735.1 uncultured Anaerolineales bacterium | reverse complement strand
GTCAGTTGAAAAAGATGTTAGGCTGTGGTAACCTACACAATGTAAGTAAAAGGAACACATAAGCCTATGAGCCTACAATTCGAATGGGATGAAACCAAGGCCAAAGCCAATCTGCGCAAGCATGATGTCAGCTTTGAGGAAGCAATAACTACCTTCAGCGACCCCCACACTCTCACAATCTTTGATGTCAAGCATTCAGATGAGGAAGACCGTTTTATTGACATTGGACTATCTACAAGCGGACGTATTCTTGTAGTTGTCTATACGGAGCGCGGTGAGCGTATCCGTATTATTAGTTGTCGGAAAGCAACCCCGACCGAACGGAGACAGTATGAACAACGAATTATCTGAACGACAGACCCATGATGATGGAATGTTATCGGAATACGATTTTTCTGAAGGTATCCGTGGCAAACATTGTCAAGCATACCGACAGGGCTATCAAGTTATCGTTCACAAGGCTGATGGAACAACTGAAACAAGAGACTTCGCGTTACCAGATGGAGCTGTTGTTCTCGATCCTGATGTTCGTGAGTACTTTCCAGACTCGGAAAGCGTGAATCGGGCATTGCGGGCGTTGATCGCCATCGCGCCCAAAAAGTCTGTGGAGAATATGACTTAACAACAACACGCAGCACAGACGCACCACGTATATTTCCCATCAGCCAACACAAGACCCGAAGGAGTGTCATCATCCTTCGGGTCTTGAATGTTCTTACAACTTGAAGGGATAGCGTTTCCGCTTTTGCTCTGCTTAATCCGCTGATTTTTCCCCGCTCACCAGCTTGCGCAGGCGTTCCCAGCCGCGCTCGGCTTGGGCGCGACGCAGTTGCCAGGTGCCGACGATGCCGTAGGGCAGGAAGATGACGAGCGCGATGAAGATGACGCCGAAGACAAGCGGCCAGCGCGCGCCGAACCACTGGTAGAAGAAGTGGCCGAAGAACTCCATCAGCACGGCGCCCAACATCGGGCCGGTGAGCGTGCCGATGCCGCCCAAGACGGTCATAATCAGCGCGTCTATCGTCAGCACCGAGCCGGTCATCGTCGGCGTGGCGCTCATCGTCCACAGCGCGTAGAGCGCGCCCGCCAGGCCGGCGATGGTCGCTGCCGTGGTGAAGGCCAACGCGCGGTAGGTGGCCGGATTGTAGCCGATCATCTGGACGCGCTCCTCGTTTTCGCGCAGGGCCACGAAGACGCGCCCGGTCGGCGAGTTGATGATGCGCCGCGCGGCGAAGTACATCAGCGCGGCGAAGATCAGCGCGATGAAGTAGAAGCGCAGCCGGAATTGGGTAGGATTGATCCACGCGGGCACCGGGACGCCGTGCAAGCCCTCGTCGGCGCCCGTCCATTCGACGAAATCGGTGGCCTTGGAGAGGATGTGGATCGCCTCGGCCATCGCCAACGTGATCATGGCAAAGTAAGCGCCCTTCACGCGCGAGGAGACCACGCTGAAGAGCAACCCCAGCACAATCGCCACCAGCAGCGCCAGCGCGAAGCCCACCAGCAGCAGCACGCCCTCGGCGATGTTCACCCCGGCCAGCATCACGCGGTAGGTAGATGTGATGCCCGGCATCACGTGCTTGACGAAGAGGGCCATCGCGTAGGCGCCCCCGCCGAAGAAGGCCGCGTGTCCAAACGAGAGCACGCCCGTGTAGCCCAGCAGCAGATCGTAGCTCATCGCGTAGACGGCCATAATGAAGATCACGATCAATTGCCCCTGCCAGAATTTCACCGGCCCCTCGCTCACGGGGGTTCCCGTCACCGCGCTGTAGATGAAGGGGAAGAGCGCCAACGCGGCCAAAATCGCCGCCATCCCCCAATTTTGTTGCATCCAACGCGCCACTTTCTCGCCCATGCTCTCTCTTTTCACTTCGCTCATTCGTTCGTTCGTTGATTCGCTCATTCGCCTACTCCTTCTTCCCAAACAGCCCGGCGGGCCGCGCCAACAACACGATGGCCATAATGATCACGGTCGAAGCCTCGGAGATGGCCGGCGTGAGGCTGAACTTCAGCGCCAGATAATCGCCGAACGCGCGCGCCAGGCCCAGCAGCAGCGCGCCGACCGCCGCGCCCGTCGTGCTCCCCATCCCGCCGATGACGACGGTGATAAAGCCCTGCATCAGGAATTTGTCGCCCATCACCGGCTCCACCGGCATAAAGGGCGCCGCGCCGATCCCGCCCAAGGCCGCCAATCCCGTGCCCAGCGCGAAGACCAACGTGAAGACGCGCTTGACGTTGATGCCCAACGCCTCCACCATCTCGCGATCCTGCACGCCCGCGCGGATGATCATGCCTAAGCGCGTGTACTTGAGCAGCAAGGTCAAGCCGCCAAACATCGCCACGCCCAAGAAGATGATGAAGAGCCGATAGGAGGGGAAGACGACGCCAAAGATGTCAAGGGTCGTGTTGCCGCCGACCACCCAGGCGAAGATGTTGGGCGCTCTGCCGGGTTGCGCAAATTGCGGCGGGCGATCCATCTGGTAGGGCAGCGGGTCCCACAGCACCTGGATGACCTCCGCGATGACGAAGGCCAGCCCCATGGTGATGATGATCTGGTACAGCGGACGGACGTAGAGTGGGCTGATGAGCGTGGTCTCGATGACGGCGCCCAATCCCGCCCCGATAAGCGATCCGACGAGCAGGGCCAGCCAAAAACGCAGGTTGCCCGGCAATTGCAAGATGACTATCGGCCCGGCCTCGCGGATCAAGGTGAAGAACAGGGTCAGCGCGACCAGCACGCCCAGCGTGATCCGGCCCCGGCGCACGTCGTCGCGGTGGACGACGACGGTCTCGTCGCCTGGTCGCGCCTGGATCATGGCAATGAGCAGCCCCGACACCAGCAACAGCAGCGGACGATACCAGAAGACCGCCAGCGGCTCTTGGGGCGTCGCTTCGCCCAGCGGATCGCTGGCCACCATCGTGCTGACCATGGCCGTCTCCGCCAGGCCGCGAAAATCCAGCCCCCACACGCCCAGGAGGCCGACGGCTACCGCCAGCAGCGCCAGGCCGATTTGCACTTCGCGCCGCCAACGATTCGAGACGGGCCACGTCACCACCCAGGATTGCAGCCAATCTCGCGCCGCCAATCCGGCCATCAGAGCCAGCACCAGCGGCGCCAACCCAAAGAGGAAGGTCGGATTGGTGTAGAACTGCCATCCCGCGTAGGCCCCGATCATAAAGATTGAGCCTTGGGAGAAGTTGAGCACGTCCATCAGGCCAAAGATCAACGTCAGCCCGGCCGCGACCATAAAATAGAGCGCGCTCAAGGTCAGCCCGGAGAGCGTGGTGCGCACAAAAGGCTTCGTGCCCATCGCGCCCCAGCCCACCAGGCTGAGCGCCAACAATAATCCCAGGATAATCCATAACGTCTTGTTTCTACGCCAAACTTTCTCATAACTCATACGTACTCCTTCGCTGTCATATATGTATGTAAGGGCGAGTAAGGGCGAGGCAATTCCAGTCTAATCAACCATAACTAAATATATCGTAAAATTGCAAT
>CAYXVS010000354.1:0-3504 GCA_964468735.1 uncultured Anaerolineales bacterium | reverse complement strand
ACCGCCAGGCCTGGGACTCCGAGAAAAAAGTGTCAACCTATTTTTGAACCATCCCTCGACAACAAAGGGATGTGGTTGGATGAAACGTTTAGCGTGTGGCTGGCCCACCACAGCGTCGGCGATATGGACGGCGACGGCGTGGGCGAGATCATCGTCCCCTCTGATACGCCCTACATCTGCGCCTACGAGGCCGACGGCAACCCTATCCCCGCCCATCCGATGTGCGGCGGCTCCAACTGGGGATGGGCGCCGACCTGGGAGAGTTTGGACACCGAGGCCAGCGAATGGGGCGGATCGTGCGATCCCGACGATGAGCGCGCAGAGCGCTACCGCACCAACTTCGCGCACAACCCGGCCGTCATCGCCGAGGTGAATGGCGATAGCATCACCGAGGTCGTAGTCACCGGGAATGTCGCTGACTGCTCGCTCTCAGGGCGGGGAACGCGCTATATGGGCATCTATATCTTCAACGCAGACCGAAGCCGCTTCAACGAGGATGGATATGATTGGCGCACGCCGCCGGTAGATACCGGCACGCCGTTGAGCGAGGACGATAGCGAGATCAAACTCCTCCTGCCCAACCCCGTGGTCGTCGATCTGGATGGCGACGGCCTGGCCGAGATTCTCTACCCTTCGTACGATGGCCGGATGCACGCTTTCTGGCTGGATAAAACCGAACATGGCAACTGGCCCTTTTCGGTCTACGATCCGGACGAAGGAGTTTACCGGTTCGCCTCGGAGCCAGTCGTCGCCGATCTGAACAACGACGGCCAGGCGGAAGTGTTGTTTGGCTCCTGGCCGCAGAGGAACAGCAACCTCAGCGGCCATCTGTATGTGCTCGATTACCTGGGCAATCTGTTGCACAAAGTTCCCCTGCCCGAGGCCGCCCGGATGCCGGATTGGAACGGATCGACGGGCGCGCCTACGCTGGCCAACATCGACGCCGATCCCGACTTGGAAATTATCTTCGCCACGGCGCGCGCCGGCCTGGTGGCCTTAGATCTGCCCGGCTCGGCCAACGCGCGCATCCTGTGACGCACGGGACGGAGAACTTTCCAGCGCACCGGGGCGGCGTTACTCGGCTCGGTCAAAGGTTCTGTCAAAAGGATGCAGCCGCTGCGCCCCGGCCCCGGCGATCCCATAACGGTTACCATCCATCTTCGTACTGCCGGCCCGGCGTTGCCCAACGTGCGCATCACCGACACCCTGCCCAGCGAATTGACGTATGCGGGCGAATTGTGGGCCTCGTCCGGCGTCCCGGCGCAAGCCGACGACACGATCACCTGGCACGGCGGCGTATCGAGCGGCGCGCCGGTGACCCTCACCTTCCGCGCCGCCGTAGATGCGGCCATCACCGAGCCGCGCTTCATTCGCAACACCACCTTGATTGACGATGGCGTGGGGCGCGTCTGGGCCAAAGATGCGGCAATCGTGGCCAACGGCTATGGCTTCTACCTCCCGCTGATCCTCCGCGATAGAGCGTCATGAAGTCGACGGTTCAAATCCGCCCGCCCCGACACTCGACCGTCCGGCTACCAGAACTGTGATAGTCGGACGTTTTTTGTTGGGAAGGCTGCACTAAAATGCTTGACAATCGGGGGGGCGGGGGTAAGGTAATGATGATAGAAATAGTGGCTCCCCAGGAATTCGCCGGGTGCATTTGCGACTTTGCGAGACCCTTTAGCTTTTTTCAAGTGAGCGGGGCCACCCTACTGAGATCCTCGGGAGCGCCTTGACGGATTGAGAAAACGCCGGACTTCAGCGCCTCACAACAAAACGTGCCCGATCTGACGACGTAGGGTCGTCAGATCGGGCACGTTGATGTTACGAATGTATGAGGATGCTCGGAAACGAGAACCTTTTACAAAACTCTCGCCTTTCAACTCTTGAACACAGATCGATGTAATCTCTCAACAAACCGAGTCGAGAGTAAGTCGGAATGGCATTCCGACCCACATCACCTCACATTAAACCCGACGTGAGCAGAAAAATCGCGCCGCCGTGCGTCAAGGTCGCGGGCAGGACGCCGTGCTTCGCGCCGACCAGCCCGGCGATGACGCCCTCCCACAGCGCGAACGCCAGCAGCGGATAGCCGACGTCGGAGACGGTGATCGCCAAGAAGATGTGGCAGAAGGCGAAGACGACGCCGGATGCGACGCCAGCCTGCATCGGCGAGTGATCTCGCGCCAGCAGCCCATAGACGTAGCCCCGAAAGAGCGCCTCCTCCCAGAGATTGCCCAACAGCGCGAAGACCAAAATGGTGGGGAGATGGGCGCGCGGCACGCCCCCACCCCGCGCTGCGACGGGCGTCCCGGCATAGATTAAGGCCAGCGGCGCCACGACCAGCAGCGCGCCCCCGATCCCCCACGCGATGCCCTGCCACGATGACCGCCGCTCCAGCGGCAGCAGCGGGCGATTCGCCGCGTCGAAGTGGTAGAGGCTCAGCGTGAACCCCAGCGACGCCACGCCGAAGAGCGCCAAAAACCACGGATTGCTATGCAGGCGAATCCAGAAGAAGCCCGCCGCGCCGAACGACCACAAGCCCAAGGGCGTCATCGCGTCCCGGAGCAGGATGAAGAGCGCTACGTAGAGGACGATGCGCAGGCGGGGCCGATCCCGCGCCAGCAAGAGCATCGCTGCGCCCAGCAGCAGCCCCGGCCAGACGCGCAGCAGATACGCGACGAGCAACTCCAACGCCTCGATCATAGCCTCACACCCCGCCAGTCATCTCATCCGCCCCATCTGTACCATCTGCTCCATCCGCTTAATCTGCTGAGTCTGCTTCTGCGCGCTGACGATAGAGCGATGGATCCACCACCCCCACCATCTTCTCGACGTCCAACTCGCTACCCAGGAACTCGTTGACTCGCTCGGCCATCGGCTGCGGATCGGCCAGCGCGCGATTGTAATCGACCTCCAGATAGTGCAGGTTCGGCTGGCGATCCATCCAGGCAAAGACCTTCTCCAGATGCTTCTCGAAGAGCGCCGCCATCTCCTCGTCATCGACCTTATCCGGGTCCTCGCCGCGTCGCTCCAACATCCGGCGCTGCGAGGCCAAAATCTCCTCGATGTGACGGCGCATAAAGAGCACGCAGTAAGTGTAGCCCTCCGGCAGCGACATCAGCAGTTGCGAGATGATCTTGACGACCTTGCCCTCCGCCTGATCCAGCCAGGCCGTGTCGCCCTCCGGCAGTTTCTTGACCCGCTCAAATTCGTAGTAGCCCTTGGGATTGTCCTCGTTGGGCTTGCGGATGTTATCCGTGAGCACGTCCAGGCCGCCAGCCTCCAACATCTTCATCATCATCGACGTGCCGGAGCGCGGCAATCCAGAGACGACGATCACCTCTTTCGGCTTCTTCTGAAATAGTTTCTGTAGGAACTTCATCATCCTTTCCTCCGTCCTTTGTATTTCCGTTTCATATTTCATTTCCTAATAGATGCTTCTGGATGCTTCCGCCGCCTATTATATGCGAAAGGAAGTCGAAAGTCCAAGATCAAAAAGTC
>CAYXVS010000353.1:1415-3510 GCA_964468735.1 uncultured Anaerolineales bacterium | reverse complement strand
ATTCGCAATTCGTAGGAAATGGCGGTCGGAATGATCCTGACCAAGCAGATTATTAACCCGCCCTCGGCCTATTTTTGCAGAACTCCGTGCTTAAGCAAGCCGATCCCCAGGCCCGCGCCCTGGATCCACACGCGCAGGAAGGTCACGCCGGGCCACAGCAGCGCGACGACGCGATCTCGCGGCCAGGCCCAGCGCACGAAGGGCGCGGTCGTGATGAAGAAGGCGAGCAACAGCGCAAACGCGACCCACAGCAGCAGCGGCCACAGGAGCGAGGCGACTAGCACGAGGCCCAAGAGTAAGTTCAACGCGAACTGGATCTTCAACGTCGGATCGGTGTGCGCGTCGCCTTGGATCTTATCGGGGAAGCGGAGGTAGAGCAGCGAGCGCCAATAGCCGAAGCGCCCCTTCCGCGCCAGATAGGCCCGCAGCGTCGCCGGGTGGCGATGCCAGACCCAGGCATCGGGCGCGAAGACGAAGCGATGGCCCTCGCGCGCCAGCCGAAACGAGAGGTCGATGTCCTCCGCCGAGGGAATGGGGAAGGCGGTATCGAAGCCGCCGTGTTCGACCAGCAGCGAGCGCCGATAGGCGGCGGCGTAGGTATCGATGAAGTCGATGCGCGGCAATTCCGCCATCCGCTCGTAGCGAATGTCGAACTCCAGTTGCACTAAGCGCGCGATGGGCGATTTTTGGCGCGTGCGGTACGTCCCCTTCGCGCCCATCACCTCTGGATCATCGAAGGGCGCCGTCATCCGCGCTACCCACGTCGGAGCCGGCTCGCAGTCCGCGTCGGTGAAGAGCACGATCTCGCCGTGCGCCGCCTCGATGCCGGCGTTGCGCGCCGCCGACGGCCCGCCGTGCTCAATGCGCAGCACGCGATCCGCGCCCGCCTCGCGCGCCGCCGCGCCCGTCGCATCCGTGGAGCCGTCATCCACCACCAGGATTTCGTAGCGCTCGCGGGCCACGGACTGGGCCGCCAAGGCCGCCACGCACTTTCCAATCACATCGTCGGCGTTGTAGGCGGGGACGATAATCGAATAGTCATAGGTTATCGCATTATTCTGATTCAAGCTCACCTCGCTGTAGGCGCGACCACAGAATCAACAGACCGGCCGCGATCAAGGGCGGCCCCATCACCACCAAATGCAGCACCAGGCCCACGGCCAGCGCGCGGTCGTTCGACACGCCGAACAGCCCCAGCGCGACCACGCAGACGCCCTCGAAGACGCCCAACTGCCCCGGCGTGGGCACCGCCGCGCCGCCCAACATCAGCGCCGCCTGGAGGAAGATCGCCGCGCCAATCGAATGAATGCCGAAGGCGGCCATCACGGCCCAGTTGGCGACCATCCCCAAGCCCCACGTGACCACCGTCCACAGCAGCGCCCACGCGGAGGATTTGGGCTGGCGAATCGCCTCCAAGCCCTGGGCGATGCCCTGCAAGCGCGGCAGCATCGCGGAGACCCAGGCATCGGGCAGCCAGGTCAACAGCTTTCGCAGCCACGCGAAGAGCGTCGCCTGCCAGTGCAATCCGGCCCAGAGCACGGCCACGCCCAAGGCGAAGACCAGGGCCGTGCCCCACGTCGATTGCTGAAACCAGCGCGTCTGCGGCCCCCACGCCAGCAGGAACAGCCCGCAGACGACCAGCGCCAGAAGATCCCACACCTTCTCGATGGCGATGCTGCCCAGCGCCTCCGAGGCGCCGACATCGCGCTCCGGGCTGATCCACATCGCGCGGACGACGTGGCCGCCCTGCATCGGCACCACCAAATTCGCCGCCTGGCCGACCAAGAGCGCGGTCATCACCGGGCGCAGGCGCGCCATCGAGCGGTAGAGCAGCGCCTGCCACCGCCACGCCCGCGAGAAGAAGGTGCCCACAATCGCCAGCGCCCCCGCCAGCACCCAGCGATAATCCGCCGAGGCGAGCGCCCGCTGCACGGCCCGCCAATCTAACTCCCGCGCCAGCAGCCACGCGATCACCGCCAACGTGATCAGGCCAAAGCCCCAGCGAAAGAGCCGCCCGCCGGCGACCTTACGCACCTGCGCCGTATTTAACTTACCGAGTTGCTCACTTGTCCATTGATTCATAAACGCTTACGCC
>CAYXVS010000353.1:0-1315 GCA_964468735.1 uncultured Anaerolineales bacterium | reverse complement strand
TCCCGCACATACGAAAGCCACGTCTCCCCGAAGGGCGTCCACGTCCTCGTCTCCAAATTGATGATGTTGCCGGTGGGGTAATCCGGGTAACCCAGGCTGAACCAGCACCAGCGCTGCACCAAACGTCCGCCGTCGGCGGGATTACCCAGGGCCGGATCGGTGGCCGTGAGGAAAAAGTGCCACGTCTCGCGCAGAAACTCGGCCATTCGCGCCTCCGAAAAGCCGTAATCCGGCGGCATCGGAACGCCGAACTCAGAGATGATGAGCGGCTGGCCCGTGTAGCCGTGCGCGGCCATCCAGCGCCGAAAATCGTAGATCTGGGCGCGGAACGCCGCCAAATTGCCGGAATCGTCCACGCCGTAGAGGACGCCGGTGTCGTCGGGTAGGCCCGGCGGGATGTCGACGCCCCACGAATCGCGCTCCTCGCGCAGCATGTAGTTGTGGATGTGCCACGCCTGCGCGGGCAGCGACGCGCCGTAGCTCGTGTAATAGGCCGTCAGCGCCCGCTCCAGATAGCGATGGCGCAGCGCCGACGGCTGCGCAATGCCGCCCGCCGCGACCACAGCGCCGGGATCGCCCGCCTTGATGGCGGTGTAGGCCTCGTGATAGAGCTGGGCGTAGACCTCCGGCGTGACGTTGTCCTGCCAGCGCACGTCCGGCTCGTTGGAGATGAGCCAGAGCGAGCCGGGGCGCGCCGCCGCGACCGCCGTCAACGTCCCGGCCTCCGGCGAGAGTTTCCCGCCCCGGAAGCGCACGGTCTGCGCGTACTCCACACCGGGCGGGAGCGCGGGCGACGAGCGCACCGCCCAATCCATCACCCAGCCGACCTCCAACGCGTCGAGCACATCCACGATCTGCGGGGAGCTTGCGCCATAGGGAATCGAGACGCCCAAGCGGAAGCGCTCGCCCGGTGGGACGTTGAAGCCCGCAGGCGGCGGGGAGGTCTCCGGCGGCGACGTAGGCGCGATGGTCGGGGTCGATTCGGGCGTATTCGTGGAGGGCAGCGCGGTGGGCGCATCCGATGTGGGCCTAGGCGTTGATGTGGAGACCGGCGTGACCTCAGAGGCGGGGAGAGTGGTCGGCGTTGGCGTCGGTGTGGGCGAGGCCGACGCTTTCGTGCGCGTCGGGGACGACGTGCGCGTCGGGATCAGCGGCTCCGGCGTGCGCGTGGGCGCGGGCGTGGACGTCGGCATCGATGTCGGCGTCTGTCCGATCAGCGGCAACGCGGTCGCTGCGCCATCCGGCAGCGACGAGAGGGCGATCAAGATCGCACCGATCACGATCAGCCCCAGGCCCGCGATGGGTATTATGTAGG
>CAYXVS010000352.1:0-3515 GCA_964468735.1 uncultured Anaerolineales bacterium | reverse complement strand
TGAGGAACGAGCGGCCCTCCTCGACCGCTTGCGAGCCACCGTCCCAGGACATGGAGGGATGGCCCTGGTGGAGGGAGATGCCGGCGTGGGGAAAACGCGCCTGGTCGAGGAGATCATCGCCGATGCTCGCTGGCGCGGCTTCCAAGTCGGACTGGGCAAGGCCGGCCCTCTGGCCGAGGCGGCCCCTTACCAACTGCTGCGCGACGCCCTCTCCCCCTTGCTGACGCCACTGCGCATGGCCCAACTGGCCGAGCTGATGGAGCCGCTTTGGTTGAGCGCCGTTGCTCCATTATTTCCCGCCATCGCTCAGCAATTGCCTGATCTGCCAACTCTTCCCTCTCTCGACCCGCAGGAGGAGCAGCGGCGGCTTTGGGAGGGCCTGGCCCGGTGCATCGTTGGACTGGCGTCCACCACTCCTCTCCTGCTCATCCTGGAGGATCTGCACTGGGCGGACGAGGCCATCCTGACCGCGCTTCCTCATCTGGCCCCGCACTTGCCCCTGAGCCGCACGCTCCTGTTGCTCACCTATCGCCCGGCCGAGGCCCGCCAGCGAGCCATCGTCTGGGAGACGCTGGAGGCCCTCGACCGGGCGCTGCCCCTCCTGCGGGTCTCGCTCTCCTCCTTTGAGCCTTCCGAGTCTGCGGCACTCGTCCGGCGGGCGCTGGGCGTGGGCGAAATGGACACTCCGGCCAGCGCCTTCGCCCGGCGCTTGCAGGATGAAACGGAGGGCAACGCGCTCTTCCTGCTAGAAACGCTCAAGGCGCTGCTGGAGCGGGACAAGCTCGCCCCGGTGAACGATCCATCGTCCGCCGGCTGGCGCTTCCCGGCTGAGGATCTGCCGCTGCCCACCCCGGCCTCGGTGCAGGAGTTGATCGGCGAGCGGGTGACGAGCTTGCCTTCAGAGCTACGTAGCGCGCTGGAGTTGGCCGCCGTGCTGGGAGAGGACGCCGATTTCCCCGTGCTTTGCCATACCAGCGATACCCCTCCCGCTGAGCTAAGCGAACAGCTGGGCAAGCTGAAACGGCGAGGCTTCCTGAAAGAGACAAAGACCGGCTACCGCTTCGAGCACGACCTGGTGCGCAGCGGGGTGTACGACAACATCGGGCAGGAACAGCGACGTGAACTGCACCGACGGGCCGGAGAGGCGCTGGAAACCATCCACCCTGATCAGGCCGAGACGCTATCCCTGCACTTTAACGTCGGGGGAGTGACCGAGAAGGCCGTGGCCTACAGGATAAAGGCCGCAGATCATGCACAGGGCCTCCATGATTATGAGACAGCAATAAGACACTACCGCACCGCGCTGACGAGCCTTCCAGATTCCGCTACCCGATGGGATGTCCTCGCCCGCCTTGAAGAGGCGCTCGGGGTCCTCGGTCGTCGCGACGAGCAGGACACAGCCTTGAATGAAATGCTTGCGCTGGCGGAAGATCTGAGGGACCCTCTCCTGCAAGCTCAAACGCGCCATAGACAGGGCTGGTTGGCGGTGCTGGTAGGAGAATCCAAGCGAGCGCTGACGCTGTTGGATGAGGCCAGCCGGCTGGCCCGCGCGGCCGGCAACAAGAACTTGTTAGGGGATTGCCTAGTCTCAGCGGCCCGGGCGTGGTGGAACATCGGGCGCACACTTCGCTGCCAGGCAGTAACAGAGGAGGCGCGCTCCCTCTTTGAAAAGATAAATAACCAAGAAGGTCTGTCGCGGGTCTTCAATATGCTGGGGAACATCCACTTGGGGCACACCGGGGATTTCGCAGAGGCGTTGGCGTGTTTCGAGATGAATCGACGCATCTGCCGGGACGCTGGCGATCACTACAGAGAGGCGTGCGCTCTCGGCAATATCGGCGTCACCTACCACGTGCTGGGGAGCTATGAGCGCTCCCAGGAAGCGCTGGCAGCGGCAGAGGAGGTCATCGAGCAGGTAGGAGACCGTCTCTGGCAAGGCATCATCCGCTTGTGGCAAGCGAGTAACCGGTATGAATCAGGCCATCCTGAAAGAGCGAGGCAGCGGGCTGAGGAAGCCCTATGGCTTTGTCAGGAGATCGGAAACCGCAATTTCGAGATCGAAAGCTGGGGTCTTCTGGGACTCATAGCCCTGGATTGGGGCGACTATGAACAGGCACGATCCCATTTCCGTAAGGCTGTTGAGGTGGCAGAGGCGGGACAATGCGCGGGTGACCGTACCTATCACCTCTCCCATCTGGCCTTGGCGCATCTGCGTCTCGGCCACGCCGACGAAGCAGATCGCCTATCGTCCGAGGCCCTCTCGGCCCTCGATGCGTTGGGGACGTTCGATCGCACCAAGGACGTCTGCTTCGAACGGTATCAGATCGTGGCCGTGACCCAGGGGGAAGACGCCGCACGCCCTTACCTGGAGCGCGCCTACCGACTGCTGCGGGAACAGGCTTCCCGGATCGGCGATCCAGAGCTGAGGGAATCCTTCCTCAACGAATTCCGGATCAACCGCGCTATCCTGCTCGCCCATCGGCTGGGCCGTCCACCCTCGCCCGTGCTTTACAGGCGGAGGTGGATTCCTCGTCGACACCCCCCCACCGGCCGCCCCCTGCACGAGGATGAGTACGTCGAGGTGACCTGGACCATCGCCGCGCCGGAGGACGCCCAGATCACCGGCAAGGTAGCCCGGCGCCGCCATCGCATCCTGCGCCTGCTGCGCGAGGCCACCGAGCAGTCCGCCGCGCCTACTGTGCAGCACCTGGCTGGCGCCCTCGAGGTAAGCGCGCGCACCATCAAGCGCGATCTCGCCGCTCTGCGAGCCGCCGGTCACGATGTGCAGACGCGGGGCAGCCGGGGGTAGGTTGCAGTCTGGTACATCGGTAGATCGGTGTATTGGTGGGTGGATGTCCTCGTCTGTTTCATAGTCTCCTTCGTCCCTTCGTCTCGATGTCACGCATTACGTTTTACATCTCCTGTCTTATGTCTCCCCATTTGTCCCCAAGGTTATATCCTCATATTTTCCTCCATAGATAACTCATAGACACCAGTGTGGTACACTGCTTTCGACTTTGGGAAGCGGCCCAGTTTCCCAGGCACTAACTGTGCCTGGTTCGTCTTGTCGAAAGCGGGGGTAAACATGCCTGATGAGAATCGCCAGAGCGATTCTTTCGTCGTGCGCATCTGGTGGGAACGGGCCGACGAGGATCACGTCTTCTGGCGAGGGTGGATCCAGCACGCCGTCACAGCCGATGTGTGCTATTTCCATCGCGTCGTCGATATGCTGTCTTTCATCGAGGCGCACACCGGCCTGCTAACCCCATCACAGGACGGGGCATTGAGGGAAGGAGGATATATGAATTGATTGGAGTACGCCTACATATTCATCAGTGGCTGGACCAGTATACCAGTTCCCGGTGTACCGATTTACTAATATACCGATCTACCAAAACTAGGAGGATTTGAAATGAAACGCAACGTTTACTTCAATCTAACCATAGCTCTTGGGATCGCGCTGCTTCTGATCGGCGGCGTCGTGATCGCCAGCCGGGTGCAGGCGCAAGAGCCAG
>CAYXVS010000351.1:0-3517 GCA_964468735.1 uncultured Anaerolineales bacterium | reverse complement strand
CCGCCGCCGTCGAACTTCCCGCCGGCGTGCAGCGTCGTCAAGACCAACTGGAGCGCCGAGATCCCCTTCTCCGGGTGGATGCCCACGGGGATGCCGCGCCCGTTATCGGTAACGGTGACCGTGCGATCTGGCTCGATAATCACCCGGATGTGATCGCACGCGCCGGCCAGCGCCTCGTCGATGGAGTTGTCCACCACCTCGTAGATCAGGTGGTGCAACGCCCGCACATCCGTCCCGCCGACGTACATCCCCGGGCGGCGGCGGACGGCCTCTAATCCCTCTAAGACCTGAATCGTCGACGCATCATATTTCAATGTCGGTTGTTTTTTTCGCTCTGCCATACTTTTCCCCTCTCTAACAACGTCCTGTGCGAAAATGTGTTAAATCGCAGTGCTCGCACAGGTAAATTTTATGATCGCGCAGTCGTACGGCTTTACACTTCTGTGCCCGATTGCGCGCCGATTTCTTTGATTTCTTTCTGACGCTTCTGATAAAGATTCTTAATCATCTTCAAGAGGCCCAAGCGCTCGTGATAGAAGATGAGGAGCGTCGAGGTGAGAGCGACGCTGATGAAAGCGTGCCCAATAATCCCCACCGCCATCGTCCAGGAGGATGGCGCTGGCAGCCGCCACACGACATTCAGCCCATCCGATACGACCAGGATCAGCAGGATCAGGCCGGCGACGCTCAGGATGTTGCCCTGCGTCAATAGGATGCTCTCGCGGATCGCTGGGAGGGCCTGGCGGCGCAATTGGACGAGGCCCGGCACGACGAAGAGCAGGTGAAAGAGGAGGAAGAAGGCGAAGGAGATGAGCGTCATCAGCAAAACTTGGGCGATATACCCGCTGATCAAGCCGACGAGTGCGATGAGAAAGCCCGCGATGCCGCCAATTGGGATGAAAAGCAGGATCAGGCTCAGCACAAATCCCCCAATCCGCTGCCATACGGCGATCCACCCATCCGGCCCATCGACCGGGTACGCTAAGTCGTCGATGACGGCGATGCCGACCGCGCGCATATAGATCGCGTTCAGCCCCAGGCCGAGCGCGGCTAAGCCCAAGCTCCATCCCAGCGCCGCCAGGGCGGAGGAGACGACGATCTCCGGGCGCGCGTAGGGCAGGGGCCAGGAGGCGCCGCCCTCTTCTATCAACAGCGTCGGGCTGCTCATCAGCGAGGGTACCCCAATCACCGGCCCCGGTTGTAGCGCCACAAAGAGATTGAACTGCTCCATCATCTGATCCAGCCACAGTCTGACCCATTGGATTTGGCTGACCTCTATTCCTGTTCCTTCGGCGGCCAATGCTGTGGTCAGCAGTTCGCCTGCCCGAACCAACACCGGTTCGATAGAGAGACGCGGTCCTAACCAGAGGAACAGATCTAACAGCAGAGGAATAGCAATCAGCATGGGATGGTGGGCAACCACCTCAAAGCCTGCTGCGAGGCAGGCTAAGACACCCTTTGGCTCTTGGGGTTCTTCTCGTGTAGTATTTCTTCTTTCCACATCCCTTATTTTACCATATTTAGGCTAAAAGACGAATGGAATGGAAGATAATTGTCTTTCTAAATAGCGAATCAGCGAATGAACGAATCAGCAAAACCTTCCCAGGCTCAGAGTCCCCGTCTCGGGGACAACCCGGGCAGAGCCATTATCTGTTTAAGGCGCCCCGGGGACGGGGCTTGGAGCTTTTTGTGATGCGAATGGGCGCATTGACGAATCAGCCATCAAAGTGATGTAGCCCCAATCGGACATCGACGTTTGACTTTCGACCCGCAACTTGTAACCTTCAACTTGTAACTCGTAACTCACTCCTCCGCTGGCGCCGGGGCGCTGATGCGCAATGAGATGCCTGGATGACCGGGCCACCCGCTCAGGTCGGGAACAGCGTCATCAAACCAGAGTTGGTAGAGTTCGGGATAGACGCCGTTGTCGTAGAGCGTCATCAGCGTCAGATTGACCAAGTCGCGATATTCGGAATCGCCCTGGGGCAGCATCAGCGCGACGGGGCGATAGGTGGTGCGGCGGTCGGTGATGAAGTAGCCCACTTGGCGATAGAGGATCTCCAGCGCGGGCCGACGATGGGAGAGTAGCGCCGGCACCTCGCGTTGATTCAGGCCTTCGAGTGCGGCAGCGAAATTGGGATAGGTGCTGGATCTGATGCCCACGCCGGCGGATTGGGAGATCTGGGGCAGCGCCTGCGCGCCGGGGCTGCCGTCGACGACGCCCAGCGGTTGGCCGCCCAGATCCTCCGGTGTCCTGATCGGCGTCGCGGCCAACGAGAAGAAACTGACGCCGTCGTTCAAGACGGTGACTGAAAAATCGACACTTAGTTCCGCCTCCTGTGTGTGAACCCAGTTGCCCACCAGCATATCCAACTCGCCCTGCGTGAGCCGCTGGACGGCATCGGCTCGAGTGACCGGGATGAAGGTCGCGGCCTGGCGACTGCCCAGCCATAGCTCGGCCATGCGCTCCACCAGGCGCACCTCGAAGCCGGTGGGCACGCCATCGTTGCGGTCGGCGCTGTAGGGCCAAAGATCCACGAAGTAGCCCACGGAGAGCGAGCCGCGATTGCGGATGCGCCCGATCACGTCCAACGTCGCGCGCTGGGGCGGCGAGGCCGCCAAAGTGGGCGTCGCGGCCTCGCCCGGCCACTTCTCCAGCGTCGGCGGCGAGGTCGTCGGCAGCCAGCGGGCGTAGAGCGCATCCCGCGTCCCATCGACGGCCATATCCCGGAACGTCAGCGCCACCAGATTGTGGAAAAAAGGGTCATCGTGGCGATAGGCCATCGCGACCGGCGCCCACGTGTGCTGCCCCACGATGGTCGCGCCGTTGATCATGCGGCGCGCCCGCTCCAGGCGATGATGGAGATCGGCGTAGGCATCGATCTCGCGCGTGCGCAGCGCCTCGACGACGTCGAAGAAGCTCTCGTAGGTCACGTAGGTGGGGGTGATTTCTTCGTGGGCCTGCAGGGCGGCCTGGCCGTCCGTCCACGTCACCACGCCGACCCGGCGTCCGCTCAGTTGCTCGACGCTCTGGATGCCCGTATCGGGGAAGGTGAGCAGCGCGTGACCATCCATAAAATAGGGCGGGCCGAAGTCCGCGTGCGCCTCCGCGTTCTGTGTGTGGATCAAGCCGGCCAGAGCGAAATCGATGGTCCCCGACGCTAAATGCTCGTAGGCCGTGTCGGAGCGCACCTGCCGAAACTCCACAGCGTCGGGATTGCCCAGCCAGCGCCGGGCCAGCTCGCGCGCCAAATCGATCTCCAGGCCGACGACGTCGCTCTCCGAGGTGATGTAGGAGAGCGGCTCCAGATCGTAGCGCACGCCGACGATCATCCGTCCGCGCGATTGGATCCGCGTGGCCGTCGAGGTATCCGCCGGGAAGCGGCTCTCCGGCGTCGGCGCGATGTACTCCGAGGGCAGCGTTTCTGCTTCACGCTCTGGCAGCAGCGACTCGATCTCGTCACAGCTGGTGAGCGCCAGAATCAAGATGATCAACAACCACCATAAACGACGCATA
>CAYXVS010000350.1:2375-3525 GCA_964468735.1 uncultured Anaerolineales bacterium | reverse complement strand
CATCGCCTTCGACGCAGGTTTCGTATTGGATCGTCACTGACATTCACTCCTTTCCTGTTGTTGATCTTGTTGTCAATGGAATTCCTTAAATTTTGCGGGTTTGTTTCCCTGTCGGATCTAACAGTCTCATCCCAGATGATAGTAGAGATGATCAGAGAAAGCGAGGCCGAGGCGTTGCTTCCAATCGTCATGAAGTTGCCTGAGCCGCACGTGATGGGCGTCGTCGAGCGTCGCGCCGTCGGCGGTGAGGAGGCGCTGCACCTCCGCGAACAGTTCCCGCGCGCGGACGGCGTTCGCCGCCGTTTCGCGCTCCATTCCGGCCAGATCCAACCCTTGCAACTCATAGATTTCGCCTAACTCCAGGTGAAAGCCATCGCCCTGCCGATCCGGGCGCGCCAAAAACGCCTGGGCCTCCTGCGCGGCGGCGCGAAATCCCGTCGGCAGTTGGGGCGCGAGCCACGCCAAGAACGCGAGGAAGCGCGGGCGGCTCTCGCTCGCATCGCCCTGGAGCGCGATCTTGGCGTCCACCTGCCAGATGGCGGACGCGCTGACGGTCGGCTCAGCCCCGACTAAGAGCAGATGGGCGAGCGGGAGGTCAAACGCCCACTCGCTGACGTCGCGATAGGCGGGGTCAGCGCCTGGATGATGGGTGTAAAGATAGGATCGATTCGCCATGTCGCTTGGCCCCTAGTTGTAGTCCAATCGGGTCGCCTCGTCCGCCATCGTCGGCGCGATCAGCGGCGCCCATTCGGGATCATCCCACGTGCCGAGGTGTGTGTGCATATCCAAGTACTTCTCCGGGATGGGGTGGGTGCCCACGACGACCTGCACGCCGTAGCGCTTCTCCAAAAAAGCCTTGAAGGTCCGAATGTAGGGGCAGGGCGGATAGCCGACGACGAGGCCGGTCGCCAGATGGATGACCTCCGCGCCGTTCTTCACCATCTCCGCGCCGGCATATTCGATGTTGCCGCCGGGGCAGCCATCGCACGTGGTGTAGCCCACCAGCTCCAACTCCGTATCGGTGTAGATGCTGAACGCGCCCTCCTTGTTCCGCATCGCCCGGAGACACTTCCCGCCCGCACAACGGCGGTAGCGGTCGCAAATGATGATCCCCACTTTCGTCTTGGTCTCGGTGCTCATTTCATCCTCC
>CAYXVS010000350.1:0-2275 GCA_964468735.1 uncultured Anaerolineales bacterium | reverse complement strand
CAGCCGGTGCTGATGGTTTGCAGGATCAAGTCGATCACGTCCGAGCGGGAGCCGCTGATGCCCCAGGTTCTGACCTCTGGCGCGACGGTGCGCGCTGCCTGGACGGCCTCGTACCCCTGGGGAGAAAGCGGGCGCCGCTCATCCGGCGTCCACACCGCGTGCGCGTGACGGATCAGGTAGAAAACGGTCATCGAACTCGTCTAGTTGAAATCCAGACACGATTGGAGATAGGCCGTCAGTTCATCCGCCGCGTGGGGCTTGTGATCGCCGATCCATATTATAGTCGATTCCCAACTCAACGTGTGCAGGCGAAGATGGGCCAGCATTGGCTCGAAGCGGTCGGTATACCAGCGATCCAACTGCCCTTCGTAGGCTGCCACGCGTCGTTGCACCTTTGATTGGATGCTCTCCAGATCCATCGCTGCTGAGAACGTGCCGTGTTTGATAACCTGCTGGGGCGCCAGGACGACGAAATCCAAGCGATTCAAGGCCGTGGGATTGATCTCCGCCTTGGCCAGCACCTCGGCTATGCAGGCGACGTTCCGGGCGGCTTGATCGAAGTAGGACGCATTCTTGGTGCCGCGCGCGAGTGGGGCGCCGATTTTGGCTTCGACCACAGTCAATTGCGCGGCGTCCGAGGCCAATTCGAGATCCGCTTTCCCCCGGCGCCCGACGACGACGTGCCCAATGACGCCGTCCGCGTGCGTTCGTTTCTCGGCTAACGGATCACCGCGATATCTGGCTTTGAACGCCGTGGGCAACAGCGCCTCCGAGTACCAATCGCTCCGGGGCAGGAAGCCGAGCGCGTGTGTCGCATCCTGGAAGGTCGAGGCTTGGTGCAAGACCAGCTTGAGCAACCAACCCTCGTTGTAGATTTCGGTTGGGCGGAAGTTGGGATGTGCCGGATCGAATGACGAGATCAATTCGCAGATTAGATTCATTTTTTCCTCTCATTGTCTTGGGGTGAATTGAATTCTCTCACCCAACCGGCAGCCAAAACGCGATGGTCAAACCGCCGCCGGGCAGCTCGATGATGCGGTGGCCGCTCCATCCGCTGCTTAAATTTGCCGATGGTTGCTTTTGACGTTGGCATCCTGCCCGCTGCCGAACATCAATCCGCCCAAGACGCCCAGGGCGGTGAACGCGGGCAGATAGAGCGCGTCGCCCAGCACAATCAGGCCGATGAGGACGCCCAACGCAGCGCCGATGAGCAGGCCATATTTGAGGCCCTGGCGCGTGTAGTGGCCGGGCGGCGCCAGATTATGATGCGCGACGTAATGTTGGCCGATCTCGCGCAGCTTTTGGCGCTGCCACTGCCGCTGCGCCTTCGAATCGGGCAGCTCCTGCATCTCCTCCTCCAGGCGCGTGAGCGTGTGCTGATAATCGTGGCACGTCTCGCAGCGATCGGCGTAATCGCGGACGCGCCGCGCGATGCGCATCATCAAGTCGATTTGAAAGCGCCGGTTTTGCTTGGCCGTGAACGCCTCTTGGTGAACCTCCACCGCCTCGGCCCACGCCAGATACCATTGGTCATCTTTGTACATACGGTCGTCTGCTCCTTATGCCTATACTTCTGCGTCCAGTCGAATCCAGGTCAGGTCATCGTGCGAGATGCGAATGACGCCCCGCTCATCGATAAAGCGCTCGGCGCTGTCGGGCGGGAAGGTCAGGAGATCGAAGGGGGCATCGCGGCGCAGATCGGCCAGCGCTTCCGTCACGATCTCCACGTAGGGCGCGAGCGGCGCGTCCCATTTGGCCATCGCGAAGTGCGTATCGCGATAACGCCGGGTCAATTTGTGGATCTTCTCCACGCCCACGCGCCCGGCCTCCCCCCAGAATCGCGGGCGCCTGCGCAGGGCATCCAGCGCGACGACATCCGGCTTGTAGCGTCCGCCAATCGAAATCTCGATGGCCAAATCCGGGTACTGGGGGAGGTAGAGCGCCCACAGAAACGCCTTCATCCAGACGTGCGCCGCGCGCTCGTTACGTTTCTTGATGAACACGACCTTTTCGCCGTGCGCGCGAAAGGTCCATTTGCGTCGCAACCACAGTTCGTTCGTCATCTCACCTTGATTATATAGAGAGGGGACGGTTCCGCAAGGCAGTCCAGCGCCGGGAATTCGAAGCGGAAGGACAGGAAAAATCGCCTTAGTTGCGCCAGAACCTGCTGAAGCGTGTTCAAGGCAAACGAAGTGGGGGTTGATGTGGGTGCTAAATTGCATGGCTCTTATGGGTATTTAGGTGAAACATTGCTGTAACTTTGGTTCATAGTAAC
>CAYXVS010000349.1:0-3534 GCA_964468735.1 uncultured Anaerolineales bacterium | reverse complement strand
GAAGAAGAAGATGCCTGTGGAGATAGCGCGTGCGGCGCGGCGATAGCCGGCTCCTCGCGTGGATGCGGGACGATGCGCAGGGCATAGGGGCCGAGGGTCAACGGCGCTTCGGGCAAGAGGGGGACGGGCGTGTGAGCCGGTAGACGCTGCCCGCGCAGGAGCGTCCCGCCCTGCGAGCCGAGATCCACGGCCGTGAAAGGCGCCTCGGAACCAGGCGGGGCCGCCTCGATGCGGAGGTGATGGCCGGAAACCGAGGGATGATCTAAGACCACATCATTGTCGGATTGCCGGCCAATCGAGATGGCTCCGTCGCGCAGCGGCTGCTCATACACGCGACCTTGTTCGGTGCGAATTTGCAAAATGTATTGGGCGCCCATCATACCACATCCTTTCGCTTCTGGAAGACGATAATCAGCCCCAGCAGCCCCAATCCCAGAACGCCGATCCACGCCCAGCGGGTGTACACCTCGCCCTCGAAGGCATAGTCGTAGCTGTCGAACATATTTTTCAGCACACCCTCCGCGCTGCTGATCGCGCGCTGGCGATTCTCGGCCCAGGTCTGCTTCTCGTCGGACCATCCACCCGGATCGGTCAAGCTATCCTGGTATTCCTCCATCTGTTCCTGACGCTCGTCCTGATAGTCCTCCATCTGTTCTTCGCGCTCGTCCGAGTACTCATCCTGCTGCGCCATCAAGTCGTCAATGTAATCATCACATTGCTGCTCTGCCTCCTCCTGGCATTCCTCCAGCGAGGCGTAGCATTCCTGCAAGGTGCCCGGTGGAGAGCCCTCTTCCGGCGTGGCGGTGGGCAAGGGCGTGGGTGTGGGTAAGGGCGTCGGTTCGGGCAAAGGCATGGGCGTGGGCATTTGCGTCGGTTCGGGATGGCTCAAGGCCACCTGCGCGTCGTCGGTGTAGAAATCGGGGTTGAGGACGCCGGGATAGATTTCGTCGGAAGCGGTGCGACACGCTTCAAAGATGGCCGATCCCATACACGCGCAGTTGCGGGCCTGCTTCTCCTCGTCCTTTTCATTGAGGAGGGTATTCCACCCGACCACGCCGTCCTCGTCATCCTTCGGGCGCGGGCCGTCCTCGGTTGTCCAACACTCATCCTGGATCAGCGGGTCGCCGATGCCGACGAGGTTGATCAGGCCATCGACCACCCATCGGTTGCTGAGGAAGGGGCTGATGAACTGGTGCCCAATGGTCTGCTTGAGCGGCAGCAGCGCGCCGGAGAAGACGATCTGCGCCACCACGACGATGATCAACACCAGCATCGCCTGCTCCGGTTTGGGGACGCTGGAAGAAATCGCCAGCCCGATCAGATAGCCGGCCAGTGCGCCTAAGAAAAGCGTGATGTACAGGGGGAGGTAGGCGCTGTTCCCGGCCGGGATCGTGCCCGGACGCATCACGAAGATGACTTTGAAAACCAACAGGACGGCGGCCTGGTACAGCGAGATGATCACGCCGACCGAGACCTTCGAGAGGACGTAGGGCAGTATTTTGAGATTGATGGCCCGCTCCCGTTTGTAGATCTCGATCTCCTTGACGATCTCATAGATGCTGCTCAAGGACCCGATCAGCATCGTCACCACCGAGGCGACGAAGAGCATCGACACGGCGCGCGAAGGGTTCCCTTGAATCGCATCGAACAGGTCCGCCCCCCAGATCAAGTCCATCAACCCTAGCACGAAAGGCATCAGGCCCATCATCGCCAGGCCTTTCTTATCTTGGCGGATGATTTTTAAATTGCGTGAGATCAGAATTTTCAACTGACGCAGGGCGGAGACGCGCTTGGCGCTGGCGCCGGGTTTTGCCGCGTGTACTTCGTGCATCTGGGTGGTCGCTGCCGGCGTCGGTTGGTGCACCTCGTGCAAGCGATCCACGACATCTTCTTTATATTGCCGCGATTTCTTATACTCCGAGGCCCAGAATTCCGTGTTCCCCCGCTCAGAATCTTCGAGGATGGTGTAGACGTCGTCAAACTCAATATCCTTGATGCGGCGCTCCTCCTCGGTGCGGTACTTATCGAAGTAGGTCAGCGCCTCCTCCGGCGGGCCGTAATAGGCCAGATGCCCGCCAAAGATGATGATGATGACCTTATCGCACAACATTACGTTCTTGGTCGCGTGGGTGATCAACATAATCGTGCGCCCCTGATCGGCCAGGCCGCGCAGGAGTCGCATCATCTTGTACTCGGTGCCCGGATCGAGGCCGCTGGTCGGCTCATCTAAGAAGAAAAGTCGGGGCTTGGTGAGCAACTCCACGCCAATCGAGACGCGCTTCTGCTGCCCGCCGGAGAGTTGGTGCACCGGCACATCCTTCCGCGCCGTGAGATCCAGCTCATCGATCACCTCCATCACGCGGTTGTGACGCTCCTCCGGCATCGTATCGGCGGGCATCCGCAGTTGGGCCGCGTAATCCAGCGCGTCGTAGGTCGTCAACTCTTTGTGAACGATATCCCGTTGCGGCACGTAGCCCATATCATTGCGGTACATATCGAAGTTATCATACAGATTATCCCCATTGACCAGCACGACGCCGTGCGTGGCGGGCCGGAAGCCATTGATGGCGTCCATCAGCGTCGATTTGCCCGCGCCGCTCAATCCTACCAGAGCAACGAATTCCTGCGGATAGATGCTGAGGTAGATCTCCTTCAGCAGGTTCAGATCATCCCGCACCCATTTTTGCAGCCCGAAGACGTCTAGGCGCAGGCCGCGCTCGGTCAACTGCTGGATGCCATCCTCGGCGAAGAGCATCCGATACGGCCCGACGCGAATTTCATCGCCCTCGTTGGGCCACGCTTCGTTTTCGACACGATCTCCATTTAAGAAGACGCCATTGGAGCTTTTGAGATCGGTGAGGCGATAGCGCCCGCCCATCCGCTCCAGCATCGCGTGGTAACGGCTGACCTGGGGGTGATCCAAGACAATATCATTATCCGCCGCGCGCCCCACCTTGATCACCTCCCGCCCGCGTAAATCTAACGATTGGGTCGGCGGCGGAGTGGGTTTGGGCGAGGGACGCTCTTTCGACGCAGCCCGCGCGGGCACAAATCCGACGTGCGCGCGGAATTGCAGGGTCACGGCTTGGCCCAGATGCACCACATCGCCATCCTGCAAGCGCCGCGAATCAATGCGCCGCCCCTGATAGAAGAGGCCATTGCGGCTTTCGAGATCCAAGATGCGGACGCCGGCGCTGGAGCGATCCACGCGCACGTGATGGCCGGAGATGCGCGAATTTTGGATCACCACATCGTTATCCGCCGCCCGCCCGATGGTCAATGAGGGTTGATCCAAGGGATATTTGGCCAGTCGATTCTCATACTGCACCGCGATCCCTGGCTGAGGCTGCGCGCTGATCTTGACCTGCTGGGAGATGGGGGGCGGTGCGGGCGCGCTGGCCGTCGCCGCCCGCACACTGAGCGTGAACGGACCGACGGTGATTACATCCCCCAACTGAAAAGGCGTCGGCGTCTGGGGCGGTAAAGGCTGACCGTTAAGATACGTTCCATTCCGCGATCCAAGATCCACCGCCA
>CAYXVS010000348.1:0-3536 GCA_964468735.1 uncultured Anaerolineales bacterium | reverse complement strand
TCTCAAGGCCTCTATTTTTGACAGCTTTCGACAAGTTCAGATAAGGTTTAGACCAAAATATATCTGCTAGCTACCCGACACTTTTAGAAAACAGCTCACGGATTTTCACGGATCACACGGATTTTTTAGATCTTTCGGCGGAGAAGTTCTCCATCTTCGTGTACATTCTACCGCTCACGTCCATTTGGACGAGTTTAAGGCCAAATTTTAATTTTTATATTCCTAAAATGGTTCTTCCCACAATATAAAAATCAAAAATATCTACGTTAATCCGTGTTTATCCGTGAGCTAAGAAGTGTCCGGTAGCTAGATATATCTGCTAAATTCGCTTAATCTGCTGAGATGAAAATGCACCAGGCAGCTAGGTTGACTTGCTGCGCTTTTTCAGTTGATGTTGGACGTAGGCCAGCAGATACTTCATCGTGGCCTGCATCGTCTCGGCGACGCCGACGCCCTGGATGGCGACCGCTTCGTAGGTGGGCAACTTACCCACGCCTAGCGCCTGCTTCATCTCATCCACGGGCGAGATATCAGCAAGATCGCGTTTGTTGAACTGCACGATGGTGGGCATCGTCCGAATGGACTTCTTCATCCGGGCGAGATGACGCTGCATATCCTCCCACGAGGCGACGTTGTCCTCCAAGCGATCCACCTGGGAATCGGCGACGAAGACCAGCGCATCGGCGCGCCGCAGGACGGTCTCGCGCGTCGATTCGTAGTACACCTGACCGGGCACCGTGTAGAGTCCAAACCGAGGTTGCAAGCCGCCGATGTTGCCCAATTCGATGCGCATAAAATCGAAGAAGATGGTGCGATCCTCGTGCGTGTTGAGGGTGAAAAGATCGCTGCGCCGGTCGGGCTTCATCCGCGCGTGGATCTGCTCCAAATTGGTGGTCTTCCCGCTCAGCGCCGGCCCATAATAGACGATGTTGAGGTCAATTTCGCGTTTCTTCCAGTTGATAAACATAGCGCTCCAACGGGTCTAATCTAAATAGGAGTCCAATCTCATCCAGATGACTCGGCTGCGGGCAAGCGCACGGTGAAGGTCGTCCCCTGCGCAGGCTCGCTGGCGACTTGAATATCGCCCTCGTGCTCCTGAACGATCCGATAACAGATGGCCAATCCCAGGCCGGTGCCCTCCTCGCCTTTGGTGGTGAAGAACGGCTCGAAGATGCGATCGCGAATCTCCTCCGGCATGCCGACGCCAGTATCGCAGACCCGGGCGGTCACGTGGCCATTCTGGCGCTCCACGTTAATATCGAGCCGCCCACCCTCCGGCATCGCATCGCGCGCGTTGATCACGAGATTCATAAAGACCTCGCCGATCTGATCCGGCGCCGCCAAAATCGGCGGCAGGGCGTCCGCACATTGACACTGTACATCAATATCGCGTTTTTCCAAGTCCTTGCGGGTGAGCGCCAAGACATCGGAGAGGATGTTCGAGATATCGACGGGCCGCCGTTCCTTGCGCGGGGGCTTGGAGAAGCTCTGAAGTTGCTTGACCAGTTCAGCTATCGCATCCACCTGGCGCTCGATCAATGCGAGATCCTCGCGCAGGTCAGGCCGATCCGCCACCTGATCCTGGATCAGGTAGATGTAGTTCAGGATGCCCGTCAACGGGTTGTTGATGTCGTGCGCCACCGACGCCGCCAAGCGGCCCAACGCCGAGAGCTTCTCGGTGTGCCGCAGCTTAGCATGCGCCTCCGCCAGCGCCTCTGTGCGTTCCGCGACTTTCTGCTCCAGCGTGGCGTTGAGGTCGTGCAGCTCATCCGTCGTCTGCTTGAGGCGCAACATCGCGCGGACGCGCACCAACAGCTCCGCGTTGGTCACGCCGGCATCTAAGAACTCATCGGCGCCGGCGTTCACCACCTCCGCGATGCTCACGTCGTCCTCGTCGTCCCGCACCATAATCAAAGGTACGAACGGCAAATCGGCGGCCTTGATCCGCCGCGCGGTGTCACAAGCCGTCTCACCCTGAAGATTCATGACCATCAGAATTAGGTCCGGCGGATCGGCGCGCATCGCTTCGCAGACCTCAGCGCCGCGCGCGACGCGGCGCACCGTGTAGCCCGCGCTCTGCAACACCTGTCGCGCCCGCCGCACAAAGGTTCGCTCGGCGTCCGCGACCAAAATATCCGCAAACAGAAATCCCATACTCACCGTTATATCCGCCTCAATCTCCCACATTAGCGCCCATATTTTACCAACGCACGTAGCTTTCAAACACTACTCTAATAATACACTATCTTTACGTATGAACAATTAGACTTAGATGGTAATTCTGTGGCAGTTAGATAAGTGTGCCATCCTGGGCGGCTGTGTTAGAATAAGTGAGAATAAAAGTGTATCGACGTGCAAGAAACAGGCGAGGAGGGAATATGGCGGCTAAATGGCATGATTTTGGAGATGGAACCTACGCACTGATCGGCGGCTCGAATATCGGCGTGATCGCCACCGAGGGCCGCGCGGTGATGATCGACAGCGGGCTGGATAAGAGCAGTGTGCGGAAAGCATTGCGCGCCATCGATCAGATCGGCGCGACGTTGGAGGCGGTGATCATCACGCACGGCCACGCGGATCACTTTGGCGGCGCGGGATGGTTAGCGCAACAGATGGAGATGCCGGTCTACGCGCCGGGGATCGAGGCGGCATTCGTGGCGCATCCGCTGCTGGAGCCGCTCTTTCTCTACGGCGGCGCCGCGCCCATCGCGGAATTGCGGGGAAAATTCACCTTAGCCGAGCACAGCGTGCCCGATGTCAAGCCGCTGCCCGTCGGCAGGCAGGAGATCGCGGGGCTGACTTTGCGCGTGATCTCGCTGCCGGGCCACGCGCCGGCGCAGGTGGGCATTGCCTCCGGGGATGCGACGCTCTTCTGCGGCGACGCGGTCTTCCCCCAAGCGACGCTTGAGCGCCATCCCATCCTCTTCTGCGCCGATTTGGACGCCTGGCTGGAGACGCTGACACGCCTGCCAACGCTCTCCTACACGCGCTATGTGCCGGGTCACGGCGCGCCGCTTACGGACGACGTCGCGGCGCTGGCGGAGCAGAACATCCGCCGCCTGCGCGAGATCCGCGAGCGGACGTGGGCCACGCTCACGGCGCCACGCACCGCCCACGAGGTGCTGCACGCCGTCGCCGCCGCCTATGACGTTACATTCTCCGCGCCGGAGTTCTTCCTGCTGGCGCTGACGACCATCCACGCGGCGCTGACCTCGTTGCAGCGCTCCGGGGAGGCGGCGATCCTGATGGAGGATAATCGGATGTTGTGGCGACGTACATAGGCAAAACGGCAAATCAGCAGAGCAACAAATACAAACGGCCCGAAGGATAATTTGATAGGCCCTTCGGGCCGTTTGTTTTGAGGTGCAACGCACTTTTGGCTTATCGCCAGGCAATTACGGCCAGGAGTAACTGGTATTTAAGTCCAAGTGCGTTGCACCTTGATCTGCTCATAAGCTAAATGGCGCCGCTTAACTTACAAATTTCGGAGGACGAGCGGGAGGTAGATCTTCCCGCCGGAGACATAGGTGGTATCG
>CAYXVS010000347.1:0-3536 GCA_964468735.1 uncultured Anaerolineales bacterium | reverse complement strand
AAAACGCCACGCCGCTAACGCTCCGAGGCTGACTACGAACCAAACTGACTACGAACCAAGAAAGCACGCCCGCACCTCCGCCGGATCCAAGTCCTCCACCACCATCGTGACGCGGTCGCCGGCCAGGAGGACGGTGTCGCCGTGAGGGATGAGGGTGTGGCCGGCGCGCTCGACGGAGACGAGGAGGCAATTCTCCGGCAGGGAGAGCGCCCGCACGGGCTGACCGACCGCCGCAGCGTGCTCGTCCAGCTCAAAGTCGATGAGGCGCGCCTCTGGCGAGACGGATGTCGAAGGCGCGACAGGCGCGCCGCGACGCAGCAACTCTCTCAATTCGTCGCGCTGCTCCCCCTCGCCCAAAATGACAACCTCATCGCCGGCCCGAAGCTGCGTCTGACCGTGCGGCACGATGATCTCCCCATCGCGGGCAATCGAGACGAGCAAATTGCCCGAGGGCAACGCCAATTCCGCGACGCGCCGCCCCACCGCGCCGTCCTCAGGCGCCAACGTGATCTCCACCAGTTGCGCCCCCGCCCGCCGCTGCAAACGAATCATCTCCATGCGCCGCCGCCGCTCCGCTAAGGTGCGCGTCGCGCGCGCGTAAGCGCGGATCACGTCATCGCGCTCCAGCACGCCCACCCAGCGCCGGGGACGCTCGCGCGGCGTGACGGGGAATTGCCCCACATCCAACGCCGCGAAGTGCTGCAACGCCTCCTCCAGATCCTCATCGGGATAGACGACGTGCAGATCCGTGGCGCAAATATCGGCCACGCGCTGCTCCTCCCAGCCCGCGACGTGACGCGCGCGGCGCAGATCCGAGCGGGTCGCCACGCCATAGAGCGTCCCATCCGCCGCCGCGACGATCTTGCCGCCGGCCTGCGCGCCCTCGAAGCGCTCGGCCAACGTCGCCAGCCGCATCTCCGGCGACACGGGATCCACGGCGTCGCGCGGCGTCATCGCCTCCGCGACGGAGATCGTGCGCATCAGATTCAGCTCGCGGAAGAGCGTCAGGTCGATCCCCTGCTTGGCCAACTTGCGCGTGTAGATGCTCTCGGTCTCCAGCAGGGAGGCGATCACCAGGCTGATGACCGTGGTCAGCAGCAGCGGCAGGATGGCCCGATAATCGCGCGACATCTCGAAGAGGATGAGCACGGCGGTGATGGGCGCGCGGCCCGCCGCCGCGAAGACGGCCGCCATCCCCACGAGCGCGTAGGCGCCGGAGGAGGCGGTCAGCAGCGGGAACCAGCGGTGCATCCAGAAGCCGTAGGCGCCGCCCAGCATCGCGCCACAGAAGAGCAGCGGCGCGAAGATGCCGCCCGCCCCGCCTGATCCCAGGGTGAACGATGTAGCGATGATCTTCAGAAAGATGAGCGCCACCATCAGATGCCAGGCAAGCTGGCCGCGCAATGCCTGCTCCACCGGACGCGCGCCCATCCCTAAGATCTGCGGGAAGACGACGCCCAGCAAGCCGATCAGCAGCCCGCCCACCACCGGCTCGAAGATCTCCGGGAACTGCCAGCGCTCGAAGCGCGAGGCGACGAAGGCCAGCGCCCGCACGAATAGCACGCCCACGAACGCCGCTAAGACGCCCAAGCCCGCGTAGAGCAACAGCTCGCGATAGTCGATGAGGACGTAGCCGGGGATAACAAAGGCGGGGAAATCGCCTAAGAAGCTGCGGCCCACCACGCTGCTCGTCACCGCCGCGATGACCAAGGGAGCAAAGGAATGCGCGCCCAGCTCGCCCAAGATGACCTCCAAGGCGAAGAAGACGCCCGCGATGGGCGCGTTGAAGGTCGCGGCGATGCCGGCCGCCGTCCCGCAGGCCACCAGGTTGCGGACGCGCTCCGGGGAGAGGCGCAGCGCGTGGGCGACCAAGAAGCCCCATCCCGCCCCGATCTGCACGACCGGCGCGACGCGCCCCGCCGAGCCGCCCATCCCAATGATGAAGACGGAGGCCAGCGCGTTGACCATGATCGCGGGGCTGATGCGCCCGCCGTGCAGCGCGACGGCCTCCATCACCTCCGGGACGCCGTGGCCTTTGGCGTCGCGGGCGAAGTAGGTGAGGAGCGGCCCGGCAATCAGCGCGCCGAGGGCCGGCAAGAGCACCGCGCTGAAGCGCCCTAAGAAGCTCATCTGCGCTTGCAAGGGGCCGTAGGCGAAGGCCGTGATGGTCTCGAGCAGCCATTGATAGCCGACCGCGCCGAAGCCCACCCCGCCGCCGACCAAGATCGCGGTGACGACGGGCACGAAGGTCTCCGGCGGGAAGATTTCGGCGAGGTGCTGGTGAGATTTACTTATCCACATTTTTCTCCCCACCCTTGCGAAGGTTGCACCAGAACCTCGCAAACCCGACCGCTTTCTTTTCCAGAACATAGTTAAATGCAACATCCTCGACTAACCTTCGCAAGGTTTCGCTACTCATTTTTTAATCGATAGTGATAAAGTGAGACGCGGTGATAGTGCTGTGCCGAGGTCACTTCGCCGTGGGCGTCCAGCCAGGCCTTGACCAGCTCGCGCTCGTCCCAGAGGAGCACCTCGGAGTAGATGAGCCACACCTCGTCGTGGCTCTCGGTCAGGCGCGCCATCTCCTTGTCCACATACTCCGCGCCGACCTGATACTCGCCAGAGGGCAGCCGCCAATTGGAGAAGGGCGCGGCCTCCCAGGGTCTTAAAGGCGCCGTCAGGTAATAATCCACTACATAGTGGTTGTACGGGATCTGAAAGAGCAACAGCTCATCCGGCTCGCGATGCGCGGCCAAGTGGCGGCTCGCCTTATTAAATTCAGGCTTGATGGGATGGGTCGCTTGGGCGACGAGCACCCGTCCATTCGCGCCAAGCACGAGCAGCAGGAGCAGCGGCGTAATCCACCTGGGCGCGAGCTTCTGGAGCCGCGCGCATCCGGCGCCGATGAGGAAATAGAAGGCGGGCGCGCACCAGATGAGGTAGCGATCGGTGAAGAGCGGGCCGTAGAGCTGCGAGACGCCCCAGAGCATCAGGAGCGGCACGCTCATCCACGCTAAAATCTGCACGAGGACGCGCACGCGCTTGCGCAGCAGCAGATCGACCAGGCCGACGAGGGCCAATCCACCGAAGGAGACGAGCAGACCCCGGTGCCAGATCGGCATCGCAGGGAGCGTGAGGTTGGCCCACATCCCGCTGCACCATCCGCTAAAGAGGATCTCGATCATCTGACGCAGCGTGTACGCCGGGAAGCCCGTCTCGCGCTGCTGGAGGAGCAGCGGCGCTTGCCAGCGCAACAGCGGCAGGGAGATGAGTGCGATCACCAGGAGCAGCGCCGCGATCCCGCCGATGATGCGCCGGTCGCCGCGCGCGTGGGTGATGGCCCAGATCAGCGCCACGGGGACGATCAGCGGCGCTAAGATGTGGCTGTAGACCGCGAGGCCCAGCGCGCCGACGGCGACGATCAGCCAGGCCCAGCGCCGACGCGCTAAGGCGCGATCCACCGCGTAGAGGATGATCAGCGCCAACATCGGCCACCAGGTATACATCTTGACCTCCTGCGCGTACCAGACGAGGTA
>CAYXVS010000346.1:0-3543 GCA_964468735.1 uncultured Anaerolineales bacterium | reverse complement strand
AGCGCGCGGGCGATCCTCAAACTTTTGTACCCGGAGGTTGTGAACATCGCCGCTCGCTTCTATGCTGACGGGTGCTGAAAATCCCTGCCCCACCCCGCACAGAGCCATTCGACGGCCAATTCCCCCAAATCGGCCAAAAACCCTTGAAAAAACGCCTCGACTGTGATATGATTGACCTTTGACGCGGCTATCCTCTGAGCAGGATAGCATTGGATGTTGGCCTACTCATTACCCCGCACCACAAGAAAGAGTTATGTATCCAGATAGTGAAATTCTGTTTCCGCCCCGATGTATCGATGATTTAGCCGACCTGCGCGGCTCAGAGTGGCAGGCGCTGGTCGAGCGGATCTTGACCTTGCCGAATAACCACAAAGAGGTCGTCGCCTTCGGCCTGATGATGTGCAAGATGGGAAGCTGCCTCACGTGCGATTTGGACAGCTATCGCGCGTCTTTGGGATGCTGCACGTGCGCGCGCCGCACGATCAGCGGCTTCAAGGGCGACGATGATGAGTTGTTGGGACGTTATTATGAGGCGCTGAACGAGGTAGATGCCTTTATCAAAAACAAAGAGGATCTCCCTCTCTCCGCGAAGTTACTGCTTGCGGAAGATATTCCCCCTATCTCCCAACGCTGACCTTTGGGAGGCGCGCTTATGCGCAGGCCCCTGATGCGTTCAACTTTGATCCTACTGCTCGCGCTGACGGTTGCGCTGGCGGGGATCAGCCTCTCGTCTCCCCGCGAGCGCCTCTTCGCCCTCACCGGCGAGGAAAGCTTGCTGCCTCAATTGCGCGGGCTGGTGCAATGGGCCTTCCGCTGGACGCGCCCCCTGCCCCAGACCGCTGATCATGTGGCCACGCAGTACACGGATCAACCGCCCTTCGGCGTCAACACCTTCCTTGAGCAGGAGGTCGAGCCGGAGAAACGCGCCCGCACCCTCCAGATGATCGCGGACGCGGGCTTCCACTGGATCCGCCAATCGTTCCCCTGGTACGACATCGAAATCCACGGCAAGGGCGATTTTGAGGATCGTCGCCACGAGCCGCACCGCTCCGCGTGGGACAAGTACGATAACATCGTCGCCTTGGCCGAGGAGCACGATCTGGACATCATCGCGCGCTTAGAGGCGCCCCCCGCCTGGAGCCGCCACGATGGCACGACGCGCGGCGCGTTCGGCCCGCCGGACGACTTCGAGGATTATGCCGCTTACGTGGAGGCCGTCGCGCGCCGCTATCGCGGGCGCATCCGCTTCTACCAGATCTGGAACGAGCCGAACATCTACCCGGAATGGGGCAATCAGCCGGTCGATCCAGAAGGCTACGCGGAGCTGCTCTGCCTGGCCTACGAGCGCATCCGAGCCGCCGATCCCGACGCCGTGGTGATCAGCGGCGCGATGGCGCCCACCGCCGAGTTAGGCACGTGGAATCCCACCTATGAGGGCAACAACTTGATGGACGTCATCTTCCTGCAACGGATGTACGACGCCGGCGCGGGCGCGTGCTTCGATATTATGGCGGTGAACAACTATATGCTCTGGTCCGGCCCGACGGATCATCGGATGCGGCCCACGCAGGGCCAGGTGAACTTCTCGCGCCCGCTGTGGGTGCGCGATGTGATGGTCGTCAACGGCGACGCGCACAAGCCCATCTGGATCAGCGAGATGAACAGTAACGCCGCGCCGGAGCACATCCCCGCGCGGTTCGGGCGCGTCACGCCGGAGCAGCAGGCGCGCTACGCCCCGCTGGCCTACGAGCGCATCCAACGCGAATGGCCGTGGGCGGGCGTCACGACCGTCTGGTTCTTCAAGCGCGCCACCGACGCCGAGCGCGACCAGCCGATGTACTACTTCCGCATGGTGGAGCCGGATTTCACCCCCACGCCGCTCTACGAGAGCTTGGACGCCTACTTAGGGGAATTAACGCCCACGCTCTACCCCGGTCAGCACCAGGCGACGACGTGGCAACTCACCGCCACCGGCGCCTGGGAGGAGATCGCTACCGCCGACGCAATCTTGGGCAGCTATCACCGCGCCGAACCCGGCGCCGCCGTCACCTTCACCTGGGAGGGCCGCCAGTTGATGCTGATTCCCGGCCCCGGCGCGGGCACGCTCCGCCTCACGACGGAGGACGGCCAGCAGCGGGAGATCGAACTGCGCGGCGAGCCGGTCACACTTGCGCAGCACCTCCGCGCGCAACCGCGCACCATCACCCTCACCGCCCTCGAGGGCGAGGTTAGCATCGACGCGCTCTGGGTGAAGTGAAATCCCAACGCAAAACGCGGGAGGACGTGGATGTCCTCCCGCGCATAGGCCACCAGATAGACCCGAAGGGTTTCTCAAAAACCCTTCGGGTCTATGCTAGATTACTCCACCACCTCGACCAGCGCCGTCATCCCCCAGCGGAGTTCCGGCGGCGGCGACTCAAGTTCGATGCGCACGGGATAGGTCACATCGCCGCGATAGTCGGCGCTCTGCTGCTTGATGCGCGTGATACGGCCCGTGAACGACTCATCTGGCAGGGCGTCCATGGTGACGCGCACCTCCTGCCCGACCGCCAAGTGGACGACGTCCAACTCGGTCGCGTCCAAGGTTGTGAGCCGCAGGTGATCCAGCGCCGCCAGCACGAGCACGGGATGCTCCGTGCTGACGTGAGCGCCGATCTCGATGTGGACTTGGGTCACGACGCCGTCGAAGGGAGCGCGCAATGTAGCGCGCGCCAGCGCGACCTCCGCCGCGCGCCGATCCGCCTCGGCCTGTTGCACCTCGGCTTCGGCTTGCTCGATCTCCGCCGCCGTTGGGCCGGCCTCGAGCAACGCCAGATCGGCTTTCGCCGCCTCGACCTGGGCTTCCGCCGCGCGGACGCCCGCGTTCACCGCGCGCAGATGCGCCGCCTGGATCGCGGGCAACACCTCGACGCGCGCCTCCACCGCCTGCACCTTGAGGCGCAACAGTTGGAGTCGCTTCTGATCCACCGGCTCGTCGCTCTCCTCAAGCTCGTTAATTCTCAGATCCGCCTCTTTGAGCGCGGCGCGGGCGGCCTCCAATTCGGCGCGAGCGCCCGCCAACGCGGCAGCCTGCACGCCCGATTGGAGCTGATCCCGCACGGCGCGAGCGCGCCCCAGCGCCCCCTCGGCGGCCTCGATCTGCGCCTCAGCGGCCGCGATTTCCTCCGCGCGCGGGCCGGCTTGCACCAGCGCCAACCGCGTCTCGGCGATCTCCACCGTCGCCTCGGCCTCCTCCCACGCCAGCTTGGCGGCGGCCTGATCCAATTGCACCAGCGGCTCGCCCGCCGCCACCTCCGCACCGACCTCGACCGGCAGCGCGGTCACCTCGCCGGCGACCTCGAAGCGCAGCGCGCTCCACTGCGCCGGCTCGACCATCGCCTCGAAGATGATGGGCGGCTCGACGTCTTGGGCTCGCGCGGGAGCGCTCAGCGTTAGACTCAGGACGAATAGCATCAATAGCAAGAGGGATTTCTTCATAAATGATCCTCACTAGTTCATTACGGAATACGGTTACTGTCACAGAGTATTCGCCACGTGCCACGC
>CAYXVS010000345.1:0-3564 GCA_964468735.1 uncultured Anaerolineales bacterium | reverse complement strand
CTCTAACCCTGCTTCTAGAGTATAATGAAGCTGAACGCATCTTTGGGAAGCTACACATACGAGGGAGGTTGTATGACAACATCGCGAAAAAGTTGGTTGGGATTGGGAATGGGATTGGGCGCGTTGGCCGGATGGCTGTGGTGGCAGCGTTCGCGTCGCGAAGCGCCGCTGCCTGGTTCGCAGGCGGAGGAGCGGCCCACGGCGCTGGTCACCGGCGCTTCCAGCGGGATCGGGACGGAGTTTGCGCGGCTGCTGGCCCGCCAGGGCTACGATCTGATCCTGGTGGCGCGCCGCGAGGAGCGTCTGCGCGCGTTAGCCGCCGAATTGGAGGACGCGCACGGTATCGCGGCGGAGTCGCTGCCCGCCGATTTGGGCGACGCCGAGGCGCTGGCCGAGGTCGAGGCGCGGATCGCTGCTTTAGATACGCTGACCCTGCTGATCAACAACGCCGGCTTTGGCATCGATGGCGAATTCGCCGCGAGCGACCTCGAGGCCGAGCACGCGATGATCCGCGTGAACGTCGTCGCGCCCGTGCGCTTGACGCACGCCGCGCTGCCCGGCATGATCGCACGCGGCGCGGGCGGCATCCTCAACGTCTCCTCGGTGAGCGCTTTCTATCCCATCGCCGGCAGCGTGGATTACAGCGGCGCCAAGGCCTATCTCAACGCCTTCACCGAGGCGCTCCACCAAGAGCTGGCCGGAACCGGCGTCCGCGTGATGACGCTCTGCCCTGGCTTCACGCGCACCGAGTTCCAGGAGCGGGCCGACGTCAACGCTGGCCGCCTCCCGGACTTCATCTGGATGTCGGCGGAGGCGGTGGCCGCCCACGGGCTGCGCGATCTGGCAGCGGGCCACGTGATCTCCGTTCCCGGCGTGGGCAATCAAGCCTTAGTTGCGATCTCGCGCATTATGCCGCGCGAGTTACTCTACGTCATCGGGCGCTGGCTGCGCGATCTGCGCACCTTGGACATGCAGAAGTTCCGCAAGCGCACCTACGACGGCCTCGATGAGCTATTGGCCGACGTGCGCTTTATGGTCGACCATCGCGAGGAAGTGCATCAGGCGATGGAGACGCTCGACCCCGCCTTCCGTCGTCGGCTGATGTTGGCCGTGACGCAGGTGAACGAGTGCCGCTATTGCGCGCATCATCACGCCCAGGGCGCGCTGACGGACGGCCTCGCGGCGGATGAGATCGCGGATCTGCTCGCGGGCGATTTTGAGGCGTGTCCGCCGGAGGAGCGGCCCGCGCTGCTCTACGCGGAGCATTGGGCGGATACCGGCGGCGATCCCGACCCGGAGGCGCGCGAGAAAATCGTGGCGACCTACGGCGAGGAGAAGACCCAGGCCATCGAGATTGTGCTGCGGATGATCAGCGCCGGCAATTACATGGGCAACACCTGGGACAGCCTCCTGTATCGCCTCTCCGGCGGCCGCCTGGGCCTGACAGAATCCAAGGCCGTCTGCTAATTTGCAACCTGCAACCTGCAACCTGAAACTTGCAACTTTTAACTTTAAACTGGTTTTGAGAGGAGGAAACCATGGCTAAGAAGCAACCAATCCGCCGCATCCAGGCGGATGATTTGTACAAATTCAAGCTCATCACCGGCTTGGATCTTTCCCCGGATGGCTCGTGCGTCATCTACGCCGTCCAGCGCGTCGATCAGGAGACGGAGAAGAAATACAGCAACCTCTGGCTGATCCCGACCGCGGGCGGTGACGCCCAACAATTCACCGTGGGGGATCACACCGACATCAAGCCGGCGTGGTCGCCCGATGGCCGCCAAATCGCCTTTCTGTCCAATCGCCAGGACGAGAAGCAATTCCAGCTCTATCTCATCCCGGCCAACGGGGGCGAGGCGCGGGCGCTCACCCAGATGGAGGGCGCGTTCGAGCGCTTTGCCTGGTCGCCCGATGGCTCGCGCATCCTCTGCCAGTTCCGCAAGAAGGACGAGGAGGTGCTGGAGCGGGAGGCCGACGAGAAAAAGAAGGAGCTGGGTGTTGTCTATCGCCAGATCGACCGCGTGCGCTATTCGATGGATGGCAAGGGCTACTTCCCCAAGGAGCGCTGGCATCTGTGGAGCATCGACGTCGCGACCGGCGAGGCGACCCAGCTCACCGATAGCGATAAGTACGACGAGACCCACCCGGCCTGGACGCCGGACGGCGAATCGGTCGTCTTCCTCTCGAACCGCCAGCCCGATCCCGACCTGGAACCGGACAAAATCGATCTCTACGTCATCCCGGCGGCGGGCGGCGAGATGCACCGCATCCCCACGCCCGTCGGGCCAAAAGAACTGCCCAACGTCTCCCCGGATGGCGAATGGATCGCCTACATCGGCCGCGAGGGGGTCAGCGATTGGTGGCAGAACGACGAGCTGTGGATCGTGCCGCTCGCAGCCAAAGAGAAGAAGCAGGCGCGCAATCTCACCGCCGACTACGATAGGACCATCTCCACCTTCACCCTCAATGACCTGGGCGGCGCGGAGAAGCTGCCGCCGACCTGGGCGCCCGATGGCCGGCGGCTCTATGTCCAGATCTCTCACCACGGCAACACCACGCTCCACGCCATCGATCTGGCGGAGGACGAGGTCGCCGCGCCCAAGATGACGACCGTCATCGGTGGGCCGGGCGTCGTCGGCGCCTATAAGTTCGACGCGGCGCACGAGACGCTGGCCTACTTCCGGGGTGAGATGTTCGATCCGGGGCAGATTTGGCGCTTAGATTTAGCCAGCGGCGAGGAAGCGAAGCTCACGCGCCTCAACGCGGAGATCTTCGACGAGGTCGATCTTGGCCAAGTCGAGGAGGTGTGGTTCAAAGGGCCGGATGGCAACGATCTCCAGGGCTGGATTCTCACGCCGCCCGGCTTCGATCCCGATCAGAGTTACCCCTCGATCATGGAAATTCACGGCGGGCCGCTGGCCCAGTACGGCAACTTCTTCATGCACGAGTTCTTCTACCTGGCGGCGCAGGATCACGTCGTCTACTTCTGCAATCCCCGGGGCGGCATCGGCTACGGCGAGGCGCACGCCAAGGCCATCTGGGGCGCGTGGGGGACGAAGGACTACGCGGATCTCATGGCCTGGGCGGATGAGGCGGCCGCGCGCCCCTACATCGATGTGGAGCGGATGGGCGTCACCGGCGGCAGCTACGGCGGCTACATGACCGCCTGGATCATCGGCCACACCGATCGCTTCGCGGCGGCGGCGGCGCAGCGCAGCGTCGTGAACTGCATCAGCATGTGGGGCAGCAGCGACGCCAACTGGGTCTTCCAACAGCCCTGGGGCGACCGTCCGCCCTACGAGAGCATCGAACAGCTCTGGGAATACTCGCCGCTCAAGCATTTAGACGGCGCAACCACGCCGACCTTGGTCATCCACAGTGAGCGCGATCTGCGCTGCCCGCTGGAGCAGAGCCAACAACTCTTCGTCGCGCTCAAAACCATGGGCGTCGATACCCAGTTGGTGCTCTTCCCGGAGGAGCCGCACGGCCTCTCGCGCGTGGGCCGCACCGACCGCCGCATCGCCCGCCTGGAGCACATCAGCGGCTGGTTTGAGGAACGGCTCT
>CAYXVS010000344.1:0-3564 GCA_964468735.1 uncultured Anaerolineales bacterium | reverse complement strand
CATCGCCTACGAACTGACGTATGACAACATCGTTCCCGGCAGTCAAGGGTTCAATCTCCGGCTCTATGATTTTTTGCCCGCCGGCGTGGAATACGTCAGCGCTTCTCCCCCGCCAACCTCTAGGGCCAACGGGATTTTGTTCTTCACGGCGGAGGATACAGACACAGCGACCGTAACCATCCACGCCCGCGTCCGCGAGGGCTACACCGATTTGAATAACCGCGCCTTGGTCCTCGCCGATGGCGTCGAACCCGTCACCACGTCGCTGTCCATTCCTATCACGCCCCTTATTGACCGGCTTGAGTTGGCGGTGGATGGCTACACAGCTGTGCTCACCGAGAGCGAGGTCGTCCATAGGATTAGCTGCGAGAACACAGGAGAATCCACGCTGGAGCAGGTGATCTTAGTCAACTTCCTGCCGGAGGAGGTCGCCGTGCAGGAGATGGCCCCCACGCCCGATCAAGATGACTTCCCGATGGAGCAGTGGAACATCGGGACGCTCGCGCCAGGCGATACGTGGGAGAGTGTCATCACCTCCACCTCGCCATCCTCGCCCACGGTGTTATATAATCGCGCGATGGCCTTCAGCGCCCAAACGGGCATGACCCAGACGGTCTATGCAACGCACGTGGTGGCCGAGGGCGCCATCCTCCGAATCGACAAACGAGGGCCGCAAACGGTGAACGTGGGGGATACGTTGCGCTATCGCCTAAACTACGGGAACATGGGCAATGTCACCGCCACCAACGTGCTCGTGACCGACACCTTCCCCATCAACATTCAGGTTGTGGATTACGAACCGGGCACAGTGACGATCAACACCACCCACGGCGTCTGGGAGATTCCCACCATAGCACCTAAATCGACCGGGCAAGTGGTCATCACCGCGACGGTCGGCTTGCCGGGGGATCGAACGTTGCGGAACGTCGCGCAGATCGGTGGCGCGGAGGCTTGGGGCGACGAGGACGAGCTTGAGACGGAAGTTCAGCCGTTGACGATTTATCTCCCGCTCGTCACCCGCAATTTTTAGGTGTTGATGTTGTCGCTCAATAAGTGCGTTGCAAGAAAATACCTCCCCAAAAAAGTAAGCAGTTTTATGAGGAAAAAGCATCAGGTTTGGGAGGTTTTAATTTCTAGTACTACTTTCTACCTTCCGGGAAGCTACAAGTGCGTTTTCTCAAACCAAAATCATCTGATCAAGCCAGTTTCCGTGTGATCTCCAATGATTCGCAGCTTCCCGGAAGGTTTACGGTAAGATATCCAAAACACACCGGAGGGGCAACCGTATCTCGCCCCTCCGGTAAATGACGCGCGTCCCTTCTTAGATTTAATCAGACCCGCTCGAAGGGATCGAACATCTTGGCATGCTCCTGAAGCGCGTAGCGGTCGGTCATCCCCGCGAGATAATCGCAGACCGTCCGGTGCAGCGAGCGCGTCTCCAGCTTGGCCTGCTCATCCCAGGGGAGCTGGCGCGGCTCGGCGATGTAGACCTCGAAGAGCGCCGTGATAATGCGCTCGGCCTTCATCTGCATCCGCATCACGCGCGGATGGCGGTAGAGGCGCTCGTAGAGGAAGTGCTTCAGCTCGCGCGTCATCGTGCGCATCTCGCCGGAGAGCGCGACGACGTTCTCCGGCATCGCCTGCAACGCCGCCACCGAATCGACCGCCTCGGCCTCCAGGCGCCGCGAGGTCTCCGTCACCACATCGCGCACCAAGGCGCCGATCAGCCGGCGCACGATGCGATGGCGCCACATCTGGCTGAAGTCCACGCCGTCCCAGCCCACGCTCTCCTTGACGTGCTCCCACAGCGCCAGGCCGTCCAAATCCCCCGGCTTGATCAGGCCGGAGCGCAGGCCGTCGTCGAGATCGTGCGCCGTGTAGGCCAGTTCATCCGCCGGGTTGGCGAGTTGGGCCGCCAAGGTTCCGCGCAACTCCGGCTCAAAGCGCCGCGCGTCCGACGCATCGTACTCCGTCTCGTGCTTGACCATCCCCTCGCGCACCTCCCAGGTCAAATTGAGGCCGGGGAACTCGGGGTAGCGGCGCTCCAACTTCTCCACGATCCGCAGCGACTGCCTATTGTGCTCGAATCCGCCGTGCTCGGCCATCAACTGGTTGAGCATCGCCTCGCCCGCGTGCCCAAAGGGCGGATGGCCCAGATCGTGCGCCAGACAGATCGCCTCCACCAGATCCTCGTTCGCGCCCAGCGCGCGCGCCAACGTCCGGCCGATCTGGGCCACCTCCAAGGTGTGCGTCAATCGCGTGCGGTAGTAATCACCCTCGTAGTTGACGAAGACCTGCGTCTTGTACTCCAGGCGCCGGAACGCGGTCGTGTGCAAAATGCGGTCGCGATCCCGCTGAAAGCGCGTGCGATAGGCTGGCTCGTCCTCGGGGTGCTCGCGCCCGCGCGAATCGCGGCTCCGAAATCCATAGGGCGCCAATGACCGATCCTTAGCTTGCTCGATGATCTGGCGGGTGTACAGCATGGATTACCTCCTGTTTGTGGGTATACTTCGTTTGAGTTGGTCGGTACGCGAAGCGTATTGCGTAAAATACGCAAGAACGCTCGTGTTTTATTCGGATTATTCGCCGACCCGATTAAATTAACGGCTCAACTGCACGGCGATCAGGCTGATGATCAGGGCGACGACGAGAACCACGCCGATGAACGCCGCCAGTTGGCGCTCCAAGCGCGTCGGTTCGATCAATCGGCCGGAGATCCAGAGGAAGACGCCGCCCGCCAAGCCCACGCCCAGCAGCACGCCGATGGTGTACATAATCGCCGTCGTCATCAGGCGCGGCAGATCCACGGCGATGATCAGCCTCCCGAAGAGCGCAATCGAGAGTCGACTGCCTAAGAACGCATAGCCGAAGGCGATCAACAGCGCGCTGACCATCATCAGCCCGCCCAGCCAGCGCCGGCGATCCCGCTCGATCCACCAGGTGACCGCGCCGAGCACCCCCAGGGCCAGGGCGAAGGAGAAAATCACAATGGAGAGAAATTCAGTGGCCATACCACCTCCTGCGCATCACGTGTGTATCCTTGCATCAATGATAGTGTAAAATCGCGGCGGCGTCAATGGGTAGGGTTCACGTTAAGTGAACCCTACCTTGGCAGTTTTGGCTTGGGCCAAAACTGCATTATCGCAGAAAGGGGTGTTTCATATTCAGAGGGATCAAAGATCGTCACGCATTGCGAACTTGTCGCAGGTCAACGGGAATGCTTTTTGAGGAACGCGAAATGCATCAGGGACGAGGGAATTCGAAGCAAATCGACCGGGGAAATCGCTCTGGGCGCCCCGGAGCGGTCTTAACCAAGTTCAAGGCAAACGAAGTGGGGGTTGATGCGGGTGCCGAACTGCTTAGCGCGCAATCTCGTGCATCTCCAGCCTTTGGTACTGCTTCGTTTGCCTGACGAAATGGGTGTTTGTCAAAATGAGGAAGCGTGGTAGAATAGTCACCGTTGGAGACAGTTTTATGCATTGGGGGCTTGTCTAACGGTAGGACAGCGGACTCTGAATCCGTGAGTGGGGGTTCGAATCCTCCGCCCCCAGCTACTGGAGCGAG
>CAYXVS010000343.1:0-3570 GCA_964468735.1 uncultured Anaerolineales bacterium | reverse complement strand
TTGCCTTTAAACTTGACGTTGGTACAATAAGGCCCTATGGATCCAGTTGAGGAAATTAAGCTTCGCTTAGATATTACCGAATATATTGGTCGGCACGTTAATCTCAAGAAGTCTGGACGCAACTTCAAGGGCCTCTGCCCGTTTCATCAGGAAAAAACCCCGTCGTTCTACGTGTTTCCCGAAAGCCAGAACTGGCATTGCTTTGGCTGTGATCGGGGCGGCGATATTTACAGCTTCTTGATGGAATTTAACGGGATCAACTTCCGCACCGCGCTGGAGGAGTTGGCGCGCGCGGCGGGCGTGGAGTTGAAGCCCCGCACGCCGGAAGAGCTAGAGGCCGAGTCGGAGGCGGATCGGCTCCGGCGCGTGATGGAGATGGCCACCGACTATTATCATACCCTGCTGCTGACGTCGCCGCAGGCCAGGGACGCGCGCGCCTACCTCAAAAAGCGCGGCTTCACCCGCGAGACCCTCGAGACCTTCAAGCTGGGCTATAGCTTAGATGAGTGGCACGCGCTCCGCTCCTATCTGTTGGATAAGGGCGTCAGCGTCGAGGAGCAAGTGAAGGCCGGCCTCATCGTGCAAAAAGAGAGCGGCGCCACCTACGACCGCTTCCGCAACCGGGTGATGATCCCCATTCACGACCGGCGCGGGCGCGTGATCGCCTTCGGGGGCCGCGTCCTCAGCGCTGACGATCAGCCGAAGTATATGAACTCCCCCCAGACGCCCATCTTCGATAAGAGCACCGTCCTCTTCGGCTACCATTTAGCCAGCCGCCCCATCCGCGAGGCCGATGAGGCCGTCATCGTCGAGGGCTACATGGATGTGATGATCCCCCATCAGGCGGGATTCGCCAACATCGTCGCGCCGATGGGCACCGCCCTGAGCGAGGCCCATCTCAAGCTGCTCCAGCGGCTCACCCGACGCTTCGTCCTGGCGCTCGATCCCGACGCCGCCGGCATCCGCGCGACGCTGCGGGGCCTGGAGACCGCCCGCGAGACGTTGGATCGCGAGTGGCAACCGATCTTCGATCCGCGCGGGCTGGTGGGCTACGAGGGCCGGCTCAAGGCCGAGATCCGCGCGGTGATGCTCCCGGAGGGCCTCGATCCCGACGAGTTGATTTTGGACGACCCGCAGCGCTGGGCGTCGTTGATCGCCGAATCGCAGCCCATCGTGCGCTTTTACTTCGAGCAACTGCTCCAGCAGGAGAACCCCGACGAGCCGAAGGGAAAAGCGCGCATCATCGACGCGATGCTGCCGCTGCTGCGCGATATCGCCGACAGCGTCGAGCGCGAGGCCTACATCCAGGAGATCGCGCTCCAGTTGGGACTGGACGCGCAGACCCTGATGGATCGCCTGCGCGCCCGCGAGCGCGCCGAGGCCGTCCGACGCCAGGCCGCTGTTGCGCCTCAGCGGCGAGCCATCCGCTCCGCCGACGCCGACATCGAAGCGCACCTACTCGCCACGCTGATGCGCACGCCGGAACTGTTGGCGCGCGCCGATGTACTGCTGGCGGAGCATCAACTGGAGCCGATCACCACCAACGACTTCACCAGCAACTGCCGCTACATCTGGTCGGCTTGGTTGGAGGTCAGCGAGCATCCAGAGATGGACTTGACCGATCTTCTGCCGCCGGAGCAGATCGCGCGCATCCAGGCGTGGGTGAGCACGCCGCCGCCAGATTTCACTATGGATCAACTGGAGCGGGATGTGATGTACACCGTCCTCCGAATCCGCTATCGGCAATTGCACGAACAGAGCGCAAAGCTCAACACCTTGATCATCGAGGCGCAGAATGACGGCGATATGACCGGCCAGCGCCACGCCAAATCGATGCGTTCCCTGGCCCAGCACATGCGCAAAATCCAACAGGCCATTTCGGACTGTACCCCCTCCCAAAGAAAGAAGGAGAGACTATGATATCTAAACAAACCACCAAACGTAAACATCCCACCTCCCCGGAAAAGGAGCTGGCGGATCAAGAAAACATGTCGGACTTCGACCCGAATTTCGAGGACGAGCTAGATCTGGATACAGATTTCGAGGTGGAGCGGGAGGACGATCTCGAAATAAACGAGGACGAGGAGGAAGATGATACGTTGGGGCTAGATTTAGACGCGATCTTCCGCGACGAGCCTTCGGCCTTGGAGTTGAGTCAAATCGAGGATGAGGACGAGGATGGGGATGCGATCCGGCCCGCCAAATTAGCCGATCTGGTCGATGACCCCGTCAAGATGTACCTGCGGGAAATCGGGCGCGTCGATTTGCTCAAGCCCTATCAAGAGGTGTGGATCTGCCTGATTCGCGAGGCCGCCGATGAGTTGGGGAAGGTCTGCCAGGTAGTCGCCACGGACATCGACCCGGATGCCGTGGGGCGCAATCTCATCGAAATCTACAAAATCGCGCGCGATAAGTGGCGCGCAAGTCAACAGATGGCCCAGGAGAACGACGTCATCACGTTGACGGCGACCGAATTTATGGAGGAGACCAAGCGTCAGCGGCGCGTCGTCATCTCGGAGGTTGAATCGGAGTTGTACACCTACATGGGGCCGAATCGCTGGGGCGATAGCGCGCAATGGCGGCCCGTGATCCTCCACCTGCTCGATTGCGCCATCTACCTCTACCTCCTCCCGCCGGTGCTGATCGAGCACATCCACGCCCAAATCGCCACCGACGCCGAGTGGCCCACGACCGCCGAGATCGAAGAGCAGATACCCAGCCCCGATGACGTCTTCGATTGGTGGCAGCAGGTGGAGATTTTGGCCGCCGAGGCGCAACAGCTCCTCGTGCGCGCCAACCTGCGGCTCGTCGTCAACATCGCCAAGCGCTACGTCGGGCGCGGCGTCTCGTTCCTCGATCTCATCCAGGAGGGCAACATCGGCCTGCTGCGCGCCGTCGAGAAGTTCGATTTTCGGCGGGGGTACAAATTCTCCACCTACGCCACGTGGTGGATTCGCCAGGCCATCAGCCGGGCCATCGCCGACCAGGCCCGCACCATTCGCATCCCCGTGCACATGGTGGAGACCATCAACCGCCTGCTGCGCACGCAACGGCGGATGATGCAGGAACTGGGCCGCGATCCCACGTTGGATGAGTTGGCGATCAAGATGGACATCCTCTCCAGCGACGAGATCCGGGATATTCAAGAGATGCGCAAGCGGGACGAAGAGTTGACGCCGTTCCTGGAGCGAAAATTGCGCCGCGCCGTCGGCAAGGTGCGCAATATCCTCAGCATCTCCCAGGAGCCGATGTCGCTGGAGACGCCCGTCGGCAACGAGGACAACAGCGAGCTGGCGGATTTCATCGAGGATGAGAATCTCCCCGGCCCGATGGATGCCACCTCGTCCCAGATGTTGCGCGAGCAACTCCAAACCATCTTGGGCGAGCTGAACAGCCGCGAGCGCGAGGTGCTGGAGATGCGCTTTGGCCTCAAGGATGGCCGCGCGCACACGCTGGAGGAGGTCGGCCAGGCCTTCGATGTCACCCGCGAGCGCATCCGCCAGATCGAATCCAAGGCGCTGCGCAAACTGCGCCATCCGGGGCGGAGTCGCAAACTCCGCGATTTTTTGA
>CAYXVS010000342.1:0-3574 GCA_964468735.1 uncultured Anaerolineales bacterium | reverse complement strand
AAGAACCTTATGGTCAAGCCCATAAAAAAGCGATCTATTGATTTAAATAGATAGAATGCTATAATACTGACAAGTTCTTAGTCTACAAGGAGTGAAACATAAATGTATCGCATAACGTGGTTACGAGCGGCCATGCTATTGGTCGTTATTTTAATTGTGGGAGCATGTGGACAGGCGCCGGAGACGGATCCGGTCCCCACGGCGACCGTCGCAAGTGAACCCGCGACCGCAGAGGGAGAAGCAACAGAAGAAGTCGAAACAGAATCCGAATTAGGCGAGATCTCCCCACCGCAAAGCGTCGGGGTCTGCACCGAGCAGCCCTTGCCGGAATTAGAGGTGCGCCCAGTCGATGACACAGACTGGGTCAAAGGCGCCAGCGCCGAGGATGCCAAGCTGACCATCTACGAATACTCCGATTTTCAATGTCCGGGCTGTGGCGCGTTAGCCCCTGTACTGCAACAATTCCTGGATAACAATCCCGAAGTTCGACTGGTTTATCGTCACTTCCCGCTGGACTTCCACGAGCATGCCTTCATCACCGCCGAGGCTACTGAGGCGGCCGGCGCCCAGGGCAAATTCTGGGAGATGCACGACATGATCTTCGAGAACAAGGCGGAATGGGAGCCGCTCTCGCAGGATGAGGCGCAAGAAAAGATGATCGAGTACGCCGAGGCTTTAGAGCTAGATATGGAGCAGTTTGAAACGGCGATGGAAGAGGGCGCCTATCGAGATAAAATCGAAGCCCAATATCAAGAATCCAAGGAGCTAGGTTTGCCAGGCACGCCCAGCTTCATCTACGACGATGTTCTCTATCCCTCCGACATCGGCCTTTCCTACGCCGGATTACAAATGTTCAAGGATTTCACCGATAAGCAAGAGGAGATGTTCTTCGACGCCGCGCCAGAGATGACCATCGACGAAGATGCTACCTATCAAGCGACATTGAAGACCACAGCGGGCGACATCGTCATCAATCTGCTACCCCAATCCGCACCCACCCACGTCAACAACTTCGTCTTCCTCGCCCAAGAGAATTGGTACGAGGGCTCGAATTTCTTCTTCGTGCAGGATAACTTCGTTGCCGTCACCGGCGATCCCAGCAACTCCAGCATCGGCTACCCAGGCTACTACTGCGAGGGCGAACAGGAGACCTCGGCCTTCGCTGGCGCTGGCTATGTGGGAATGTTGGGCAACGGCCAATTCTTCATCAGCTTGGGCGAACAGGCCAGCGAGTTGAACGGTCAATTCGCGCTGATCGGGGAGGTGACCGAGGGTATGGAAGTAGCGCAGGATCTGACCCGCCTCGCGGTTGGCGATCCAGCCTCACCCGACCCCGATGTCTTAGAAAGCGTGGAGATCGTCAAGCAGTAAGGTAACCCAACGTGAACCTCACGCTCTTCTCGTCATAAATTAGTGATCGCATCAATCAAGCGCACAACGGGGGATAGGCTCATCTATCCCCCGTTATCTGTACCTGAAAAATGAAACATCCCAAGGTGAAAGTCCTACAAGGAGTGCTATGAACGAAATTCGACAGAAACATCGTACCGCATGGGCCATCGTGGGTGGGCTGGGCATCTTAGCAATCTTCATCCCCCTGCCTATGATCGGGTTGGCATTGTTGCTCCCCTCCATTCAGGGCGATCCCCTCACCGTGATGCTCACCGGCGTGGGATTGTTGAGCCTATCCTTGGGCGTGGGCCTGACCTGGGCCGGCCTCTCTGGATATTATGAGCTGCCTTCGCCAAAATTCTACTCCGTCGGCGGATTGGGCGTGCTGTTGTTGCTGACCGCCGGCGTGCTGGGCCTGGCGCTCTTGATTCCACCCGCGCGACAGCTCTCCGCGCTCTTCGCCCCGCTGCACCTGGCCGTCATCGCCTTCCCCGGGCTCTTCCTGCTCCTGCTGATCACGTGGGCGGCCGGGCGCGAGGCCGCGCTGACCCTGCGGCAATTGATGGTGACGTTGACGGGCGGCGCGCTGACGATCATCGTCGCCTTGCCCGTCGAGTTGATCGGATTTGTGGTCAGCGTATTCATCGTCGCGATGGTCGCGGTCTTCGTCCCTGGCGGCGAGGCGGAACTCACGCGGCTGATGACGCTGCTCGAGGGCTGGGCGGATGTCCCGCCGACGGACATAGATGAGGTGCTGAATCTCCTCGCGTCGCCCATCGTGCTCTCGGTGCTGGGGCTGACGTTGGCCGTGGTGACGCCCCTGATCGAAGAGCTGGGCAAGACGCTGATCTTGGGCGCGATGGGCGCCTTCGAGCAGGCGGGCCTGACGCGCGCTTTCGTCTGGGGCGCCGCATGCGGCATCGGCTTCGCGATCTTGGAGGGCGTGACCAACGGCGTGATGGGTCTGGGCGAGACCGGCGGCTGGCTCAGCGGCGTCGGATCGCGCGCGATGGCCACGGTGATGCACGCCATCACCAGCGGCCTCATCGGGCTGGGCTGGGGCATCACGTGGCGACGACGGCGCAGCGGCTGGTGGGCGTTGCCGCTCACCTACGGCGGCGCGGTGATCATCCACGGGCTGTGGAACTTCAGCACGCTGCTCACCATCGGCGGGGCCGGCCTGGGTCTCGGCTCGACGGCAGCGACGCCAGGACTGATGCTCTCAGCCGCCGGCATCTTGATCATCGGCGGACTGATGCTCTTAGCCGCCCTCGCCCTGATCGGCCTCCCGCTCTGGTTGCGCAGATACGAGGCGGCTCATCCGACGACAACGGCGACCGCCCCGGACGCCTGAGCACCGCCACCCCGATCCAATGGATTCGCCACATAGCCCTCAGGAGCAAGTGCGCCGCCGCTATCTTCTCCTGGCGCTCACCGCCGCGATAGGCCTGCTGGCCGCCGTCCCCCTCTGGGGCGTCGGCATCGTCAACACGCGCGGCGGCGGCGACAGTCCCTTTCTCCTTCAGCGCACGCTGGATATGGCCGAGAGCCTGCGTTACGGCATCTTTCCCGTGCGTTGGATGGCCCACGCGGCCTACGAACTGGGCTACCCGTTCTTCAATCATTACGCCGCGCTGCCCTTTTACCTCAGCGGCAGTATGACGGCGCTGGGGATTTCGCCCCTCTTAGCGATTCAGGCCACGCAAACCTTGGGCTTCGTCTTGGCCGCGCTGGCGATGGCGCTGTGGGCTGAGCGCGTCTTTCACTCCCGCGTCGCCACGCTGATCGCGGTGGCGGCCTACACCTTCGCGCCCTTCCACATGGTCAACGTCTACGTGCGCGGCGACTCCCTCTCCGAATTTTGGGCCTTCGTCTGGTATCCGTTCATCCTGTGGGCATTAGATCGCTTGGCCGAGCGGCCCACCTCGCGGCGCGCGTTCATCGCGGCGCTGACCTACGGCGCCCTGATCCTGACGCACAACGTCTCCGCGCTCATCTTCTCGCCCTTCGCCCTGCTCTACGGGCTGGTACAAGGGGGCATCGCGCATCGTTCTGCGATTCAAAACCCGCGCAAGCGACTGCTCACCTTAATCGCGCCGTTTGTGCTGGGCGTGCTACTCACCACGTGGTTCTGGCTCCCCGCCATCGCCGAGACGCGCTATGGGCAGATGGGCGCGGCATT
>CAYXVS010000341.1:0-3611 GCA_964468735.1 uncultured Anaerolineales bacterium | reverse complement strand
CTAGGTGAGATACTCCGATTCAAACCACAGCGCGTCGAAGTTGCTGAGCGTGGTGAGGATCACGGTGTAGGGCTGGTTCACACCGGCGCGCGGCTGCGCCAAGATGAGCATCTCATCCCCGGCGCGATAGCCCTGGCAGGTGTAGACTTCGCCTTCCCGCTCGGCCTGGCGCTTGAAGGCCTGGAGATCGATGGGATCGGTGAGCGCTTCGTAGGCCGCCGCGTCGGGCGTCTGGTAGATGAGCGACGCATCATAGCCGGGGCCGTGCTCCACGGTGATGGTCGCATCCGCATCGGGCGGCGTCCACTGCACGATCTCCATATCGCCCAACGTTTGTCGACCCACTTCCTGCCAATGGCGCTCTTGTAGCGCAGCGCGGATCCGGTCATAAGCCTCGCTTTGGCGCAGCGTGAGCAATTCCTCATAGGTGAATCTCTGGCGGATTGTCATTGTCGCCTCCTGAGCTGTCCGCTCTTGTACGGTCGGCTGATCGGGAACGGATTTGCCGCCGATCAAATAGCCCAAGGCCTCCACGGTGAGCGCGGCGGCTGGCTGGATGTTCGTCAGTTCCCCGTTGAAGAAGACGGCGACGCGGTCGCTGTAGGTCATCACCTCGTCCAAATCGGCGGAGGTGAAGAGAATGGCGGCGCCTCCCTCGCGGCGCTTGAGCAACTGCTCCCAGACCCAGCGGGCGGATTCCATATCCAAGCCGCGCGTGGGATGCTCCAAAATCAGCACGCGCAATCCCGGCGGTTGGAGCGCCAAGAGGACGCGCTGCTGGTTTCCGCCGGAGAGGGCGTCGACCGGGGTATCGGGCTGGCCTTTGATGTTATAGAAGTCGATCTGGCGTTCGGTGTAGGTCTGATTTTCCTCCCAATCGATGAAGAAGGGCGTTTCGCGCCGGAAGGGGACGTGCTCGGCGATGGTCAGCGTGCGCACCAACCCCTCATCGATGCGGTCGGCGGGCAGCAGGCTGATGCCGGCCTCCAAAAATTGGCGGTAGATGCGCCCCGTCATCGTCTTGCCCTGCAATCGCACTGCGCCCTGCTGCGGGCGGATGAGGCCCGCCAGCGCGCGCAGGTAGAGCGCCTGGCCGCTGCCTTCCATCCCGGCGAAGCCCAGCACCTCCCCCTCCCGGACGACGAGGGGCGGCGCGGTCACGGTCAGGCGGTGGTGGACGATGGTCATCGCATCCGCCGTGAAGATCGGCTCACCCAACGGAAGATCGGGTTTGTCGGGCAGGGCGATGCTCTGGCCGAACATCAGGCGGACGAAGGTCTCGACGGGCACGGGCATCTCGCGATGGCCGGTAACCTGCCCTTGGCGGAGCACGGTGATCTCGTCGCAGAGCGCCTCCACCTCCTCCAACTTATGGGAGACGAAGACGATGGCCTTGCCTTCTTCTTTGGCGAGGCGGCGCAGCGTCGCGAAGAGGCGCACTTTTTGCGGGGCGGAGATGCCCGTGGTGGGTTCGTCTAAAATAATCACATCCGCGCCCAAGGCTAACAGGCGCACGATCTCCAGTTGTTGGCGCTCGCCCACCGTCATTCGTTCCACGGGCGTGTAGGGGTCGATGAAAAAATCGAACTGCGCGGCGATGTCGCGCATCACCCGCCGCGCTGCGGCGCGCCGGGGCCGCAAGCGATCGCTGAAGCCCAGCAGGAAGTTGTCCAGCGCCGTCATCGGCGGGAAGTCCAGCGGGTCCTGGTGCAGCATCCCGATCCCGGCCTGGATGGCCTCGGCGGGCGATTTGAGCGTCACCCGCTGGCCATCCAAGCGGATATCGCCCGCGTCGGGCGCTTGGTAACCGGAGAGGATTTTCATCAGCGTGGTCTTGCCGGCGCCATTTTCGCCCAGCAGGCCATGGATGCGGCCCGGCGTGAGCGTCATATCCACGCCGTCATTGGCCCGCACCGGCCCGAAGGATTTGTGGATGTTGTGGAGGTCTACGTGCATAAATTATGCCTTGACCTTGCGAAGGTTAAGCAAGATTATCGAAGCTCAAAGAAGCTCAAACAGCGTTGGTATATCGGAAAATATCTGTAATCGTTTAGTCCTGTGAGGTGCAACGCACTTTTAAGACCTGTCGTCAGGCACATACTGCATGAGGCGTTACCTTTCCTTCAGTCAGTTTAAGTGCGTTGCACCTTGGTCTGATCAGATTACTGGCTGGGGCCTGCGATGCCCTCCAAGAGTTGGGGCGAGTTCCAGATTTCATCCTCGGTGGCGACTTCGCCCTCGGCGAGCCACGGCGTGCCATCCTGCCAGTTCAGCGGGCCGACGAACAACCCATCCCAGCGGTTTTCGGCCAGGTGGTTGATGTATTCATCCAAAACCTCGAGATCCTCCTCTGTTGCGGCCGGGCCGAATACGTAGCCGACGCCGGTGGTCTCCAGGTTGTTGATGTCGTCCCAATCGGGGCCATCCCAGACCCAATCTTGCTCCCACTCGCCCTCGATTACCTCTGTGACGATGTCTAAGTAGCCCGGCCCCCAGTTGAAGTAGGGGACGCCTAAGCAGACGGAGGGCGCTTGGTCGCAGGCGTTGCGATAGTCATAGGGGATGTTGAGCACCGCTTCGCCCTGATCCGCGCGCTGTTTGGTGACGACGATGCCCTCGGTGGTATCGATGCCGGAGAGCAGCACATCCACGCCGACGTTGTAGAGGTCGTTGGAGACTTCGGTGGGATCAAGCGTGACGCCGGGGATGTTGAACCAGAAGCCAATCCACGTGACGGTGAATTGAAGATCGTCGGGATTGAGGCCACGGTATTTCTGATAGCAGTGGCGTGCGCCGAGATAGGCCGAGTTGACCAGGCGGCGCGTCTCGTTGTTGATGAGCGGGCCTAAGTAACCAATGTGCCCGGTCTGCGTGCGGAGCGCAGCGTGGCATCCGGCCACCGCCTTCATATACTCCATTTTGGTCATATAGTTACTGACGTTGGAAGGGGCGGTGCCATACTTGGCGTGATCGCCGGAGATGTTGACCAAGGGAATATCAGGGTACTTCTGCGCGACGACGTCGGTGTCATCTTGGAAATCATCCGAGGTGGTGAGGATGAGCTGCGCGCCTTGGCTGATCATATCGTCAACGACCTGCTCCATCGTAGTTTCGGGGCGGTCGGCGGCGTTCATCTTGTCCAAGTAGATCATCTCGGCGCCGGCAATCTGTTCCTCAACATACTTACCGCCCTCGTAATGGGCCTGGCTCCAGCCGTGATCGTTGTAGGGGCCGACCATAACGACGCCAAATGTGAAATCCTCCGGAGCTGCTGCTTCCTGGGCGCCACAGGCGCTTAGCACGGGAAGCAATACCAGGATTGTGAACAACACAACCGACCCAAATCGCTTCTGTGACATCGATACCTCCTCCTGTTTTGAACTATGTGTGGACTAGAAAAGTTTCTGCTGGACAATACGGACAACCTGGACAACGAAGACAACTCTCAAAAAAGTTATCTTCTCTTACATTCATAGTGTAGCATAAGCTGGGAAGGTGGCAATCTTCGCAATCATCGAGCCGCGCGCCTAAATTTTGCTTGTTTTTTATCTCGCCTTGGGCTATACTTTTCTCGCCCGCTAGGGAATTCGAAGCAGAACGACAGGGAAAAT
>CAYXVS010000340.1:0-3619 GCA_964468735.1 uncultured Anaerolineales bacterium | reverse complement strand
GCTGCTCGTCTTCGTGGGCGGCGATGGCACCGCGCGCGATGTCTACGACGCCATCGATGGCGACCTCCCCGTGGTGGCCGTGCCCGCCGGCGTGAAGGTCTACAGCGCGGCCTTCACCTACAGTCCGCGCGCAGCCGCCGGCCTCATCGAAGCTTTTATTGAGAGCGAACAGAGCGACGGCGAGATCGAGATGGCCCAGGAAGAGGTGTTGGATATCGACGAGGAGGCGTTCCGCGCGGATCATTTAGATGCGCGGCTCTACGGCTACCTCCGCGTGCCCGACGTGGCGCGCTTTGTGCAGCCGGGCAAGCGCGGATCGAGCCGCAGCGCCTCCTCCGAGGAGAACAAGCGCGACCTCGCGGCCTCGGTCGTCGAGGAGATGGAGATGGACGGTGAGACGCTCTATCTGCTGGGGCCGGGCACCACCGTGCGCGCCATCGCCGAGGCGCTGGAGATGGGGAAGGAAAAGACGTTGCTGGGCGTCGATGCCGTCGCGGGCGGGGAACTGGTCGGCGCAGATTTAAACGAGGCGGATATTTTAGCGTTGCTCCCCTGCTATTCGGATCATTACATCGTCGTCACGCCGATTGGGGGGAATGGCTTTATCTTCGGGCGGGGGAACAAACAATTCACGCCGGCGGTGATCCGCCGGGTGGGGCAGGGACGCCCCAAGGCGCACATCATCGTCGTGAGCACCGAGCGCAAAGCGCGTGAACTGCCCGCACTGCGCGTGGATACCGACGACGCCGCGTTAGATCAACAACTCAGCGGCTACATCGAGGTGCAGATCGGCTATCATCGCGCCCGAATGATGAAGGTCAAAGCCTGAAAACTCAGTCCGCGGACGGCGTCACCCCCCAGCGGGTGGGATCGGCGCCGAGCACCTCGCCGGTGCCCTGAATCGAGAGCCGGTAGAACATCTGCACCATCGCCTGGGTCGATTGGGGCTGATCGCTGCCCAGCCACCAGACGATGGTCGCCTGAAGCGCGCCCCAGAAGTAATTCGCGATCATCGGCACGGGCAGAGGAAATGGACGCCCTCGCTTCTCCGCCTTGGTCTCCAAAATATTCCGAAAGAGGCGCGTGAGCTTCTCCTGAAACTGCCGGAAGACGAGCGGGCCGCATTGCCCGTTCATAATGAGGCGATACATCTCCACGTTCTCCCCCGCTAACCGAAACATCAAAGCGATGACATCCTCGATGCAAACATCGTGGGACGCCAACAAATGGAGAAATTGCTGCTCGATCTGCTCGGCCACCTCGCCCGTGACCGCCAACAACAGATCATCCTTATCCTGATAATGGGAGTAAAAGGTCGTCCGCCCCACATCGGCGCGCTCGGCGATCTCCTCGACGGTGAGTGTATCGTAACCGCGTTCGGCGATCAGCGCGACCAACGCCTCGCCCAATCGACGTCGCGTGCGACGCACACGACGATCTACTTTATCTGCCATATCTATCTCCAGATGATGCCTGATTATCTAAAAGATATAAAAGACACACAGTACAATAATGAACAGTGTGTTCATTATAAATCGAATGGCGTTTTAGTCAAATGAAACGCACGCGGCGCACAAAAAAGCCTGGAGGCGATGACCTCCAGGCTTTTTATCTGGCAGACTGGGTTAGATAGTGGCAGACGATGTCGCTGATCTTCCACTCGCCGTTTGTGCGGCCGAGGGTGACATCGATGGCGGCGCCGAAGCTCGTCCCGACCGTCAGGTGCGCCGTGTCGCCCGCGATCTCGGCCTCACCAACCTCGATGAAGATCGGAATGTCCTGGGCGCAGAGGAAGACATCGTAGGCGCCCTTGTCGAAGGACGCGATGATCTCATCGGCCCTGGTCACCATCGCCGCGCTCAGGTACGCGCTCTCCTGATAGGCCTTGTCGGCCATCGGGTTGCCCTCGTACGCCAAGTACCAGGTGTAGAAGGCTTCCGTCACCGCCTCTGGCGCCACCGCCGCCTGCGTCGGCCCCTGGGCACAGCCCGTCAGCGCCAACAACAGACAACTCAATCCCACTAATCCGACCGTCCAAATTTTCCGTAGCATCTCATCTATCTCCTTTTAGTGTTTGGGTAAAAAGTTTGTGTGAATGGATTTTTTAGCTTGGGCGTTTTTTCGTCCGCGCTACTGATATAACGTCGCAGTTTCCCAGAAGATTCCGCAAAGTACCTGGTCAACTGGATAGTTTCGCCCATCAATTAAGGCGGTCTCTTGACATCCAGGCGAGGGCCAAGGATAATATCCGTATGAGTGAAAGCATAGAGATGTATCTCGCCACGATCATACGGCTGCGGGAGGCGCGGGATGAGCCGGCGCCCCTTTCCTCGTTGGCCAACGCCCTCTCAATTTCCAGCGTCTCGGCCAATGAGATGTGTCGCAAACTGCAAGAGCAGGGGTTGGTGATTTATCGTCCTTACAAGGGCGTGACGCTCACGGACGCGGGCGAGCGGCGCGGATGCGCGGTTTTGCGTCGCCGGGGCCTCTGGACCGTCTTCCTGACCCAACGGCTCGGCCTGGCGCCGGAGCGTGCGCACGAGGTCGCCGATATGCTGGAGCACAGCACGCCGCATGATGTAGCGGAGCGCCTCGCTAATTTTCTGGGGAACCCCAGGGTGACGCCGCTGGGCTCGCCGATCCCCTCCGCGAACACTGATATCGCCTATCCCGTCGCCGTCCCGCTGACGACAATCACCACCGGGCACGTGGGCCACGTGGCGGAACTGCCCTCGGAGGCGACGATCCGCGAGTTTCTGCACAAGCACGGCCTCCAGGTGGGCACGCCGGTGACGGTGCTGAGCGTCGCGGACTCCGGGGATCGGTTGCTGGAGATGGGCGCGGATGCAACGCCGCCGCGCCATCTCAGCGTGACGCGCGCGACGGCTGAGCATATCCTGGTCGTCCCACAAGAGGATATGATCGACGTCGCGGACGTGACGTGTGACCCCGCATCGGAACGTTCCCCTCGCGTCAAGCTGATCCCCCTGAGCCAATTGCGCAAAGATGAGGTGGGCGTCATCGTGCGCATCAATAGCCAAGGGGCGCTGCGCCAGCGGCTATTGGATATGGGCATCGTCACCGGCGAGGAAATCCGCCTCAAGCACAAGGCGCTGTTTGGCGATCCGCTGGAATTCACCTTGAAGGATTATCAAATCTCCCTACGCAAGGAAGAGGCGGCGGAGATTATGGTGGAGGTTGCGACCTGCGCGTGACGCTGCTTCTTACTATAGTCCGAACGTCCATTTGTAGCGACCACGCGCCGAGACCGCGCAACTGCGCCCGCGTCAACATCGCGGGCGCAGTTGTGCGGTCTTTTGTCTCGTCCATCAACGATTACAATCATGACTACGGCTGTGGCTTTTACAGCACCAGCTTGGCAGCGAGATGACGCGCGGCGGCGCCAACCCGGCCTCGTCGCTCGTCTACTCCTCGCTCAAATCCAACGGCTTAAACCCCCCAAAAGCCTCGGCCATCTGCGCGTAAGCGGGGTGGCCCAACAAAGCCTCGTAAATCTCGTCCGCTTTCTGCACGGGGTCAACGTCCGCAAAGGCCGCCGGATAGAGAATCGTGCCCAGGTAATAGGCGTCGGCAAGGGCCGTGTCGATGTTGGTGTTGT
>CAYXVS010000339.1:0-3629 GCA_964468735.1 uncultured Anaerolineales bacterium | reverse complement strand
CCTTGGTCACGACCACCAGGTCGACCGCCTCAAAGATGCCGGGGTACTTATAGGGTTTGTCATCGCCCTCCGGCACGCTGATCAGGGCCACGCGGTGGGTTTCACCCAAATCGAAAGCCACGGGACAGATGAGATTCCCGACGTTCTCGATGAAGATCGCGTCGAGGTCACACTCCGGCAGGGCGTGGAGCGCGTTGTGAACTTGCGGAGCGTCCAAGTGACAGCCGCCGCCGGTGTTGATCTGCACCACCGGCGCGCCGGTCGCAGCGATAAGCTCGGCGTCCACCTGCGACGCCACGTCGCCCTCGATCACGCCAATCTCGAATTTATCCTGGAGCGCGGCTATCGTCGCCAGCAGCAAGGTGGTTTTGCCACCGCCGGGCGAGGCCATGATATTGACGGCCAACATCCCCAGTTCGGCAAAGTGGGCGCGATTGTGCTGCGCCGCTTGCTCATTGGCGCTAAGAATGTTTTGTACTATTGGGATTTTCCCCGTCGGTGCGGCCACATCATGCGTATGGGTATGATCTTCACAACCACAAATGTCACACATAGGACCTCCTTCAAAAATAGCAAATCTGCAAATCACAAATCAGAAAATCCGTTTCACGAATCCGGCATGCAAAAAGGGCCACAACGGCGCCAGCTTCAAGCCGGCTAGCGCCTTCATGGCCCTATAGGTTTAACTTTGGTAGATTATCGTGTTATGTGTGTTGTATATTGTAATCACTTTAGCGGTGCTTTGGCCCGCCAAAATCGTTATTGCGAACTAACGTTACAACTACACAACCTATATCATTTCAGATGAGGGGTGCGGATGGTTCTGGAATACGTTCCAGGTAGACGGCATGATCCAACAAGTTTATCCGCGTGATTTGCCCGCGAATAAGTTTTTGCTCGCCTAACAGGTTCACCAGGAGATACACGCCCTTTTCGCGTTGGATGTGGGTCACATTGTCCATAACCTGGTGTTCACCAGTCTCATCTACTAGGTAGACTTTGGATTCACACATGCCCCACTCCTTACTTGATAGCACAAAAAAACGCCATCCCCAGCCTTCAGACCGGTAGGTGGCATCTTCATCACACCTGAACGTTAGCTTCATGCTAACAACCGCAACTATAGCACAAGGTGGCCGGGATGTCAATTCTCCTGGGCAAGCGTTTCCCGAATGAGGTCAATGGCGGCGCTGATCTGTTTCGTGATCGCCTGCCACGCGATGCCCACCAGCTCGAAGTGGGGTTGATTGATGGGAAGTAAGAGCTTACGTCCCCGCGCGCTGGCCACAGCGATGGCGATGCCCGGTGTGATCTCGCCCATCATCGAGTTGGGAATGACCACGCCAATCGGCGCCAGGATGAAATCGGCTTTGTTCACCGATACACAAATAGCATTCTCGCCGCTCGCTCCCCGGCTGGCCCGCGCCTGCATCATTTTTTGGGTTGCGATGGCGTTCGCACCCAACGCCAGAATCTCGACACTTAGCGGTAATTCTTGTCGCAATTGCGTGACAATTTGCGCCCCAATGCCCCCGCCCATGCCATCAATGACGGCAATGACTGGCTCGGTGACGGTTGTGTTGTGATCAATCATACAATACCTTATCCTTCACCCTAATAATCACTATTGTAGCTATAGCCGGCCCTGTGTCAAGATACATAGATAGTATTTTCTTTAGGCATCCCTTAAGAATCTCCTTGACAAAGATCTGGTCTGTGATAATATTTAGGCATACCTTAAATATAACCCGTATATATTACAGTTAGCCATAACAAGGAGAGAAACAATGACGAAGCAGATCAGACGACTGAGCGATTTGGCGCCCGGCGAATCGGGCCTGGTGCGCAAAGTAGCGGGCGACAAGTCCATTCGCCGGCGCCTGATGGACATGGGGGTGGTGAACGGGGCCGAGGTGCAGGTCAAGCGCGTCGCGCCCTTGGGCGATCCCATCGAGTTTGTCGTGCGCGGCTACAACCTCTCCCTGCGCAAATCCGAAGCGCGCGTGATCCACGTCGAGACCGCGTGAGGCGTCGCGCATGATGCCCTTACGGATGGCCCAACCGGGAGAGACGGTACAACTGGTCGCCTTGCGAGGCGGCCATCGAATGCGCAGGCGGCTGGCCGATATGGGCCTGACGCTCAATATGCCGCTGCGTCTGGTGCAGCGCAATGGACACGGCCCGGTGATCGTGGACGTGAAGGGGACGCGCTTAGCCATCGGGCGAGGGATGTCCCATCATATTATGGTAGAACCAATCATTCAAACAAAGGAGTAATACAATGACACAAGCAACTATCGCTTTAGCCGGCAATCCCAACGTGGGGAAGAGCACGGTGTTTAACGCGCTCACCGGCGCGCGACAGCACGTCGGGAACTGGCCAGGCAAGACGGTCGAGAAGAAGGAAGGGACATGGGCGTATCGGGGGCAAAATTACACCGTCGTGGATTTGCCCGGCGCCTACAGCCTCACGGCGTTTTCAATGGAAGAGATTATCGCGCGCGATTTTATCATCGATGCGCAGCCCGACGCCGTCGTCGTGGTGGTGGACGCGGCCAATTTGGAGCGCAACCTTTATCTGGTCGTGCAGATTATCGAGATGGGCGCGCCGGTGATCGTCGCGCTAAATATGGCCGACATCGCCAAGACGAAGGGCCTCAAAATCGACGTGGATAAGTTGGCGCAGGGGCTGGGCGCGCCCGTGGTCTCGACCATCGCGCGCGAGGAACGGGGCATTGACGATCTGGGCGCTGCTATCGTCGCGGCGCTACATACACAGAAGGAGGCATCACGATGACGACATCACACACAGCGGCTTATACGCGGAACCGAGGCTTGGTGGACTACGGCGCCGAGATGGAAGAGGAAATCGTCGCGCTGCAAGAACTCATCGAGCAGGACGCCGACCTGCGCGAGCGCTACAGCACGCGCTGGCTGGCGGTCAAGCTCTTAGAAGAGGATGAGGATATTCTGACCAAGCTGCACGCATCGGGCAATCACGCGGCGCTGCTCAATCAGACCGAGGCCAGCATCGAGCATCTGCGCGCCGTCTACGGCGACGATGTGGACACCATCATCGCGGATCGGCGCTACGGCTGGATTCACGGCCTGGTGAAAGAGACCGTGCAGCGCCCGGCGCAGGATCGCCTGTCGTTCTCCGACAAAATTGACCGGGTGGTGACCAATCGCGTCGTGGGCATTCCCATCTTCCTGGCCCTGATGTGGGTCGTCTTCAAGGTCACCACCGACGTGGCCGGCCCTTACTTGGATTGGGTGGATGGCGTCATCGGCGGCCCGATCACCAACTGGGTCGTCGCCGTCATTGGATGGCTGGGGCTGGGCGGCACGTGGATCGAAAGCCTCTTCGTCGATGGCATCATCGCGGGCGTGGGCGGCGTGCTGGTCTTCGTCCCCGTGATGATGTCGCTCTATCTGGCGCTCGCGATTTTAGAGGACTCCGGCTACATGGCGCGCGCCGCCTTCGTGATGGATCGGCTGATGCACGCGCTCGGCCTGCACGGCAAGAGCTTCCTGCCGATGATCGTGGGCTTTGGCTGCACCGTGCCGGCCTTCTATGCCACGCGCACGCTGGAAAACGAGAAGGATCGCGTGCTGACCGGGCTGCTCGT
>CAYXVS010000338.1:0-3631 GCA_964468735.1 uncultured Anaerolineales bacterium | reverse complement strand
AACTTGCAACCGTTGCACAAGGAGTGTGTATGGCAAAAGAAGAAAAAATCGAAGCAATGGGCACTGTGACCGAAGCCCTTAAAGGCACAAAATTCCGCGTCGAGCTAGACAATGGCCACGAGATCGTCGCCTATCTCAGCGGCAAGATGCGCAAATACTACATTCGCATCCTGCTGGGCGACCGCGTGAAGGTCGAGCTTTCACCCTACGACCTGGATCGCGGCCGCATCACCTATCGCTATAAGCGTCGCCGTCGCGCGGAGCGCTAGCGGGCATTAGGTTTCTCGTCTACCAGGAGGCTCATATCTGATGCAACAGCCGGGGATGGGGATCACCGACGATGATAAGCGTTGGGCCTGCGCTAGCTGGCTCCTATCGCCCTTGATACCTCTCGTTGTCTTCCTGTGGAAGAAAAAACGAGCGCGGCCCTACATCCGATACAACGCCGTGCTGGCCACGATGTACGTCGTGGTCGGTTACAGCCTCTCCCTCATCCTGGTCTCGATCCTGGTGGGCTGCCTGGTGGGCGTGGGCGTCTTCGTTTACCAAATCTACCTGGCCATCCTGGCGTATGGCGGCGTGTGGATCACCCTCCCGGTCTTGACAGAGTTCGCCAGAGACCGAGGCTGGCTCTTTTGATGTAGCGTGACATTCTCATTCATTATGGCGTCAGGGCGGTCTCCTCGCTTTGAGGGGGCCGCTTTTTGCATGGACCTCCAACTTCCAACCTCCATCCGTAGATTTTTGACGCCCCTATCCCCTATGGTATACTACTTTTTTGTAAATGATCTTCCGAGGAGTTGGGTATGAATGTTTTTGTGGACGATGGCCGGAATTGCAAGCGCTGGCAGATAGCGCCGACGGCGCCCCCCGCTCTCATCGAGCGCCTCTCGATGGTGCATCCGTTGGTGGCGCAAATTCTCTACAATCGCGGCATCGTCGATTTGGATGATGTCCGCGCCTTCCTGGCGGGCAGCTTCGAGCACGATAATCCCTTCCGTATGAAGGGCGTGAATCACGCCGTAGAGTTGGTCCGGCAGATGGTGAAGCAAGGCGAGACCATCGTCATCTACGGCGATTACGATGTGGACGGCGTGACGGCCGCCGCCGTCCTTGCGCAGGCCATCCGAGCGATGGGCGGGCAGGTCGTCACCTACATCCCCAACCGCGAGGACGAGGGCTACGGCCTCAATCCCGATGCGATCACGGAGCTGGTGGGGCAGGGCGCCCGGCTGATGATCACCGTCGATTGTGGCATCCGTTCCTTGGAAGAGGTCGCCTTGGCCCGACGCCTGGGGATGCACGTCATCCTCACCGATCATCACCACATCGGCGCCGCGTTGCCGCACGCCGACGCCGTGATCAACCCGCGACAGGCCGATTGTCGCTATCCCTTCAAGGATCTGGCCGGCGTGGGCGTGGCGTACAAGCTGGCGCAGGCGCTCGTGCGCGCGAATCTCCGGGTCCCGCTGCCCACCACCCGCAATGAGCTACAAGAGACGGATCTTCTGGATTTAGTCGCCTTGGGCACGGTGGCCGATATGGTGCCGCTCTTGGGGGAAAACCACGCGCTGGTGATCGAGGGCCTCAAGGGGATCAACACCGGGCATCGCCCCGGCCTGGCCGCCCTGATGGATGTGAGCGATGTCCGGCCCGGCCAGGTGACGACCGAGACCATCGGCTATGTGCTCGCCCCGCCCCTCAACGCGGCGGGCCGCATCAGCGAGGCGACCATCGCCTTAGAGTTGCTGATGGCGGCGGATATGACCGAGGCGCTGCCGTTGGCGCAACAGCTTAATCACTTGAATCAGGATCGGCGCACGCTGACGGTGGAGGCGCAGACCCAGGCGCGTGATTTAGTCGTCGCTCAGCGGCGGATTCCACCGCTGCTCTTCGCCGCCACCCCCGATTTCACGCCGGGCGTGGTGGGCCTGGCCGCCAGCCGCCTGGTCGATGAATTCTATCGCCCTGCCGCCGTCGTCGCCATCGAGGGCGATGTGGGCAAAGGCTCCGCGCGCTCGATCCCGGAATTTCACATCACCGAGGCGCTAGACACACTTTCGGGTCTTTTGGTGCGCTACGGCGGGCACGCGGCGGCCGCCGGCTTCACCGTGACGACCGACCGCCTCCCGGAGTTCAAGCGCCGCCTGGTCGAGATCGCCGCCGAGGAGTTGGAGGATGTGCCGCTCTCGCCGCTCCTGCACGTCGATGCGGAGGCGCCGTTGAATATGCTCTCGTGGGATCTCTATCACGAGCTGGCGCGCTTGGAGCCGTTCGGCTTCGGCAACCCCGCGCCCGTGCTCGTCAGTCGGAATGCGAAGGTCGTGCGCGCTCGCGCCGTCGGCGACGATGGCCGCCACCTCAAATTCTGCGTGCGGGATCGCAAGGGCCACATCTGGGACGCCATCGCCTTCCGGCAAGGCGCGTGGATCGATCATCTCCCCCGGCGCATCGACGTCGCCTACGTCTTGCAGCGCAACGAGTGGCGCGGTCGCGTGAATCTCCAGCTTAACGTCAAGGACATTCACGAGCCAGGGAGTAGGGAGTAAAGGAGTAGGGAGTAAAGGAGTAGGAAGCATGGAGGTGTTGTGGCCGTCTCTTTCTTACTCCCTCTTTCCTGATCATTAGACCATAGAAGCATAGCTAAATCTAATCATCCCTCAGACTTGGAGGTCAAACAATGCGAATTTTGGTGACGGGCGCGGCCGGATTCATCGGCAGCAACTTGGCGGAAACCTTGCTCCAACGCGGCGACGAGGTCGCCGGGCTGGACAACTTCAACGATTTCTACGATCCGGCGCGAAAGCGCGCCAACGTGGCGCACCTGGCGACCTATCCGCGCTTCACCATGCACGAGACCGATCTGCGCGACGCCGAGGGCGTGCGGGAGATCATCCGCGCGGGCGACTTCGACGCCGTGGCGCATCTGGCCGGCATGGCCAACGTCCGCTACTCCATCGAGCGCGGGCCGCTCTACACCGACGTGAACATTCGCGGCACGGTGAACGTCCTCGAGGGCGTGCGCTTGGCCAACCAACCGAACGTCGTCTTCGCCTCCACCTCCTCCGTCTACGGCAAAACGGATCGTCTGCCCTTCCAGGAGGATGACCCGCTGGGCAAACCGCTCGCGCCCTATCCGGCGACGAAGATCGCCTGCGAGCTGATGGGCTACACCTACCATAACCTCTTCGACCTCTCGTTTACCGCCGTGCGCTTCTTCAGCGTCTACGGCCCGCGCGGCCGCCCCGATATGATGCCCTTCATCATCACCGACAGCATCGTCAACGACGAGGTCTTCCAGCTCTACAACGCCGGCGAGATGCACCGCGACTGGACCTACGTCGGCGACATCGTTCAGGGCGTGATCGCGGCGCTGGAGACGCCCTTGGGCTACGAGCGCCTCAATTTGGGACGCGGAGAGCCGGTGCGCATGGCGGATTTCGTCACCTTGATCGAGGATCTGGTCGGGAAGAAAGCGCGAATGGAGACGCCGCCCGCCCCCGCCAGCGAGCCGCCCATCACCTACGCGGATATTTCCAAGGCGCGCCGCCTGCTGGGCTACGATCCCCAGGTCTCGGTCAAAGAGGGCCTCGCAAAATTCTGGGCGTGGTATCAGGCGAATGTGTTGTAA
>CAYXVS010000337.1:1855-3646 GCA_964468735.1 uncultured Anaerolineales bacterium | reverse complement strand
TTATCGTACCCGTCTCCAGGAATTTTTCAAATTCTCCCGCCAACCACGCAAGATGTTCGCCGAGATAAACCCGCTCGAAGCGCGCGACGTAGTTGGCGACCCAGAGCATCCGTCCGGCGCGGAAGAGATCGATCTGGCCCGCGTAGGACGCCGGCCACGCGAGGCGCTGCTCGTAGCCTGCGCGGAAAGCGCGCGTGAGCGGCTCGTAGGCCTCCGGCGCCACGTCCTTCATCAGATCCTGCCAGGCCATCGCGATGTCCTGCACTGGATAGCCCCACACCGTGTCCTCGAAGTCCAGCGGACGCAAACGGCCCGCGTGGATGTTGATGTTCCCGTGCCAGAGATCGTGGTGGATGACGCGCAGGCCGGCCGGATCGGCGTACAACTGCTCGTAGGCCGCCGCGACCTGCGCCCTAACGCGCTCAGTGATCTCCCACGTGCGCGGGGGAAACGCCTCGCGGCGCTCCGCGCTGAAGAGCGCATCCTCCTCGCCGCGCGCGAAGAGCGTGTCCATCCGCCGCTGGGTGAATCCGGCCGGCGGCTTGAAGTTCGCAGCCTGCGCGTGCAGCTTGGAGAAGAGCGCGCCCATCTGGAAGAGATTCTCCTCCGTCAGGCGCTCATCCTCCAGGACGACGCCGGGCGTCCAGCTCATCACGCAGCAGCGCCGGGCCTCCGGCACGCCCTCGATCTCCGCGCGCACGAGATACGCGCCGTCGCGGGCCATCACCGGGCGCGGCGCGCCGATGTCGGTCTCTCGATCCAACGCCTGGAGCCACATCGCTTCCGAGCGCAGGTCGGTATCCGTGCGCCATCCGGGCCGACAGACCCGCATCATATACGAGGCGCCGTCGGTCGTCGCCACGCGGAAGATCGCGTTGGTGTACAATCCCACCAGCCGAAGCTCGCGCACATCCAAAGCATACGCCTCCAACGCGCGAGTAGCCAATGCGCGTAACCGCGCCGCCTGCGCCTCCGATGACAACTGCTCGAACTCGCTCATGCACATTACCTCGCAGGATATGACGACGTCCCAAGAAAGATGATGGGGCGCACCTCACCACGGCCGGCGCGCCTGGGCCAGGCTGGGCGGCACACTGCGGGTCTTCCGCATCACCAACGCGACCCAATCCTCCTGTTGAAGGACTTCGACCACGTACAGGCCCTCTGGCTTGAAGACCTCGACCACCTCCTCCATCTGCTCTTCTAGCACGCCGGACGCGATGAGGAGGCCGTTGCGCTGAACGCGCGAGGCCAGCCCGGCGCGGGCCATTTTAATCAGGATGGGCGCGAGCAGGTTCGCCAGGACGAGATCATACGCGCCGCTGATATCGGGCAGCGAGCCGTGGACGTGGCGGATGGCATGCGCCGCGTGGTTGTGCCGCGCGTTGCGCCGCGCAACCGCCACCGCGTTGATGTCGTTATCCACCGCTAAGATCTCCGTGGCGCCCAACTTCGCGGCGATGAGCGCTAAGATGCCCGTTCCCGTGCCCAGATCTAAAATTCGATACGTCGGCTCCATCCAGTCCACCAGTCCCTCCGCGCACAACTGCGTCGAGGGGTGCAACCCGGTGCCGAAGGCCATGCCGGGGTCCATCTCCAGAACGATCTCGTCCGGCTGCGGTTCGTAATCGCGCCACGTGGGCTTGATGACCACCCGCTCCGTGAGGTGCAGCACGGGGATGCTCTCCTTCCAGCCCGCCGTCCAATCCTGATCCTGAATGGGCGTGAAGGACGGCGCCGGGATCTGCGGCCAGATGTGGCGGAGGTGGTCTATCGCCGTGCTCAGCTCCA
>CAYXVS010000337.1:0-1755 GCA_964468735.1 uncultured Anaerolineales bacterium | reverse complement strand
GCCGGGATCTGCGGCCAGATGTGGCGGAGGTGGTCTATCGCCGTGCTCAGCTCCAATCGGCGCGCCTTGATGGTCTCACCCATCGCCAGATAGGCCTTGACAGTGACCGTCTCTTCGTTCCGCCCGTCGGGATCGCCCATATCGAGGGCCACGCCCTGCGGCGCGTAACGGCTGAGCACCTCGGCGACCGCCTCCGCCGCCTCCGGCGAGACCGTGAGGCTGACCTCCAGCCACGAAGCTTCGGATTCGCTCGTCATAGCCCCAAGGTCTCTTTGACTTTATCCGCGAAGCTCTGCTTTTCGCGCACGACGCTCTCCGGCTCCAACGTCTCGCCTAATTCACGAAGCAGCTCTTTCTGTTGCTTCGATAGTCGCGTCGGCGTGGCCACGTGGATCACGACGTATTGATCGCCGCGCCGCTCGCTGCGCAGGTGCGGGATGCCCTTCCCGCGCAGGCGGAACGATTCGCCCGATTGCGTGCCGGCCGGGATCGTCAGCTCCTGCTCGCCATCCAACGTGGGCACGATCACCTCGCTGCCGAGCGCGGCCTGCGTGAGGTTGATGTCCAAATCCAAGATCACGTCGTTCTCATGGCGCTTGAAATAGGGATGCGATTTGACGCGCAGCGTAATGTAAAGATTGCCCTTCGGGCCGCCGCGCTCGCCCGGCTCGCCCTGGCCCGTCAGGCGGATGGTGATGCCATCGTCAACGCCGGACGGAATGACCACGGGGATAGAGACCTCCTTCGTCACCAGGCCCTCGCCGTGGCAATCTAGGCACGGGGTGCGGACGACCGTACCTTGCCCGTTGCACTTCGGGCAGGTGGTGATGTTGACGAAGGAGCCTAAGATGGTGTTCTGGACACGGCGCTTCTCGCCGGTGCCGTTGCACGCCGGGCAACGCTCCGGCTGAGTGCCCGGCTTCGCGCCGGAACCGCCACAGGTCGAGCAGTTCTCCCGGCGCTGGATGACGATCTCTTTCTCCACGCCGAACGCCGCTTCCTCGAAGGTCAGCGTGAGGCTGGTGCGAATGTCGTTGCCGCGACGCGGGCGTGAGCGCCCGCCGCTCGATCCGAAGCCGGCAAACCCGCCGAAGAATTCGTTGAAAATGTCAAAGGGATCGCGCGCGCCAAAGCCATTAAAGCCGTTAAATCCCGGCGGCCCCTCCGCGCCGTAGCGATCATACATCGCGCGCTTCTCCGGATCGGAGAGCACCTCATAGGCCTCGTTGACCTCCTTGAAGCGCTCCTCCGCGTCCGGCTCCGAGTTGACATCGGGATGATAGCGTCGCGCCTGCCGGCGGTACGCCCGTTTGATCTCTTCCGGGCTGGCGTTTTTGCCTACATCTAACACTTGATAATATTCATTGTTCATAAAAAACCTCACGTTTATAACTTTCATCACTACAGTTCCAGACGGTCAAAACTCGCATTACGGCAAAAGTGAGATACTACTCAAAAAAAGCTCCCAGTCCCCGTCCCCGGGGACGGCCAAAAGCATCTTTCTCGCTCTTTCTCGCTTTGTAGACGCCCCCGAGACGGGGGCTTTGAGCTAATACGTGCAATTTTCCCACAATGCTAAAATTCACAAGGGGAAGGGGAACGCCGTTAGCCTGATGGCGTTCCCCACGGGTTGAAGGCTGAAACTTCTTATACTTCCTTTTCTATTTCGGATTCTATTTCGGATTCTGTTTCGGACTCTGTTTCGGATGTCGATGTTGCCGTGTTTTCGTTCTCCACTGACGTTTCTTGTTCTGC
>CAYXVS010000336.1:0-3652 GCA_964468735.1 uncultured Anaerolineales bacterium | reverse complement strand
CTTCTGCGGCACGATGCTCACCATCACCGTCAGCGGGCCCTCTTCCTCCACCGGCGCCGGCGTTGACGCGGGGGCGCAGGCCCCCAGTACACCGGCCAGCATGCTGAGCAACACAATCCACACAACAAAACGATGTCTTCGGATATTCATAGTAATCTCCTCATAGAAAATTGGTAAATCAGAAAATCGACAAAACCTTGTGTTTTTACGTCTCTGTAGGATGGGATGATGGCTTGTGTCACCTCCTTGAGACCTTCTTAATGAAAAATCTTTTCAATATGGGGTAAAAAAAAGCGCGATGGATGGGAATACGTTTAGGGCGCGTCGGATGCCGGGTCATCAGGTGATGCGCCTGGCTTGGGATGGCGTCTCCGGTGCAGATGGGCCAGCGTCAAGATCAGCGTTACCGGCCAGAGGTGCAGGAGCATCGGCGCGCCGCACTCCGGGCAGGGAAGCAGCAAGACAGCGCCCCACCCGACAACCCCCAACCACGACTTGAGCGCCGCCCAGCGGATCTTCGCCCGTATCCGCCGGAACATTATGCCGCCTGATTGGCCTGGCACTCTGGGCACAGGCCGAACAACTGCAACAGATGATCCCACACCTCGTAGCCCGTCCGCGCCTCCACGCGCGCGATGAGACTGAGCAACACCATCCACACAACAAAACGATTTCCCCGGATATTCATAGCAACCTCCCTCAAAAATAGTAAAATGAAAAATATTTTCAATACAGGATAAAAAAACGCGCGATGGATGGGGATATGCTTAGGCCGTTCCAAGAAAACAAACCTCCCAAATACAAGCGATTTTCCGCCTGTGGCCCTAATGCCCCATGGCCGTGGGAGGAAAAAGTATCTGGTTTGAAAGGTTTTAAATTTTGGAACTACCTTAGGGCGCGTCGGATGCTGGGTCGCCAGGTGAAGCATCTGGCGCAGGATGGCGTCTCCGGTGCAGATGGGCCAGCGTCAAGATCAGCGTTACCGGCCAGAGGTGCAGGAGCATCGGCGCGCCGCACTCCGGGCAGGGAAGCAGCAAGACAGCGCCCCACCCGACAACCCCCAACCACGACTTGAGCGCCGCCCAGCGGATCTTCGCCCGTATCCGCCGGAACATTATGCCGCCTGATTGGCCTGGCACTCTGGGCACAGGCCGAACAACTGCAACAGATGATCCCACACCTCGTAGCCCGTCCGCGCCTCCACGCGCGCGATGAGATCGTCCAAGTCGTCCTGACCGACGAACTCCATCGAGCGCCCACACGCCCGGCACAAGATCGTGTGCCGATGACCGGGCGAGGTCGCCAAGTAGACGTGGCACCCCTCGCACAGATGGACGCGCTGCGCCAGATCGAAGCGCTCGAACAGCTCCAGCGTGCGGTAGACGGTGACGAGGCCCAGCGAGTCGTGATGCGCTTGTCCCTGCGTGCAGATCTCCTGCGGCGAGAGGGGCGCCTGCGTGGCCATCAGCACCTCCATCACCGCGCGGCGCGGCGCGGTGATCCGGTGTCCGGCCTGCGATAAAACCTCTTCCCAAGACGCCATAACGTTCAAACTCCCCGCGTGCTCCACGCTGTTCTGTGAGCACCTCGAATAGTGAAAATTCACGATAGGGTCCAAGTTATTGAAAATCATTTTCAATAACTATCACCCATCATAACAGCAGCGCGGGCGGTTGTCAAGCAGATCTCGATATTCCCGCCCCCCCAATCCTTGTCACTTAGCTAAAAGCAGGTAGAATGCCTAGAGCAATGTCCGAAGAAACACAATTGGCCGGAGAAGCAAAGCGTGTCACCCGCGCGGCGGCGTTGATTTCCGTTGGGAATTTCGCCAGCCGCGCGCTGGGCCTTGTCCGGGAGATGGTCAAGTCGTACTTTTTCGGCGCGGGCGGGGCCGTCAGCGCCTTCGACGTGGCCTCGCAGGTGCCGACGATGTTCTACGATCAGTTAGTCGGCGGGATGCTCAGTTCGGCGCTGGTGCCGGTCTTCTCCGATTACGCGCATCTCTCCGACCAAGAGGAGCTGTGGTCGCTCCTCAACTTCCTCCTCTCGTTCTTGGCCGTCTTCTTGGGCGGATTCCTGCTCCTGGTGGAAATCGGCGCGCCGTGGATTGCCAAAGCCTTGGGCGTCGGGCTGGAGTCGGCGTATCTCGCGCAGGCCATCTCGATGATCCGCATCACGGCGCCGGCCATCCTCTTCCTCAACGTCTCCGGCATCCTCTCCGGCGCGCTCTACGCGCTCCAGCGCTTCGATCGCCCCGCCTTCACGCCGGCGATCTCCAACGCCACACGCGTGCTCGTCGTCATCCTGCTGGGCCAAAGCTGGGTCGATGTCCACAGCCTGGCGCTGGGCCTGCTCTTCGCCAGCATTGCCCAGGTCGCCTTCCAGTGGTCGGATCTGACCGAGTTGCAGATCCGATGGCGGTGGCCCTTCCCCCTTCACCCGGCGCTGATCACCATCGGGAAGCTCTATTTGCCCATCGGCCTGGGGCTGCTGGTCGATCAATTGGCCGTCGCCCTGAGCTTCAACCTGGCCTCGCGCACCGGCCCCAGCGGCATCGCGTGGATGAAATACGCCGCCACGCTGATCCAACTGCCGCTCGGCCTGGTCGTCACCGCCGTCTCCGTGGCGATTCTGCCCACGCTCTCGCGCTACGCGACCAACGCCGACGACGAGGCCTTCCGCGCCACGCTGGCCCGAGGGCTGCGATTGGTGCTGGTGCTGGTGTTGCCCGCCGCCGTGGGCCTGCTCGTCCTGGCGGAGCCGGTGGTGGCGCTGCTCTTCCAGCGCGGCGAATTTATGCCCGCCGATACCTTAGCCACGGCGCAGGCGCTGCGCTTCTCGGTGCTGGGCCTGATCTTCGCGGCGTTAGATCAGCCGCTGATCTTCGCTTTCTACGCGCGGAAGGATACCTGGACGCCGGCCTTGGTCGGCGTCGTGACGGTGTTGTTGTACGTGGGTATGGCGCTGCTGCCCACGCTTTTCGCGCCGCCGCAACTCTGGTTGTTGATCTTGGCCAACTCGCTCAAGCTGACGGCGCACGCGCTGCTGATGCTCTACCTCTTCCGCCGCAAAATCGGGCGGTTGGGGCCGTACAAAGTCGCGCACACCGCCTTGCTGGCCTTAGTGGGAGCTGTCTTGATGGCGCTGCCTACCGCCGGGATGCTGATGTGGACTAAGAACATCGTCTACCCCGGCGCGATGGGGTATGCGATCCGCGTCCTGCTTGCCAGCAGCACCGGCGGCGTGATCTACCTGCTCTTCCTGCGCCGGATGGATGTGGAGGAGATTCAACTCCTGCACGATCTTCTCCGGCGGAAATCAGCGGCGGGGGAATAGCGCGGGCTAATACAAACCCGGTATCAGTTTTGTTTTGAGCGGATCAAGGTGCAACGCACTTGGACTTAAGTAGCAGTTACGCTTGATGCCGCAGATGCTTGATGATAAGCCCAAAAGTGCGTGGCGCCTCTACGCGATAGAATGTTATGGAATGGAGCGCCGTTATGCAGCCCTGAAAAACGCCATTCCGCTTAAGCCCAAAGGTGCCGCTTCGAGGCTTACTACGAACGAAATGTAATGGTTTTTAGCTAATTAGGAAACCTATGAAATCCAAGTCATACCATTTGATATTGTCGTTGCTCATCATATCCATCTT
>CAYXVS010000335.1:0-3703 GCA_964468735.1 uncultured Anaerolineales bacterium | reverse complement strand
TTGCTGCCGGAGTAAAGCCCGTTGCCCAGCACGCTCCCGGCGACGTGCGTGCCGTGGCCGTCGAAGTCGTGCCACGTGGTGCGCATGCCAAAATATTGGCACGTCGCCTCGGCGTGCGCAATCCGCCCCTCGAAGTCGTTGCTCATCGTTGAGTCGTTCGCGCCCACGTCCAGGCCGCTGTCCGCGACGCCCACGATCTGGCCATCGCCGTACAGGCCCAGATCGGCGCGCACGTCGGTGGCGCGCATAATCGAGCCGCCGCCCACATCGTTGAGCAGCGCGGGCGGCAGGTACGGCTCGACCCAGAGCACATCATCCAAGCCGGCGATGTCCACGACGTTGTCTGGGGAGATGGTCACGCGCAGCACGCCGGCGGTCATCCGTTGCGCGCGCCGCGTCACCTTGCCTCCCAAGGCCGCGATCTGCGCAGCAAGCGCGTCTAAATCAGCGTCCGGCAGGGCCTGCACCGTGACCGCCAGCGGATCTTCCAGCGCGGTCATATCCAGCGCCCCCGATGTGGCCGCAGCGGCCATGCGGAAGGTCTCCGCCAGGCGATAGGCGGGCTGGTAGACGCCCACCCAGCGCACGAAGGGCAAATCGCGCACAGCGTCGATCTGCTTTGCATCGAGCCGCGCGATGAAGGTATAATCGGGCACGTAGGTGTAGAGGCGGACGCCCAATTCGGCGACCTGCGTCTTCCAGACCTCGCGCACCGGCCCCGCGAACTGGAGCAAGTACGTCGTCGCGGCCTCCTCTTCAACGGCTGATAATGACTCCAAGCCCGCAATCTTCAGGCCGGGTTCGGCCAGCGGATCGAACGTCCCGGCGCTCAGATGAATCTCCGGGCCAGACCCAACCGGCCCTTCGTCGGCGATCTCAACCAGATCAGCCCCTCGCCGCTCTCGCCGCGCGGAGGCCATCCCCGGACTGCTCAACCATACCAATACGACTAACACGCTCATCCATCGTAACCAAATTCGCATCATAACCCCCTAATTTTGATTTGATTTTATCCATCTCGCGCTATACGGAATTCCCGAAGCGCCTGCCGTAACCGCTCCCACATCCCCTGTAATCGACTCACCTCCTCATCTGAAATCCGATGTGAACTGTAACGCGCCTCCACGAAGGCGCGGGTCAAGCGCGCCATCTCCTCCTGGGCTTCCGGCAGCGCCATCTCGACGGTCGGGCTGTATTCGTAGGGCGTCTGCGCCTGACGACGCGGCAACCCGACCTCTTTTGCCTCGTCCAAGGTGCTGAGGTAATAGTAGGCGATCTGCGCCCGGCGACTATCGCCCGGACGACGTCTCTGTGATCGGCCCTCGCGACCGGCGCGGCGCAGCGAGATTTTGGCCAAGGCGGCCTCCGCCCGCGCGCCCACCTCGCGCCGCACGCCGCGCCACCAACGCCGCACCGCCGCCCACCATCCGCGCAGGCGCTCGACGATGCCCCAGCGTGCGATCATCGCCCGCAACTCGGCCCGGTCGCGCAGATAGGCGCGCAGGACGTAGATGAGGAACGCGGCTGCGATCCCCCAGAAGAGCAGGGAGCGGAGCACATCCAGCCAAGGCCATTCGGCCCCGCCAGAGGGTGAGGTCATCATCTCGCCGGGCATCTCCAGCGTCACGGGGGAGATCGTTGGTTCTGTCTCCCCAAAACGCGCGAGCGAATAAGCTATGAGGGTAAAAAGGGCGGCGAAGAGATACATAATCCATGAAAAAAGATAAGACACTGCCCTGATCAGATAATATGCCAGATCCAGCAGCCCAACAGTATAGCCGGTGGGCAGAATAAACGCAATCACCAGCGCGAGCGCAAGCAGCGCCGCGCCATACTGCACCCATCGCACGCTCATCTTGGATTCAACCCTCGCTTTACGCGATTCCCACAGGCGCGCCAAGCGCGCGAAGTGCATCTGCCCCAACAACAGCAGGCCGAAGAGAAAGTAGGCCAGGACGCTCAAGACCACCAGCGTGCTGCGCGTCCAACTGGCCTCCAGCGCGGCGATGCCGGTGTGGGCCAGGCCCGCCATCGCGAAGAGCAGCACCCCGCCGAGGGTAAAGCGACGGCGTAAGCGCGTCATGGGGAATTCCTCCTCGCTGCCGTAGTGCGGGAGCGGATCGGCGATTTCTTCGATGTCGCGCACGGTCGCCCAGGCCGCGCGCCATCCCATCAGGCAGAGGCCAAACGCGGCCAACGTCTCCGCGTCGAAGATCGCGTAGACATTGTCGCTCCAGCCCCGCACATCGGCCAGCACCGAGGCCCAGCTATCGCCAATATACCCCGCGATCTTGAGCAGCACGAACATCAGCACCCACTCCGTCATCAGCATGCGGAACTTCTCCCCCCAATCCAAGAAGCGTCGCATCGCCAGATAGCGCGTGTAGTAGCCCGCCAGCGCGGCTAAGATGGGCGCGATAATGAAGTAGGTTTTGTTCCAGGTGGGCGCCAGCGTATGCGCCAATTGCACCAGCGACACCGCGATGCAGCCCACCATCAGGCCGACGATGAGGGGTTGCAGGACGTGACGCACCCAGGAGCGGCGCAGGGGTTCTGGCAGCCGCGCCACGATGTGATCCCATAACTCGTTGGTTTCTTTTGTATCGCTCATCTTGTTCATATTATAACTGACTCTCCTGAAAGAAGGGGATAATCTCACGCCAAGACGCAAAGTCGCCAAGATTTTTAAGGTTTGATTCAATTTTATTCATAAGATCATCGTATCTGATCACGAAAATTAACTGTTGCCTTGTTTCTTTCTTAGCGTCTTTGTATCTTTGCGCCTTTGCGTTGGTTTTTTCAGTGGAGCCATAACTCAAATGATGCTCAAATCCTCATCCCGCCAGATGTGGACGACCGACACGCCAATCGATGCGCTGCGCTGCTGGAGCGTGCTTTCCGCTTCCGTTGTCTTGACCGGCATAACTAACAACAGCACCACCGAGAAGCCCATCCGGCGCAGGTGCGCCAGCGAGCTGAAGAGCGCCTCGCTCTGGCCGCCGGTGATGACGACGACGGTCGATCCCCAGGAGAGTTTGGCGCTCTCGCGACGCAGGAATTCGGAGAAGGCGGCGTCCGATTCGTGGGTCTGGATGCGCGCCAGCACCTCCAATATCGACATCAAGTGCGCCCGCTGCGAGCGCGGCGGCAGCGAGAAAGCGGCGACCTCATCCGCCAGCGGGTCGAGCGCCTGGACGGCCAGCCCGGCGGGCAAGCCCTCGCGCACGATGATGTGATGGGCCAGGGAGGCGGCGGTGACGATGGCCATCTCGATGGCGTCGTAGCGCCGGCGGTGCAGATAGCTGCTGCGATCCATATCCAAGTAGATCAGCGTCTCGCGGGCGATGGCCGGCTCGTAGCGCTTGACCAGCAGCTTGCCCGCGCTGGCCGTCGCCGTCCAATGGATGCGCCGGGGCGAATCTCCGGGCTGATAGGCGCGCACGCCCATGATCCGCGTCGGGTCCTTGAAGAGCGCGGAAGGCGAGGGCAGCAGCGCCAGCGGGGAGTGCGTCGGCAGGCCCAGCGATTCCAGGGCGACGATGCGGGGGTAGATGATGAGGTACTCCGCAGGCTTCGACTGCCGATCCTCCGGCATAAAGCCGAAGAGGTCGCCGACGCGCAGGAAGAGCGGGCCGATGCGATAGTAGCCGCGTCGATAGCCGGTCAGCGTGTAAGTGAGGCGATGATGCGCGCCGCCCCACAA
>CAYXVS010000334.1:0-3713 GCA_964468735.1 uncultured Anaerolineales bacterium | reverse complement strand
GAAAATCTGGCGCTCCTCCTCGTCCGTGATCAGATTCGCGCGCTTCATCATTGCCCCGTGCGCTTGACGCAGGAAATCCTCGGCCGCCGGATCGTCCAGCGCCGCGAGCACGTGATAGTGGTTCAGGTAGACCTCCTGCTCCTCGCCGACGTCCTCCTGCTCGGCCAGCAAGTCGATGGCTTCCCGCGAGACCTCCAGCGCCTTGCGCGGCAGGTGCTGCCCCAAATAGGCCTGCCCCAGGTGTGAGAGATCGGCGATGATCTCAGCTTTGAGGCCCAGGCGCGCGTGGATCTCGTGGGCCTGCTGGATGTACTCCCGCGCCTGATCCCAGCGCTCGCGGCGCAGGGCCAGCCGCCCCAGCCCGTAGAGCGAGTAGCTGATCCCCCGCTCGTCGCCGATCTCCTGTCGTAGCGCCAAGGAGCGTTGCAGCGCCGCCTCGGCCTCCTCGTAATCGCCCAGGTGCAGATGCGCCATCCCCGTGCCGAAGAGCGTGAACCCTTGCCCCATCCGGTCGCCGCCGCGCGTCTTCATCTCCAAGGCGTGCTGGAATTGCGCCAGCGCCTGATCGTACTTGCCCATCCGCAGCGCCACCCGCGCCGCGTTCGTCAGGTGAATGCCCTCCTGGAACCAGTCCTTGCGCTCGCGCGCCATGTAGAGCGCCTCCTGATGGCGGCGCGCCGCGTCGCTGTACCGGCCCGTCATAAAATCGATCATCCCTAAGTACATCGTGCTCCACGCATCGCCCTCCAGATCATCGACCTGTTGATAGAGTTCGACGGCGCGGAGGAGCGGCGCGCGGGCCTCGTCGTAATCGCCCCGGACGTAGTTGAGCACGCCCAAGGTGTTCAGCGCCGACGCCTGGCCGGCCACATCCTCCACCGCGCGCTCGATCTCCAACGCCTCGCGCGCGGTGGCCGCCGCCTCGGCGTAGCTCCCCGTCGTGAAGTGGAAATCGGCCAGCAGATTGAGCGCGTCGGCGCGGCGACCGGCGTCGTCGCGCGCCTCGGCCAAAGTCAGCATCTGCTCGATGTCGGCGCGGCGCTGCTCCTGCTGCCCGGAGAGGTTGTAGATCCGCTGCCGGGCGGCCAAAATCTCGAAGCGCTGCTCCCACTCGCCGCCCTTATCTTCTAATCGCGCCAATAGATCCGTGTAGCGCTGCAACGCCGTCTCGTTGGCGAAGGTCGCCTGCGCCACGCGCCCGGCCATCTCCAGATACTTGATCGCCTGGCTTTCGTCGTCGCTGCGGTGAAAATGATAGGCCAGCAGATCGCAGACCTGATCCAACTTATCCCCAAACGCCTGCTCCAGCGTCTCGCCGATCTGGCGGTGATACTTGCGGCGCGTCTGGACGAGCAGACTATCGTAGGCCACCTCCTGCACCAGCGCGTCGGGGAAGGCGTAGGCCACGTCGCCCGCCGGGCCGGCCAGCGCGTCGGTCGGGCGGATGAGGCCGCTGCGCTCCAACTGCGCCAGCAGGGCGTCCAACTGCGCATCCTCCGGCGGGGGCGTCAGATCGCGCAGCATCGCCAGTTGGAAGTGCCGCCCGATGACGGCCGCCATCTGCAACGCCCGCCGCGCGTCCTCCGTGAGCCGGTCGATGCGCGCGACAATCGCCGCCTGGAGCGTGTCCGGCACGGTGATCTGCTCGATCTTGCCCGTGACCTGCCAGCGGCTCTCGTCGTCGGGATCGGGCACGACGGCGCCGCTGTCGATGAGGGAGCGGACGACCTCTTCCAGGTAGAAGGGGTTGCCGGCGGCCTTGTCCAAGATCTCCTTCTCGGTCTCCGGCTGAAAGTGCGCGCCGGGGATGAGCTTGTGGAGCAGGGCGCGGCTATCGGCCTCCGAAAGCGGCGCCAACATCATCTCCGTGTAGCGGTGCGGATAGGCGCTGGCCGCGTGATCGCGCAGGCGCCAGCAGCCCTTGTCGCGTCGCGCCCGGAAGATGAGGCAGAACATCAGCGGGACGTGGTCGGTCACGCTGAGGAGATCCTGCACCAGCAGGAGCGAGGCCTCGTCGGCCCAGTGGAGATCGTCCAGCGCGATGACGACCGGCTGTCGCCGGGCCAGCGCCATAAAGAACTCCCGCGCCGCCCAGAACGTCTGCTTCTGCCGCACGCTGGGATCAAGCTCATCGACCCATTTGGCCCACTCGCCCTCCAACTCCAGCCCCAGCAGATGGGCCAAGAAGGGCATCGCCTCGCGCGCCGTCTCCTTGCCCAGCAGCTCCTCGCCCTTCTCCCACAGGACGAAGAGCACGTCATCGGGGCTGGCGTCCTGACCGAGGCTCAGCGCGCCCTGGAAGACCTGGATGGCCAGCCAGTAGCTCATCTGCTCGCTGAACGAGAGCGATTGTCCCTCCAGCCAGAGCACCTGGTCGGCCTCGTCGGCGCCGTCATTATGAGATAGGAGCCAGCTCTTCAGCTCGCGCGTCAGCCGCGATTTGCCCAGGCCGCTGTGCCCGATGGTCGCGACGATGCGACCGCGCTTCCGCAGCAGCGCGGCGGCGTTCTCCTTGAGCGTCTGGAACGCCTCGTCGCGCCCGGTGAGCGGCGCTTCGCCGGAGGCCAGCCCGCGCGTGCGCCCGATCTCCTCCCGGCGCCCGATGACCTCGTAGGTGCGGATGCGGATCTCCTTGCCCTTGACCTTCATCTCGCCGCGATCCTGCAACTCGAAGAACGCCGTGACGTGCTCCTGCGTCTTCTGGCTGATCAAAATCTCCCGCCAGCCCGCGTTCGACATCAGCCGGGCGGCCATATTGATGTCGTCGCCCATCAGCGTGTACTCCTGGCGCAGATCGGGCGCGCCGGCGTTCCCCGCGAAGAGGTGGCCGGTGTTGATGCCGATCCGCTGCCGGAAGCGGTAGATGCCGGAGGGGGTTTGCAGCGCGGCGAAGTTCTCGCGCACGGCCTGCTGCATCGCCAGCGCGGTGTAGATCGCGCGCACGGGATCATCCTCGTGGGCGCGCGGCGCGCCGAAGAAGATCACCAGCCGGTCGCCGACGGCGTATTGATCCATCCGCGCGACCATGCCCTCGTATTTCTCCACCACGTCGATCATGCGGACGAAGTAGCTGTTGAGCCGGTCGATGATCAGCTCCGGGTGGGTGTCGCCCAGGTCTTCGATCAGGTCGCTGATGCCGACGTAGTTGGCGAACATCACCGTGACGGGCCGGTGCTCCGGCGTGATGCGCGCGTCGCCGGGATTGGTCACGATGCGCGAGATCAACTCGTCGGAGAGATAGGCGGTCAGGCGATTCAGGCGCTCCACCAGGTAGGTGATCTGCGCATCGAGCGGGCCTTCCGGCGGCTCCTCTAAGAGCGGGCGGCCCAGGGTGTTGATCTCGGCGGGCGGCGCTCGATGCACGAGGTAGAAGTCGTCGTCGGGGCTTTTGCTCACCGGCCCGACGGTCACCTGCTCGCCCAAGAGCGCGCGCGTCGCCGCCGTCATCACCACCTCGCCGGGGTGCGCGTGGCTTTCGGCCTGCTCCGCTAGGTTGACGGTGTGCCCCGTGGTGACGTAGGCCATCGTACCCTGGTGGCCCGTCTCTGGGTTGGCCCCGGCGCCGATGTGCGCGGCGAAGTACGGCCCGGAGGAGATCCCGCATTTGATCTGGAGCGCGCGCGTTTCGGCGCCGGGCGTCTCGATGGCGGCGAACTTCTCCTGCTGCATCACCATCTGCATCGCCAGCGCGGCCTGCGTGGCGCGCAAAGCGC
>CAYXVS010000333.1:0-3726 GCA_964468735.1 uncultured Anaerolineales bacterium | reverse complement strand
AAAAAAGCACCCCCAGTGCGTTTTAACGCACTTTGGATATCAGCCGAGGGTTTCAACCATCAGCGCGGCGCACTCTGTGACAGTAACCCGAATCCAAAGTTGGAGGCCCTCCATGGAACTAAGTAAAGACCTGAGTCAATATCTGATACCGTTGGATGACGAGATGCGCGCCGTCGTCGCGCCGCTGGCGGAGACCTCGCCGGCGCTGTTATACGGCATGTTGCGCTATCACCTCGGCTGGGCGGATGAGGCGTTCCGTCCGGTGCAGGTCTACGCTGGCAAGCGATTGCGGCCCTGTTTCCTGTTGCTCGCGTGCGAAGCGCAGGGCGGCCAGTGGCGCGAGGCGCTGCCGGCGGCGGCGGCCATCGAGTTGCTGCACAACTTCACGCTGATCCACGACGATATCGAGGATCACGACGAGCAGCGGCGCGGGCGTCCCACCTTGTGGACGCTGTGGGGCGTGCCGCAGGCGATCAACGCGGGGGATGCGCTCTTCGCGTTAGCCTATCAGGCGCTGTTGCGGCTGGACGCGGGGCCGTTGCCATCCGAACGGATTGTGCTCGCCCTCCAGCGCTACTCCGAGGCGATTCTCTCCATTACCGAGGGCCAGTGCTTCGATTTGGCCTTCGAAACGCAGGACGAGGTGGCCGAGGCGCCCTATCTCCAGATGATCGAACGGAAGACCGCCGCGCTGCTGGGGTTGGCCTGCGAATTGGGCGGGCTGCTCGCCGGCGCCGCCGAGGCGCGCCAGGCCGCGCTGCGTGAGTTCGGCATGGCGCTGGGGATGGCCTTCCAGATGCAGGACGATGTGCTGGGGCTGTGGGGCGATCCGGCCCGCACGGGCAAATCCATCGGCTCCGACGTGCGCCGCCACAAGAAGACGCTGCCCATCCTCCACGGGATGGCGCACAATCGGACCCTGCGGGAGCTGCTGACGCAGCCGGATCGCGAGCTGGACGAGGCGCAGGTGGCGCGGGCGCTCGCGCTGCTGGCGGAGACGGGGAGTCGCGCCTACACGGAGGAGTGCGCCGCCGCGTATCATCGCACGGCGATGGCGGCGTTGAAGCGCTCGCAGGGCCACGGCGCGGCCCACGCGACGTTAGTCGCTCTGGCAAAGGGGTTGCTGCGTCGCGACAAGTGAGGGATTGTGTGTGAGAGCAAAAGAGGCCGACACGCTACTATGCGTGTCGGCCTCTTTTTTTACCTTCCGGGAAGCTGCAAATCTCCGAGATTATTCGAGATGATTAAGGAAGCTCACTTGATCAGCGGGGAGTAGTTCGAGAAAATGCTCTCATAGCTTCCCGGAAGGTCTATCTTCGATCTAGGTCAGTCCAACAGATCCGCCAATTCCAACAGATTGGGATCGAGCGGCTTCAGTTTCTCCACGGCCTTCTCCAACGGATAAAGCTCAATCGAGCTGCCGCGCAGGGCCGTCATCTTGCCGCTTTCACCGGCGAGCAGGGCCTTCGCCGCTGCCACGCCCATCCGGGTACCCAAGGTGCGGTCGAAGACCGACGGACGGCCACCGCGCTGTACGTGGCCCAAGACCGTCACGCGCACGTCAAAGCCCAGATCCTCTTTCTGGCTGGAGAGATGATCCGCCACGGCCTGGGTCCCCGGTTTCCACCCCTCGGCGATGACAATGATGCAGTGGCCCTTGCCGCGCACGTAGGCTTCCACCACGACATCCGCGATCTCATCCAACGTGGGGCCTTCCCGCTCCGGCAGGAGGATCAACTCGGCGCCGCCGGCCAGGCCGCTGACCAGCCCCAAGTAGCCGCAATTGCGCCCCATCACCTCGATGAGGAACGCGCGCTGATGAGAGGAGGCTGTATCTTTGATGCGGTCAATCGCGTCGACGATGGTATCCAAGGTCGTGTCCACACCGACGGCCATATTGGTGCCGTTGATGTCGTTGTCGATGGAGGCGGGGACGCCGATAACGGGAAAGTCCATCTCGTGGAGAGCATTGGCCCCCGCAAGCGAGCCGTTGCCGCCGATGACGATCAAGCCTTCGATGCCCCGCTGGTTCATATTGCGCAAGGCGGATCGCCGAACCTTCAGTTCTTTAAATTCCGGGCAGCGCGCGGTTCCCAGGATGGTGCCGCCTTTTCCCAGGATGCCGCCCACGTCTCGACTGGACAATTGATTAATGTCCCCCCCGACCAATCCTTTGTAGCCCCATTGGATGCCAAAGACCTGCACGTCGTTCTGGAGCGCGGTGCGGGTCGCCGCGCGGATACAGGCGTTCAGTCCTGGCCCGTCGCCGCCGCTGGTCAAAATTGCTATCCGATCCATCTGCTACCTCCTTTTGCTCTTCGCTCGCTGGGTGAATGTGACTATAAGTGACCTGTGATTTCATCAGAAAACGGGTGACAGATGATCTGCCACCTGTTCATAAAGCCTAGTAAAGGAACATCGGCTTGCGATGCACGTGGCGAATCTTGGGACGATAGGTCTCCACGTCGTAGAGCTGCTCCACATCCACGCGCTTGACGCCCAACAGCGGCGCATCCGCCACCACGCTGCTGTATTGCCCATCGCGGAGCGCGACCATCCGCCCGAAAATACCTTCCTCAATTAGATCCATCGCCATATTGGCGTAGTTCACGGCGACCATCAAATCCAACGAGTCGGGGGAACCGGAGCGCATCAGGTAGCCCAACTGCTGATAGATGGTGTTTTCGCCGGTCAGGTCCTTGAGCATATCGCTGACCTGCATCCCAACGCCGCCCAACTTCCGGTGACCGTAGGCATCCGGCTTGCCCCACGCGGTGATGTCGCCGCCGACGGGCTTGGCGCCCTCCGAGACGACGACGATGGCGTAGTTGCTCGGATTGTGCTGCTTGTCCTGCTCTAAGAAGTTGGCCAAGCGCTCTGGATCGAAGGGCACCTCGCAGATTAGCGCGCGGTCGGCGCCGGCCAGATAGGAGGAGATCAGCGCCGTCTCCCCGGAGTGCCGTCCGAACAGCTCCACCACGCCCAATCGCTCGTGGGAGCCGATGGAGGTGCGCAATTGATGAATGAAGGTCACGCTGCGGGTGATCGCCGTGGAGAACCCGATGCAGTAATCGGTGCCGAAGACGTCGTTGTCCATCGTCTTGGGAATGCTGACGACGGGGAACCCCTCGCGGTGGACGCGCGCGCCGTAGCCCAGCGTATCCTCGCCGCCGATGGGCACCAGCACGTCGATCTCCAGCGCTTCCAACGCCGCGAGCACGTGATCGGTCAGATCCACCAGCTCATCCGGCTGGTGCTTGCCCTCGATGGATTCCTTCAGAAAGTCAGGAGTGTATTTGAAGGGGATCTTGCTCGGATTGGTGCGCGAGGTGTGCAGCATCGTGCCGCCCTCGCGGTCGATGCGCCGCGTGTTGATCTTGTTTAAGTGCATCAGCCACTGTTGTGAGCCTTCTGGATCATCGGGATTATAGTTCAGGGGGCCGGCCCAACCTCGGCGCAACCCGATGACCTCATGCCCGGCGTCGATGGCGCGATGGGTCAAGGCCTTGATGGCTGGATTGAGTCCTGGAACATCGCCGCCGCCGGTCAAAACCGCAATTCTCATAATTTCTTCTCCTCTTGATTATGTCTATATGGCTAGGCAAGTAGGGAAATAGATGAATGGAGTGTGTCCGCCGGAATGTATCGCTTGGATGACGGGGACTCCAAGCTTAAATTCTAACCCGATTCTGAGGCTTGACAAGCAGGCTCTCCAGGAATTCGCCG
>CAYXVS010000332.1:0-3748 GCA_964468735.1 uncultured Anaerolineales bacterium | reverse complement strand
CCCTACAACACCCCCAACTCCTTGCCGATCTGCTCGAATTTCTCCAGGCCGAAGTCCAAATCGTCCTGGGAGAGCGCGGCGGAGACCATCACGCGGATGCGCGCGAGGCCCTGGGGCACCGTGGGGAAGCCCAGCGCCATCGCGAAGACCTGCTCATCGAAGAGGCGGCGGCTGAACTTCTTGGCTAACTTCACATCGCCCAACATCACCGGCGTGATCGGCGTGACGCTCTGCCCTACGTCGAAGCCGAGCGCCTTCATCTCCTCCTTGAAGTACTCGGTGTTCTCCCAGAGCTTGTCCACCAACGCGGTGGAGGTCGAGAGCACCTCGACGGCGGCCAGGCAGGCGGCGCTATCGGCGGCGGTGACGGCGTTGGAGAAGAGGAAGGGGCGCGCGTTCTGCCGCAGATAATCGATAATCAGCTTCTTGCCGGCGATGATGCCGCCCACGACGCCGAAGGCCTTGGAGAAGGTGCCGATCTCCACATCGAACTTGCCGTGCAGGCCAAAGTGATCGACGATGCCGCGCCCGCCGTGGCCCAGCACGCCCTCGCCGTGCGCGTCGTCGACCATCGTCATCAGGCCGAACTCCTCGGCGACCTCGTAGATGCCATCCAAGGGCGCCACGTCGCCATCCATCGAGAAGACGCCATCGGTGACGACCAGGCCCTTCTCGTAGTCGTCCAGATGCTCCGCTACCTTGGCGCGCAGATCGTCCACGTCGCAGTGCTCGTAGACGATGATCTTGGCCCGGCTGAGGCGCGCGCCGTCGATGATGCTGGCGTGGTTGAGTCGATCGGAGAAGATCACGTCGCCCTTGCCCACCAGCGGCGGGAGCGCGGCCTGATTGGCCAGGAAGCCGCTCTGCACGTAGAGCGCGTCCTCCACGTGCTTGAACTCCGCGACCTTCCGCTCCAGCTCCTCGTGAACCGCCAGCGTCCCGGCGATGGAGCGCACGGCCGTCGGCCCTGCGCCGTACTTATCCAGCGCCGCCTGCGCGGCCGCCACCAGGCGCGGATCGCCCGCCAGCCCCAGGTAGTTGTTGGTGCACAGGTTGAGCACCCGCTGCCCATCGACCATCATCCACGCGCCCGGCGGCGATTCGATGGTGCGCAGGTTGATAAATCGCCCGCTTTCTTTGAGACCTGCGAGCGCCTCCTCGATCCATTCCAATCTAGTTTCGGTCATATCGTCCTCCTTGTAATTTGATTGCTTTGCATTCTCTTAGAGCAACCTTGCGAAGGTTCGGGAGAGGCTTATAGACGATAAACCTTTTGGACATTTGAAGATATTCTACAAATCGAAGCTCTCTATAACCTTCGCAAGGGTTAGACTCTCTCACTCTCCTGGATACATCACGATCTTGCCGCTCTCCCCGGAGGCCATCGTCTCAATCGCCTCGCGCCAGCGGCTGAGGGGAAACTCGTGGGTGATGATGGGCGCGAGATCCACCACCTGGGCGGCTAACAGCGCCCGCATCTGATACCAGGTCTCCCACAGGCGTCGTCCCGCGATCCCGTGCAGCGTGACGCCCTTCATAATCACCAGGTTGTTCATATCGAAGTCGCCTAGCGTATCGGGGGCCAGCCCCAGCAGCGAGGCGTCGCCGCCGGGCTTGAGCAGGTGCAGCCCCTGGATCAGGGCCGCCGGCGCGCCCGACATCTCCAGCAACACGTCGAAGCTCTTGCCGCGCACGGCGTCCTGCGCCCGGCGCGCGACGTCATCCTCGCGGGGATTGAGCGCCAGGTCAGCGCCCACCTTCCGCGCCAAATCCAGCCGGTAGGGGCTGAGATCGGTCACGACGATGATCTCCGCGCCGAATGCGCGCGCCACCGGGATCGACATCAGGCCGGCGGGGCCGCAGCCGGTGATCAAGACCGTCTTGCCGCGCATATCCACCGCCGCGGCGGTGTGGACGGAATTGCCGAAGTTCTCCTGCAGGCTGGCCACCTGCGGCGCCATCTGCGGCGGGTTCTTCCAGGCGTTCTCCACGGGGATCGTGATATACTCGGCATAACATCCATTCGTATCGACGCCGATGATGCGCGTGTTGGGGCAGACGTGGCCCTGGCCCAGCTTGCACTGCTGGCAGACGCCGCACACAATATGACTCTCCGCCGAGATATAATCTCCCACCTGCGGCTCGTTAGCGCGCACCTGCGATCCAATCTCGACGATCTCGCCCGTGAACTCGTGGCCGACGATCAGCGGCGGCTTGATCCGCCCTTGCGACCACTTATCCCAATTATAGATGTGGACATCGGTGCCGCAAATGGAGGTCGCGGTTACTTTGACGAGCACCTCGCGAGGCTGGGGAGTAGGAATTTCCTCGCGGATCAACTCGAAGCCCGGCGCGGGTTGCATCTTGGCTACGGCTTGCATAGTAGACATACGTTTCTCCTTCATTAGTTCATTGGGGGATGCGAAACAAAGCGTCCGTGCGAGACGCCCTATAAAAAGTATACCGACTTCCGCCGGTCGAGACAACGGCAGAGGGGCCACAAGCAAGATGACATGTGTAACCTACAACACGCGGGGTTCAATCTTTTCCCCGCTGCGGGCTTCGTGGTATACTTAGCATAATGCTAACGAGGCGGCCTATATCACATCGGGCTATCGCTGGCATGGATTGTACTCAAAGTACTCTAAATCACATACGTTAATGCGTTAACACGTTAAGGAGATATAGCCGATGAAAAATTTCCTCACCTTAGCCGATCTGACGTCGGACGAGATGCACGAGATTTTAGACTTAGCGGTCGAAATCAAAGAGGCGTGGCGCGCCGATGAAGAGACGCCCTATCTCAAAAACAAAATTTTGGGGATGATCTTCCAGAAGCCCAGCCTGCGCACGCGCGTCTCCTTCGATGTCGCGATGCTCCAATTGGGCGGCAACGCGCTCTACCTCTCGCCCAACGAGATCCAACTGGGCAAGCGGGAGAGCGTCGCCGACGTCGCGCGCGTGCTCTCGCGCTATGTGGATATTGTGATGGCGCGCGTCTTCGGGCACTACGATCTGGTCGAACTGGCCGAGTACGCGAGCGTCCCCGTGATCAACGCGCTCTCCGACTACTCGCATCCGTGCCAGGGGATGGCCGATTTTATGACGATCTTGGAGAAGCGCGGCAGCTTCGAGGGGCAGAAGTTGACCTACTTGGGCGATGGCAACAACGTCTCGACCTCGCTCCTGTTCGGCGCGGCCCTCTTGGGGATGGATTTCACCATCGCCACGCCGAAGGGCTATGAGCTGCATCCCGCCGTCTGGGATATGGGGCGCAGCATCGCGGCGGAGACGGGCGCGCAGCTCGTCGCCACGCACGATCCCATCGCGGCCGCGACGAACGCCGACGTCCTCTACACGGACGCCTGGGCCTCGATGGGTCAGGAGGAAGAGGCCGCCAAGCGCCGCCGCATCTTCCCGCCCTATCGCATCGACGAGAGCAAGTTAGCGCCCGCCAAGGACGACGTCATCGTGATGCACTGTCTGCCCGCGCATCGCGGCGAGGAGATCACCGACGCCGTGGCCGATGGCCCCCACTCCGCGCTCTTCGATCAGGCCGAAAATCGCCTCCACTCCGAGAAGGCCATCCTGGTGTGGTGTTTGGACGCGGCTTAAGTTGCACGATTATCAGATAAGACGGGAAGCCCCTTGCATCTGACAGCCTGCAAAACTAAGGCGTGAGAAGTAAACAACTTACCCATTTTTACTTTACGGCTACATGCAACTCCCCAGATGGGAAAGTTATTTC
>CAYXVS010000331.1:0-3790 GCA_964468735.1 uncultured Anaerolineales bacterium | reverse complement strand
CCTTCTACTGGTAACCGTTTAGTCTTGTGAGGTGCAACGCACTTTTGAGCTTAACACCAGACATGTACTGCATCAGGAGGAGTAACTGTTACTTAAATCCAAGTGCGTTGCACCTTGATCTACTCATGTAACTAAACTGATACTTCTACTGAAACCTATCACGGAGCGAGTATGATATTGTCGTCACGAGAAAAGGATTTGGGACTCCGCCGCGTCGAAACCCTGACGTTGGTGGAGAGGACGCCGCAAGGCGCGCGCTTCGAGACGGAAGTTGGTCCCCTTGAGGTGACTTTCTACGCGCCGGGCATCCTGCGGATGCGCCTGGGGGAGGTCTCCCGTCCCGATTATGGCTTGCTGGTGGGAGCGCCGGCATCGATGTCGCCCACTTGCCGCCAGTACGATGATCTCGTCCGTCTGGAAGCGGACGACCTGGCTCTCGAATTGGAGGCGGCGCCCATGCGGCTGCGTCTGTTCCGCGCAGGGCGCCCGGTGCTGGCCTCCACCGAGGATGGTCACATCTCCGGCGGGCGGCGCGTCTCGCCGCTGGCACGCGCCGAGGGGCTGTGGTCGCTGGCGCTGGGTTTGTGCAGCGACGAGCCGCTCTATGGCCTCGGTGAGAAGTTCGGGCCCCTCAACCGGCGCGGGCAGTTGATCACCTCGTGGAACGAGGACGCCCTCGGCGTCAACAGTGAATTCTCTTACAAGAATATACCCTTTGCGTGGAGTCCAAAGGGGTGGGGCGCCTACGTTCACACCACCTCGCGGGTGCAGCACGGCGTGGGCTTCGCGCCGTGGTCGCAGCGGAGTTACGTGCTGCGCACCGAGGACCCGGTGCTCGATCTTTTCTTCATCGTGGCGCCGACCCCGTCGGCGCTGCTGGAGCGCTTCACCTACCTGACCGGGCGTGCGCCGCTGCCGCCTCGCTGGGGTTTCGGCGTGTGGATGTCGCGCTGCTACTACCGCACGGCCGACGAAGCGCTGGAGGTGGCCCGCAAGCTGCGCCAGCGTAGCATCCCCTGCGACGTGATCACGCTGGATGGGCGGGCGTGGCTTAAGGTGGATACCCGCTTCGGCTTCGAGTGGGATGCCGATCGCTACCCCAATCCCGCCGCTTTTGCCCGCACCATTAAGGCCCTCGACTTCAGGCTTTGTGTCTGGGAGTACCCCTACGTCTCGGTGCAGAATCCGCTGTTCGAGACATTGGCCGAGAAAGGTTATCTCCTGCGCGATGAGAGCGGCGCGCCCTACGTCTACGATTGGGACGCCGACGCCTTCGGCGAGATTCTCACGCCGTTGCCGGCCAGCGGCATTGTCGATTTCACTAATCCCGATGCCTACGCCTGGTTCCGCGATAGGCACGAGGGGCTGTTCGACGTGGGCGTGGATGTGATCAAGACCGACTTCGGCGAGCAGGTGCCCGAAGACGCGGTGGCTTTCAACGGTGAGCGGGGCGCGCACCTGCACAACGTCTATCCCCTGCTCTACAACCGCTGTGTCTACGAGGCTACGTCGAAATTCAAGGCGGGCCGGCCGATGGTCTGGGGGCGCTCCGGTTGGACGGGCAGCCAGCGCTATCCCATCCAGTGGGGCGGCGATTCGCAAGGGGATTGGGAGGGACTGGCGGCCAGCATCCGGGGCGCGCTTTCATGGGGGATGAGCGGCGTGCCGTTTTACACCCACGACATCGGCGGCTTCTACGGCGAGATGCCCACGCCCGAACACTACATCCGCTCGATGCAGGTGGGCGTGCTGACCTCACACACCCGCTTCCACGGGACGACGCCGCGCGAACCCTGGGCCTTCGGCGAAGAAGCCGAGCGCATCACGCGAGATTGGCTGGCGTGGCGCTACCGGCTGTTGCCCTATCTGGAAACCTGCGCGGTGGCGGCGCACGAGACTGGTCTGCCGGTGATGCGCTCGATGCCCCTGGCCTTCCCCGACGACCGGCTGGCGCGCACGTTCGAGGAGCAGTATCTGTTCGGTCCCGCGTTGTTCGTTGCCCCGGTGCTGGCGGAGGGCGGGAAAGTTACCTACTACCTGCCGCGCGGCATCTGGTATGATATCTGGACGGGCGAGCGCGTCGCGGGCGGGCGGCTGATGGCGGATACTATGCCCCTGGATCAGATTCCCGTTTACGGGCGCGAGGGCTATATGCTTCCCCTTGGTCCGGCGGTACAACACACCGACGAACTGGCGTCGGGCCTGCACCTCGATGAGATTTGGGTCTTCGGTACGCCCCGGTTCGGCCTGACCTTTGAGCACGTCCACATCGATGTGGACGCTGCTGGGACGTTGTGCAATTTGCCCGGCAACGTGACCGTCTACTATTGGTGAGGGTGTCCGGGGGAGAAAGATTGTTTTGAGCGCTGTAAGCGTCATACGTCAGAAGCATAAGACGTATGACGCTTGACGTTGGGGGACCTGTGCATGAATTCACGCTGCCCTATGGCCAGAGCACCTTGCCCGTGACGCTGCCCGACACGGTGGATGCTGTGTTACTCGCCCCGGCGGAGGTCGAAGCCGCGCCCGACCCGTTGGCGGCGGTCGAGGCGGCGCTGGCTCGGCCTGGGGGCGGCGTCGCGCTGGCTGATTTCGCCGGCGCACGGTCGGCGGCGGTCGCCATCAACGACGACACGCGCCCCGTGCCGCACTCTTACCTGCTCCCGCCGCTGCTGGCGCGCTTGGAGGCGCTCGGCCTATCGCCGGAGGCCATCACGCTCGTCATCGCCACCGGCGCGCACGCGCCAATGCCGCCGGAGACCTTCGCCCGCGTCGTCCCGCCGGAGGTGCTGGCGCGCTATCCCGTCATCTCCCATGACTGCGACGCGCCCGATCTGGTGGCTAGGGGCGCGACGGCGCGCGGCACGCCCGTGTGGATGCACCGCCGTTTCGTGGAGGCTGATCTGCGCGTGGTGGTGGGCAACATCGAGCCGCATCAGTTCGCAGGCTTCTCCGGCGGCGTGAAGAGCGCGGCCATCGGCCTGGGCGGGCGGGCGACCATCAATGCCAATCACGCCTTGCTGCGCGACCCGGCGGCGCGACTGGCGCGCTACGCGGGCAATCCCGCGCGCGAGGACATCGAGGAGATCGGCGAGCGGGCCGGCGTCCACTTCGCGCTCAACGTGGTGCTTAACAGCCACAAGCAGATCGTCAAGGTGGTAGCCGGAGCGCCGCGCGCGGTGATGGGGGCCGGCATCCCCTTGGTGCGCCAGCTTTACGGCGTGCCGCTCTCCGCGCCCTGCGATCTGGTCATCGCAGCGCCGGGGGGGCATCCCAAAGACATCAACCTCTACCAGGCGCAGAAGGCGCTGGCGCACGCCGCGCTGGTGGTGCGCGAGGGCGGGAGCGCCATCCTGGTCGCGGCCTGCCCGGAGGGTGTGGGCAGTCGCGGCTACGCGGCGTGGATGACGCCGGAGGTCGATTCGTTTGCGGCGGTCTTCGAGAAATTCGCGCGGGAGGGGTTCTGCGTGGGGCCGCACAAGGCATACCTCATCGCTCGCGACGGCGCGCGCTTGCGGAGGCTATGGTTGGTCTCGATGTTGCCGGAGGCGACGGCGCGGCGGTTGCTCTTCCACCCGGCCTCGCTGGATGTGGCGGTCGCCGAGGCGTTGTCGTCACTCCCGCCGCGCGCGCGCGTGGGCGTGTTGCCCTACGCCAACGCGACCATCCCGCTGGTGAGGTGACGCCGTTCCGATCACGTCTCCAGCGGGATGCGAATCATCACGGCATCCTCGACGGCGCGGCGCAGATCTTTCGGATGGTGGTTCTTCAGGAATTCGCCGGGTGCAAT
>CAYXVS010000330.1:0-3791 GCA_964468735.1 uncultured Anaerolineales bacterium | reverse complement strand
AACCCAGTAACGACGCGAAAAAGGTCTGTGATCCCCACAAACATGCAAATCCGCGCTGCTTTTAGGGCTATCCGGGGAGTTGTCCGGCGAAATCCAAAAGACCCGACCATAAAAGACATTGCCAGATTCGATAGCCTTTGGTAAGATAGTAGCAGTGAGATTAAAAGTTATCGACACTTGGAGTCATACTATGCCACTTACTTGGTTATGGGGATATTTATTACCTCTTGGATTGCTGATGGTGATCTGGGGCGGACTGCCGCCTCAAAAAGCGCGGCGCGTCACGCCGTTGGCGGCGCTGACCTTAGCCCTGGCGATTTTAGGATATTGGGCCGTGGGCTTTGCATTGCACATGGGCGGCGCGCGTGCTGTCAACCCGGAAAATGTTGAATTGGCGGGGCTGGATCGGCTCTTCGCGCCGGCCGGCCAAGGTTGGGGCTGGTTCGGCCTGGCCGGATTTTTCCTCGCCGGCGTCGAGATCACCCCGACGGTGCTGGGATTGTTCCTGGCGTATCTGCCCCTGCTCGCCACGGGCGTCTTGGTGCTCGTGCTGGCGCTCTCGGAGGCGCGGCGCTGGCTAATGGTGCTCGCCGGCCTGTTGGCCGGCGCGGTGATCATCCCGATCGCGGCGTGCTGGATGTGGGGCAGCGGCTGGCTGGCCCATCTGGGCGCTACGATGGGGATGGGCCACGGTTTCGTGGATTTCGGCGGCAGCGCGTTGATGTTGTGGCTGCCGGCCACGGTAGGATTGGGCATTCTGCTGCTCCAGGGCCGCCGGGAGCCTGCGCCGCCCCCACAACCGCCGCCCGCTTACTTTCCGCTGCTGGCAAACGTGGGCGCGCTGCTCGCGGGCCTGGGCTGGATGGGCTGGGCGTTGGCGCAGCCGTTCCACACCTTCGGCGCGACCTGGGATTGGCATCGCGCCGCCGTGAACATCCTGTTGGGCGCCGCCGGATCGGTGTTGACCTCGCAGCTCTATGCGTGGCTGGTGACCGGCGAGATCGAGCCGCTGATGTCCGCGCGCGGCATCGTCGCGGGCTGGGGCGCGATCCTGGCCGGCGCGCCGTTTGTCCCGCCGTGGGCCGCCGTGATCATCGGGCTGCTGGCGGGCATCTTATCTCCGCTGGTGCTCTACGCGGCGGAGACCTACCTCCATCTGCGCGATACGGCGGCCGCTGTTACCTTGGGGCTTGTGGGGGGCTTGTGGGGGACGTTAGCCGTGGCGCTCTTCGCCGATGGACGCTGGGGCCAGGGCTGGAATCAGATCGCGCCCTACACGGGCAGCGGCGAGTCGCCGCAGGGCGTCGCGGGTATCTTCATCGGCGGCGGCAGTGAGCAGCTCATCGCCCAGGTGGTGGGCTTGTTGGCCCTGGGGGCATGGGGATTGCTCTGGGGCGCGATCTTGGGCTTCATTGCCCGGCCCAGACTGCCGAAGCTGAAGTTGCCTGCGGGGATGCAGGCGACGTTGGCCGATCTTACGGCATCCTCCGATGAAGATGGAGAGGAATCTCCCGTCGCGGACGAAGTGGAAGGTGTGGATGTTGAAGAAGCGATGGCCTCCAGCGTGTCCGCATCCGAAGAGGAAGATATACCAGTCGAATCGTCAACCGCGACCGCAGAGACAGAAGAGGGAGAATCGTAAATGCGTGTGATCGCCGGCAAGGCCAAGGGACGCAAGCTATACTCGGTGCGTGGACCGGGCACCCGCCCGATGACCAATCGCGCCAAAACCGCCCTCTTCAGCATCTTAGGCGCGCCGCTGGTGGCGAGCACCTTTCTAGATCTCTTCGCGGGGACGGGGCAGGTCGGCATCGAGGCGTTGAGCCGGGGCGCCAAAAAGGCCGTCTTTGTGGAGCTTGCGGCGAGCGCGCTGCGTGCGATTCGCGCCAATCTGGAGGTCACGGAACTGGCGTCGGGCGCCGAGGTTGTCCGCGAGGATGTCTTCAAATTCCTCCAGCGCGAGCCGACGCCCTTTGATTACGTCTACATCGCGCCGCCCCAGTATCGAGAGCTGTGGCGGCAAGTCCTCGAAATGCTCGATCAACGCCCCGGCTGGTTAGAAGAAGATGGCTGGGCCATCGTCCAGATCGACCCGTTAGAATATGAACCGTTGGAGCTTCAAAACCTGGAACTATTCGATCAACGGGAGTACGGCAGCGTGATGTTGTGTTTCTACTGGAAGAAACCCCCTGTTGCAGACGCCGCTGCATCTGGCGCGTCGTAACCTCGACGTTTCGACTGTCCTACCGACCAACTGACTAATTGACCAAACACTCCCCTGGAGTCCTCATTGAATCAAAATCGGAAGCAGAAGCGACATGTGATTTTGTTCTTGGAGCGACATCGGACCACCAAGCGCGCGTTGCTGCCCGGCCTCAAACAGCAATATGAGGTCATCGTGGCGGACACGCGCCGAGATGCGATGCGCCATTTTCGAGAAGTGACGCCGGATCTGATCCTGATCGATGTGCCGGGCATTCGCTTCAGCGTCGAGCGCTTCTGCCGCGATATTCGCGCACAAGATGCCGAGGTTTTGTTCTTCATGCTGTTAGATCCCGCGACGTGCATTGAGGAGATGCCGCGCGCCAATAGCTACCTCCGGCACGAGGTCTCCGCGCGCCAATTGCTCCACCGGCTGGATCGCCTATTACCCGGCCAGCTGGGGAAGATGATCGAGTGGCAAGGGCTGCGCGTCGAGCCGAACGAGCATCTGTTGATCTGGAAGGCGCAACAGGTGGCGATGACGCCGAAGCAGACGAAGCTGATGATCTCGTTCTTGCGCTCACCGGATCAGACGCTCTCGCGCGCCCGCTTGATGCAGGAGGTGTGGGGCACGGACTACCTGGAGGACACCCTCACGCTCAGCGTGCACGTCCATTGGGTGCGCAAAGCGCTGCGTCAACTGGACGTGCCCTTCGAGATTGAGACGCGGCGCGGCATCGGCTATCGCCTCAACGCCATCGCCGATGAAGAAGAAGAAGAAGAGACCTCTCCCTCGCCGGAGCAGCAGGATTCATCCTCGGAATCATAGGCGCAACGCACTTGCCTATCCGATTTGTCCCTCGATAGAGAAGTGCGTTGCATCGGGCAAACGAAGCGGTTCCAAGGACTGGAGATGCACGAGATTTCACGCCAAGCGATTTGGAGCACGCATCAACCCCAGCTTCGTTTGCCTTGAATCAGCTTAAGTAGGTTCTGAGGCAGCGAGAGCGATTTTCCTTGTCGATTTGCTTCGAGTTCCCTGCATCTCACCAATTTACTCCGTTAGTTGAGATGTGCAGTGCGGGCAGCGCGTGGCCTGGATCGGGATCTGGGTGAAGCAGTAGGGGCATTCCTTCGTTGTGGGGGCGGCGGGTTCTTTCGACTTCTTTTCCTGTTTCATCTTGTTGATGCGGGTCACCAACAGGAACATCACCCACGCGACGATGAGGAAGCTGATGATGCTATTGATGAACACGCCGTAGTTGATCGTCGCCGCGCCGGCCTCCTGGGCTTTCGCCAACGATTCGTAACTTCCTCCCGAGAGGTTGATGTACAGATTGGCGAAATCCACGCGGCCCAACGCCAATCCAATCGGCGGCATGATGATGTCATCCACCAACGACTTGACGATGGTGTTGAACGCCCCGCCCAAGATGATGCCCACCGCCATATCGATCACATTGCCCCGCATCGCGAATTCTTTAAACTCTTTCCACATGGCTAGATACTCCTTTCGTTAAGGCCGTTCTAAGAAAATAAGTCTCCCAAAAACGGGGTGTTTTCCGCCTGTGGCCCTCCTTGGCCCTCCT
>CAYXVS010000329.1:0-3792 GCA_964468735.1 uncultured Anaerolineales bacterium | reverse complement strand
TGCTCCTGATGGCCGGGCCGGTGATGTCCGCGCCGGCGATTGCGCACTTGCTGACGCGCCTCATCACCCACGAGGGTTGGCGCGACGCACGTCTGCGCCCCCATCCCGCGCGTAACTGGCGCTACTGGGTCATCGCCTGGCTCGCGCCAGGGATCCTCACGCTCGCGGGGATGGCGCTCTTCTTCTGGCTCTTCCCCCGCTACTACGATCCCTCGCTGTCCCTGCTGCAAGAGATGTTGGCAGAAAGCGCGCCGCCTACCATGGATCTCGAGGAGATCAATCTCTGGTACTTGATCGGCGCGCAAATCTTCCAAGCGCTGCTGATCTCGCCCGTGCTCAACAGCCTGGCCACGTTTGGCGAGGAGTTCGGCTGGCGCGCCTATCTCCAGCCCAAGCTGATGCCGCTGGGCCGTCGGCGCGCCTACCTGCTGACCAGCATCATCTGGGGCGTCTGGCACTGGCCCGCCATCGCGATGGGCCACAACTACGGCTTCGACTATCCCGGCGCGCCCATCACGGGGATCTTGATGATGATCTGGTTCTGCATCACCTTGGGGATACTGTTCGGCTGGCTTGCCGATCGGGCCGCGAGCGTGTGGCCGGCCGTCATCGCCCACGGGGCCATCAACGGGATCGCGGGCTTGGGGATGTTGTTCGCGCAAGGCCAACCCAATCCCCTACTCGGCCCGATGCCCGTGGGCCTCATCGGGAATCTGGGCTTCACCATCGTCGCCCTCATCCTGTTCTTCTACGTCATCCCCCGCGAGACAGCGCCTTCACAAAATACCACTTCGGCCTGAATCCAGAAGATTCTTACCCTGAGTTTAGGACCACTGACGCGGGGTCTTGCCCCTTTGCCGGAGCATGCTACAATTGGGTTTTGTATGGTATGATGGTTAATAGCCGGTATGATTTTGTATTTTGATCTGAGGGAGGATATTAGATGAGTGAAAAAGAACAAGCTTGGTACGCGCTTGACGAGGAGCAAGTCGTCCAACGTTTGGAGACGGACGTTGACGCGGGGTTAGAGACGGCGGAGGCAAAACGTCGTCTTTCCGAGTACGGCTACAACCAGTTGGAGGAGAAACCCCCGATAACCTTCTGGGAGCGATTGTTAGATCAATTAAGGGGATTCGTCGTCATCATCTTGCTGGTGGCGGCGTTGATTTCGGCCGCTATGGGCGACTGGATCGAGACGGTGGTGATTTTGGCCATCGTGGTGCTGAACGCCGCCATCGGTGTGATCCAGGAGAGCAAGGCGGAGGAGGCGTTGGCGGCGCTGAAGAAGATGGCCGCGCCCGATGCTCACGTGATGCGTGGGGGGCACCGTGTGACCGTCCCGGCGCGTGAGTTAGTGCCCGGCGACATCGTCGTCTTGGAGGCCGGGAGCATCGTGCCGGCGGATTTGCGTCTGGTGGAGAGCGCCAACCTCAAAATCGAGGAGGCCTCGCTCACCGGCGAATCCGTGCCGGTGAACAAGCGCTCGGAGCTGATCTTGGACCCGGATGCGGGGCTTGGCGACCGGCGCAATATGGCCTTTATGAGCACCACTGTGACCTATGGCCGCGCCAAAGGCGTGGTGGCCGCGACGGGGATGCAGACCGAGATGGGCCACATCGCGGAGATGATCCAGTCGGTCGAAGAAGAGCAGACGCCGCTTCAGAGGAAGTTGGATGATGTCGGCAAGGCGTTGGGCATCGGCAGTTTGGTCATCTGCGGCCTGGTCTTTTTGGTGAGCGTGTTCCGCCCGCTTATCCTATTTGGGACGTGGCCGACCGGTGAGGAAATCGCGGAGTTCTTTATGATCGCGGTCAGTTTGGCGATTGCCGCCGTGCCGGAGGGCTTGCCCGCCGTCGTGACGATCTGTCTGGCGCTGGGTATGCAGGAGATGGTCAAGCGCCACGCGCTGATTCGACGGCTCCCCGCTGTCGAGACGCTTGGCTCCGCCACGATCATCTGCTCCGATAAGACCGGCACACTGACGCAGAATCAGATGACGGTGACCCGCTTATGGACCGATGGACGCAGTTATCACGTCACGGGCAAGGGCTACGTGCCCACGGGTAAATTCGAATTGAACGGCGACCCCATCGAGGTAGCGGAGCACGGGACGCTGCAACACGTGTTGTGGGGCAGCGTGCTGTGCAATGACGCCGTCTTGGAAGAGGAAGAGGGCGAGGACGAGTACCGCATGGTCGGCGATCCGACCGAGGGGTCGATGATCGTCGCGGCGGCCAAGGCCGGCTACTGGCGATCCGAGTTGGAAGAAAAATTCCCCCGCGTTGGCGAGGCGCCCTTCGATTCGGATCGCAAGCGGATGACCACCATTCACGAGAACCCAGGCCCATTCGGGTTGGAGGATGCCGAGTATATTGCTGTGGTGAAAGGCGCGCCCGATCTGGTGTTGGAGCGCTGTGTCTCGATGGAGACAGCGTCCGGCGAGATCGTGGAGATGGATCAGGCGCGACGCGATACCATCTCGAAGGCGAACGCTGATATGGCCTCGCAGGCGCTGCGCGTGCTGGCCGTGGCCTATCGGCCCATCGATGAGGTGCCGGATGAGCCGAAACCGGATGTGATCGAGCAAGATCTGATCTTCGCCGGCTTGATTGGCATGATCGATCCGGCGCGCCCGGAGGTGGTGCCGGCGGTGCGGAAAGCCCAGGGCGCCGGCCTGCGCACGATGATGGTCACCGGGGATTACGCCGCGACAGCGGCCGCTATCGCCAACGAGATTGGCATCTTGCGCCCCAATCACGAGGTCGTCTCCGGCGCCGAGTTGGAGAAGATGAGCGATGAACAACTCCAGGAGCGGATCGATCACGTGGACGTCTTCGCGCGCGTGGCCCCGCATCACAAGGTGCGCATCGTCTCGGCGCTGCGGGCGCGCAACAACGTGGTGGCGATGACGGGCGACGGCGTGAACGATGCGCCCGCGCTCAAGCGCGCCGACATCGGCGTGGCGATGGGCATCACCGGCACGGATGTCTCGAAGCAGACGGCGGATATGGTGCTCACGGACGATAACTACGTTTCGATTGTCAGCGCCATCGAGCAGGGGCGGGTGATCTACTCCAACATCCGCAAATTTGTCTACTTCCTCCTCTCCTGCAACATGGCCGAAATCGCCATTCTCTTCTTCGCGGCGCTGGTGGGCTGGGACGTGCCGCTGACGGCGATTCAGTTGCTGTGGCTCAACTTGCTGAGCGACGGCGCGCCGGCGTTGGCCCTGGGCTTGGAGAAGGGCGATCCCGACATTATGGAACGCCCGCCGCGTCCGCCAGATGAGCCGGTGATCAACCGCGAGATGATCGGCGGCGTTGTGGTGCAGACCATCGCGATTGCGACGGCGGTGTTGTTGGCCTACTCCCGCGGGCGCGCGTTCGCCGCAGAGGCCGGCACCGATCCCGTCCTGACCGCCAAGACCTTGGCCTTCGTCACGCTGGTGCTCTCCGAACTGTTCCGCGCCTACACCTCCCGCTCCGAGCGGTATCCGCTGCTCAAGTTGGGCGTCTTTTCCAACAAATATATGCAGTACGCCGTGGGTTTCTCCGTCGTGCTGTTGATGTTGGTCGTCTACGTGCCCTTCTTGCAGCCGATCTTCGACACCCAGCACTTAAACCTGCGAGAATGGAGTCTCATCCTCCCCTTGACGTTGATCCCCTCGGTGATCGCGGAGCTGCACAAGGCCGTCGTGCGTCGGCTCCAAAAAAGGTAGAAATAGAACCGACTCGCGTTCAGGAGCCATCGACGGGTGATGCCGCTATCGGCGTCACCCGTTTTTTTGACTCG
>CAYXVS010000328.1:0-3805 GCA_964468735.1 uncultured Anaerolineales bacterium | reverse complement strand
CTCTCAGATACAAATTTATCGTTGGAGGATGTGAATGTCTAATTTCGTACACCTTCATACTCATACGGAATTTTCATTATTGGATGGGTTGAGCAGCCCGCGCGAGTTGGCGAATTACGCCGTCGAGTTGGGCATGGATGCGTTGGCCATCACCGATCACGGGGTGATGTTCGGCGTGGTGGATTTTTATCAGGCGTGCCAGGCGGCGGGCATCAAGCCCATCATCGGCATCGAGGCCTATGTGGCCCGCACCTCGCGCCATAGCCGGAATCGTGACGATGGCAAGCCGTATCACATCGTGCTCTTGGCTCAGAATCAGACCGGGTATCAGAACTTGCTTGAGTTGGCGAGCCTCGCGCAGTTGGAGGGCTTCTATTATAAACCCCGCATCGATAAGGAGACGTTGGCCGAGCACAGCGCGGGCGTGATCGCGCTCACGGCCTGTGTGCAGGGGGAGATCCCCCAATTGCTGCACGCAGGGCGGGACGAGAAGGCGCGCGAGGCCGTCCACTGGTATCAGGAGCGCTTCCCCGATCGCTTCTACATCGAATTGCAGACGCATGATATCCCGGAATTTGATCCCACCTACAAGAGGATGATCGCGCTCGCCCGCGAGATGAACGTCCCCATGGTGGCGACCGCCGACATCCACTACGCCAAGCCCGATCAGGCGGAGGCGCACGACGTCCTGCTCTGCATCGGCACCGGGAAGAGCGTCAACGAGACCAAGCGGATGCGGATGTCGGACAACTCCTACTATATGCGCTCCCCGGAGGAGATGTGGGAGCTGTACGGCGACATTCCAGAAGCGCTGGAGAACACCGTCAAGATCGCCGAGCAATGCGACGTCGAGATTCAGTTCGCGCCGCCCTATCACTTGCCCAAGTTCCCCGTCCCGGAGGGATGCGGCGCGTCGGAGGAGTACCTGCGCCATCTCTGCTACGAGGGCCTGGTGATGCGCTATGGCGAGGCGCGCGCCCAGGAACCCGAGGTGATCGAGCGGATGGAGCACGAGCTGGGCATCATCCACGAGATGGGCTTCGATGACTATTTCCTGATCGTCTGGGATCTCTGCAAGGCGGCGAAGGAGCGCGACATCTGGTGGAACGTCCGGGGATCGGGCGCGGGCAGCGTCGTGGCCTACACGCTGGAGATCACGCACGTGGATCCGTTCAAAAATCGGCTGATGTTCGAGCGCTTCTTGAATCCGGCCCGCGTCAATATGCCCGATATCGATTTGGACTATCCCGACGACCGGCGCGAGGAGCTGATCGCATACACGGTGGAGCGCTACGGCGCTGATCACGTCGCGGCCATCATCACCTTCGGGACGTTGGGCGCGCGCGCCGCGATCCGCGATGTGGGCCGCGCCTTAGACATCCCCCTGGGCGAAGTCGACCGCGTCGCGCGGATGGTGCCGAACGTCCCCGGCAAGCCCGTATCGATTGCGCAGGCGCTGGAGCAGGTCGCCGATCTGCGCGAGGTCTACGAGAGCACGCCCTACATCAAGCGGCTGCTGAATACCGCGCAGCAGGTGGAGGGCACGACGCGCCACGCCAGCACCCACGCCGCCGGCATCCTGGTCTCCGATAAGCCCCTGGTCGAATACCTGCCGCTGCATCGGCCCACCAAGGGCGGCGGCGAGGACAGCCCGGTGGAGCGCGTCTCGCAGTGGCCGATGGAGATCGTGGACGCGATGGGCATGCTCAAGGTCGATTTCCTGGGCCTGCGCACGCTGACCTCGATGCGTCGGACGTGCGAATGGATCGAGAAGGAGCACGGCGTCAAACTCGATCTCTTTACTATTCCCTACGAGCGCGCGCCCGACGATCCAGAAAAGGACGCCAAGGTCCAGAAGCTCTACGAACTGCTGGCCAGCGGCGAGACGACGGGCGTCTTCCAGGTGGAGGGCGCCGGCATGCGCCGAACGCTGAACGAGTTGCGCCCGCAGGAATTTCAGCACATCATCGCTGTGCTGGCGCTCTATCGCCCCGGCCCGATGGAGAACATCCCGACCTTCATCCGTCGCCTCCACGGCGAGGAGGCGGTTGAGTATCATCATCCTATTTTGGAAAACATTCTGGACGACACCTTCGGCATCATCGTCTATCAAGAGCAGATCATGCAGATCGCGGTGCAGATGGCGGGCTACAAGCCCGGCGAGGCGGACATGATCCGCAAGGCGGTGGCGAAGAAGAAGAAGAAATTGATGGCGAAGCACAAAAAGCTCTTCCGCGAGGGCGCGATCAAGAAGGGCATCGACGCCAACATCGCCGACGCCGTCTGGAGCGACATCGAATTCTTCGCGCGCTACGGCTTCAATCGCGCCCACGCCACCGACTACGCCGTCATCACCGCGCAGACCGCGTACCTCAAGGCGCACTATCCCCTGGAATTCATGACCGGCCTGATGACGACTGAGCGCCACAATGTGGAAAAGTTGGGGTTTCTCATCACCGATGCGCGGCGCAGCGAGTTGGACGTGCGCGGCCCGGATATCAATGCCTCCGATGTGGAGTTCTCTATTGGCCACGAAAAAGAGGGCCGGCGGTACATTCGCATCGGCTTGGGCGCGATCAAGAACGTCGGCGACGACGCGATGCAGGTAATCGTCGATGCGCGCCGCGCGGGCGGGCCGTTCGAGTCGCTGGATGATTTCGCGGATCGCGTCGATTTACGGAAGGTCAACCGCAAGACCTTAGAATGTCTTATCCAGGCCGGCGCGTTGGATTCATTTGGAGAGCGGCCCAAACTGCTCACAATAATCGATGCGCTGATCGGCGCCAGCAGCCAGATCCATCACGCGCGCGACGTGGGCCAGATCACGCTCTTTGGGGATGCGATGGGCAGTACGCAGCGCCTCACGATGCCGGCCTTCGCGCCGCCGATCGACAACCGGCAGTTACTCGCGTGGGAGAAGGAGCTATTGGGCGCCTATCTCTCCGAACATCCGCTTGAGCGCCAGGAACGTGAACTTCAGGCCAACGGCTTAATCAGCACGACCATCGCGCAGGCTGCCACCGAGCAGTTGGGGCAACAACTCACGTTGGTGGGCATGGTGCAGCGCGTCAAGCGCATCAACACGAAAAAGGGCAACATGATGGCCTTCGTCACGCTGGAAGGGCCAGGCGGCACGTTAGATGTGGTCGTCTTCCCCAGGGCGTATGAGCGCTTCAAATCGTTGCTGATTCAGGAGGAGATTCTGGTCGCCAGCGGCAAACTGGACGACCGCCAAGATCGCGATTCGCATCCGCTCTTAGCCGATTGGTTCAAGCGCCCGGAGCAGATGTTACATCCATCGAATAATGTACATCAAGCAGATCAAGCAGATCAAGCAGATCAAGGAGATTATGGGATGAGTCCTTCGTATTCTAACGATCATCATACCACGTATCATACCAATGGCTCGAATGGGCCTCAGCAAGATGATGATGAGGCGGATGAGCAGACGGCCTCAGACCCATCAGACCAATCGAATCTGGGTCGGGATAACGGCGGGCAGCGGACGCCACCGCCCCCGCCGGACGAACCCCCATCCCCGCCAAGCACGCTCTATATCACACTTCAGCGCTCCGGGGACCATCAGCGGGATTTTGATAGATTAACGCAACTCCATCAACTTCTGTGCCAGCGTCCCGGCGGCGATAAATTCATCGTTGTGCTGGAAGGCCAGGGGTATCAGAAGATCGAGTTGACCTTTCCGGAGGTCAGCACGCAGTACAGCTTGGATTTACGGGAGCGCGTTGAGGACCTGGTCGGTAAGCAGAACTTGCGGGTTATCATGCCGCTCAGTAGATGAAATTAA
>CAYXVS010000327.1:0-3838 GCA_964468735.1 uncultured Anaerolineales bacterium | reverse complement strand
TTCTTTTCTCATACTCATAAACCCGTGCCCTCACAAGAGTTGAACTGCGTGTAAGTCCCCGAGGGCGTCTGAGCAGATCGAAGGTGCTTTGTAAACGTCCCCGGGGACGGGGACTGAGAGCTTTTTTGAAGTTCTGGGAACATCCACTCACGTAACTAAACAGATACAGCCCCAGCAATACGAATGGCCCTCTGGGGGAAGAGGGCCATACTCCACAAGCTCTTGTCTCTCAAGAAAGTCGTAATTCGCGACAGTAGCTCATCCGGCGCGCTGGTTTTTCGCCAGCCAGTCTTACACTTCATCCTCCGAGTCCGAGTCCGGCTCTGGCTCCGGCTTGCGATCCACCAGCACCTTCGTTAACGTCTTGCGATCCGACGTGCCAGGCACGAAGTCGTTATCCAAATAGATAGCGCCAAAGTTGCAGCTATCCTCGCATTGCCCGCAGTAGGCGCAGCGATCCGGGTGGTAGATCAGGCGGAAGGTTTCGCGATCCTCCCGCTCGAGTTCCAGCGCGAAGGCGGGGCAATCACGCACACAGAGGCTACACCCCCGGCACGCGTCGGCGTTGATCTGCACGCGCCCGCGATAACTGCTGGGCAGGTCCAACGGGCCGAAGGGATAGCGCACGGTGCGAGGGCCGCGCTTCAGCGTTTTCCAAATTTGAGGTAGGAGATACATGAACGAGCGCAAGGATTTAGGCATCGTCAGACTCCAATCCCAATCATCACTAAGATCTGCAACAGCGCCAGGGGGGCCAGCACGCGCCAACCTAAGTTCGCCAACTGGTCGATGCGGAGGCGGGCGTAAAGGACGCTGGTCATCGAAAGTAACAACAAAATCCCCAGCGATTTGAGGCCAAAGATCAACAGCGGCGGCAGCGGGCCGACGAATCGGCTGTCGCCCAAGTAGAGATTAACCAGCAGGAAAATCCCCACCACGGTTTGGATGTAGATGCTAAGGTGCCAGAGCGCCATCTTCCGCCCGGTGAAGTCGGTGAGCGGACCGCCGACGACCTCGGATTTGGCCTTGGGGATGTCGAGGGGGTCGCGTTTGAGCTTGCCGATGAGGCCGATGATCGCCAGCACAAAGCCTAACGGCTGCATCAGCGCGCCCCACGTGGTCTGAGCCTGGTATTCGACGATGGACGCGATCCGCCACGAGCCGCTGAGCACGGCGGGGCTGGCCACCGCCATGAGGAAGGGCACCTCGTAGGAGAAGTATTGCAACAGCGAGCGGTGCCCCCCAATGAGGCTGTAGACGCCCACGGAGATCCAGCCGGCCAGGAAGTAGCCGAGCGCGGGCAGGGTGAGCAGGAAAAGGACGATGATGAGATCGCCCTCGAAGGATGCGGTAACTATATTGGCGATGGGGACGTACAACCCGGCGGTCAGCACGGCGGTCAGCGAGAGCATGGGCAGCAGCGTCGCCGCCCCCACGTGCGCGCCCGTCGGCAGGATGTCCTCTTTCGCCAGCAGCTTGATGAAATCGGCCAGCGGCTGGAACCACGGCGGCCCCACGCGCTCCTGGAAACGGGCGATGATGCGGCGGTCGATCCATTCGAAGACGAGCGCGCAGATGAAGAGGAAGAGAAAGCCGGGAAAAATCAACAGGTTAAACAGATCTGTCATAGCGTCTCCTTGTCTATTTGTAACCGTTTAGTTTTGGGGTGCAACGCACTTTTGGGCTTATTGCCATACATATATTGTTGCTTAAGTACAAGTGCGTTGCACCTTGATCTACTTGTAAAGCTAAACAGATACGCCTATGTTAGCGATCCGCGCAGGCGATGCACAAATCCACGCCCGAAAGCACAACGGAGACATCGGCCATGCTCACGCCGTCGAGCTGGATGGGCAGTGTGATGAGGCTGGTGAGGGTGGGGGTGCGAATTTTGACGCGGGCCGGGGTATCGCTGCCGTCGCTGCGCACGTAGTAGACGACCTCGCCGCGCGGCGCCTCGGAGCGGCAGATGGCCTCGCCGGCCTTGACGCGGCGAGAAGCGCGCGCGGAGACCGGGCCATCGGGCAACGAGGTCAGGATCTGGCGGCAGAGATGCACGCTTTCCACCGTCTCTTGAACGCGCACGAGTGTGCGCGCCCAGACGTCGCCATCCTCATGCACTGGTACGTTGAAGTTCAACTGGTCGTAGGGCGGGCGGGGATTATCGCGGCGCAAATCGACATCTAAGCCGGAGGCGCGCGCCACCGGCCCCACCACGCAGTAGCGGCGGATCTGCTCCAGTGAGAGGTAACCGATGTCGCGGGTGCGGGCGTGCAGGGTGCGCTCGTGTTCTACGACGCCCAACAAGTTGGTGATTTGCTCATCCAGCAGATCAAGCTGCTCTAAGATGGCGTCGCGGTGCTCGTCCGTCAGGTCGATGCGCACGCCGCCGATGATGTTCACCGCGTGCGATACCCGCCCGCCGGAGAGGTCTTCCATGATGTCTAAGACAATCTCCCGGTCGCGCCAGGCGTACATAAAGATGGTATCGTAGCCGATGTTGTTCGCCAGCACACCTAACCAGAGGAGGTGGCTGTGGACGCGCTCCAACTCGCAGAGCAGCGCCCGCAGGTAGAGGCCGCGCGGCGGGACCTCAAGCTCCAATAGCTCCTCGACGGCGTGGCAGTAGGTCGTCGTGTGGACGTGAGAGCAGATGCCGCAGACGCGCTCGACGAGGTGAACGTTCTGGACATAGGTGCGGGATTGACAGAGGTGCTCGATGCCGCGATGGACGTAGCCTAAGCGCAGCGCGCTTTCGACCACGTGCTCGCCCTCTAAGGTCAATTGGAAGGACACAGGCTCCTTGAGGAGCGGGTGCTGCGGTCCGATGGGCACGGTAATTTTCATTGTTTTTTCCTCTCTTGCTTCTTCTCCACCGCCTCATCATCGTCACTTTTTTCGTCGTGTTCGGGAAGGTCAGGGAGGAGGGGATGCTCGCCCTCCCAATCGTCGGGCATCAGCAGGCGCTGAGGGTCGGGATGCCCCTCGAAGGTGACGCCTAACATCTCCTGAACCTCACGCTCGTAGAAGGCTGCGCCGGGGATCAGATCGGTCAAGGTGGGCATGGCAAGCGCGTCATAGGGCAGGAGGATGCGCAAGGTCACGCCGTGCTGATCCCAAAAGTTATAGAGCAGCTCGAGATTTTCCTCGCGCGCTTGGCCCGTGATCGTCGAAAGGTGATAAAGATCGAACTCATCCAGTAACAGGCGCACCGCCGGATGCAGGCCGTCCGCCGGGATGGTGACGAAGAGGTCGTCAGATGGCACGCTCCGGCCTTCCAGATCGTGTTCTGGGAAGAGCGCCTGCAACTCCGCCAATAATTTCTCGAATAGTTGAATTTGCTTCTTCAATCGACTCATCAAATCGTCTCCAATAAGCGCGCTAGACCGTCGATGATCACTTCGGGGCGACAAGCACAGCCGGGGATGTACATATCCACCGGCAGTACCTGCTCGATGCCGCCGAGTACGTTATCGCCGCCCTGGAAGACGCCGCCGGAGCAACTGCAACTCCCCACGGCGACGACCCACTTGGGCGCCGGCATCTGCTCGTAGATGCGGCGCAGACGGTCGCGCGATTGGCGCGTCACCGGGCCGGTGCAGAGCAGGATGTCGGCGTGGCGCGGCGAGGCCTCTTTGAGGATGCCCAGGCGCTCCACGTCGTAGCGCGGCGTCAGCAGATCGACAATCTCGATGTCACAGCCATTGCAGCCGCCGCTGTTAAAGTGTAGGATCCAAGGCGATTTACGACGCGCCCAACGGACTATGTTTTCAACCCATCGATGCATTTTCTATGCCTCCTGAAAGTAACAAAACATCAAAGCTCGACACGCATTGTA
>CAYXVS010000326.1:0-3843 GCA_964468735.1 uncultured Anaerolineales bacterium | reverse complement strand
CGAAATCCAAAAGACCCTGTTTCTTACAACCGATCTTCCCCGCACGGCCTTTCTCGTTGGGCAAGGTATCCACTCTTACGACTTTTTCACCGCGTGCCCGCCGAATTGATTCCGCATCGCGGCAAGCAGTTTGGCGGCGTAGCTCTCTTCCTGGCGGCTGACGAAGCGCGCCTGGAGCGCCGCCGTGATGACCGGCGCGGGCACGTCCAGGTCTACTGCCTCGAAGACCGTCCACCGGCCCTCGCCGCTGTCGGCCACCCAGCCCTTGATGTCGGGCAGGGCGGGATCGTCCGTCAGCGCGTTGGCGATGAGGTCGAGCAGCCACGAGCGCACGACGCTGCCGAAGCGCCAGATCTCGGCCACCTGGTGCAGATCGAGGTCGAAGTCATGCTTGGCGCGCAGAATCTCGAAGCCCTCAGCGTAAGCCTGCATCATGCCGTACTCGATGCCGTTATGCACCATCTTGACGAAGTGCCCGGCCCCGCTCGGCCCGACGTGGCCCCATCCCTGCTCCGGCCCCGGCGCGAGCGTCTCCAGCGCGGGACGTAAGCGCGCCACGGCGTCCGCGTCGCCGCCGACCATCATGCTGTAGCCTTCGGCAAGGCCCCAGACGCCGCCGCTTGTGCCCACATCCACCAGGTGTACGCCCTGCGTCTGAAGCATCTCGGCGCGGCGGACGGTGTCCTTGTAATTGCTGTTGCCGCCGTCGATGAGGACGTCGCCGGGTGAGACCAACGCGCCGAGCGCGGTCAGCGTCTGCTCGGTGGGATCGCCGGCGGGAACCATCACCCAGAGCGCGCGGGGCGGCGCGAGCGCCTCGACCACCTCTTCCAGCGAGGCCGCCGGGACGAGGCCCGCGTCCTCCGCCAATTCGTTTACGGCATCGGGATTGCGGTCATAGCCCACCACGCGATGGCCGCCACGCAGCAACCGGCGGGCCATATTCCCGCCCATTTTTCCTAATCCAATCATTGCAATGTCCATTGGGTCTCCTTTCAACGGTTAATTTTTGTCATAAATTTAATCGAAAACAACAAGAGAATTCATGTAATTGGTGACTAAAAGTGTGTACAGTCGAGAAATATACGACAAAAAAACTAAAAACTGAGGGCTAGAATCGTCATCTGTCATATTGAGAATACTTCAGCAAGCATGTCTTCCACCACTTGTAGAAGTCGCTCCGGTGACGGCAATACTCCTTCAAATTGCGCGTGTTCCTTGATGCTTGCTTGTGCTGGTTCCAGAAATTGTTCAGTCTCCTGTAGATGGGCCGGATGCTGTAAGATGAAGGCGATACTGAAAGCCGCCAGGTCATAGCGTTCACGGGACAATAGGATAAAGACCAACCCGGCCAGCGTATCCAGCATATCGGGGACTAGATCCGCCATCTTGGCACACTCGACCGCGCGCAGATAATGGTATTTGGCGGCGGAAAGATCAGCTTGTTGTACATAGATGTGTCCCAGGTTGTTTTCGGCAATGCACATGCCCCGGTGCAAGCCCAACGCGGCGAACAGCGCGCTGGCTTCTTGATAGAATGCGCGCGCCTCGGTGAATTTTTCCTGTAATCGTGCAATTTCACCTAGATTGAGCAGCGCACCGGCCATGGCGTGACGATCCCCAATCTGCCGGGCCAGCGCCAGACTTTGCTGTAAATACTTCTCGGCTTCGCTATAGACGCCCAACATGGTAGCGACGGTTCCCAAACGATTGGCTGCGAAAGCCTTGCCTTCGAGATCATTGACTTGATTGTAGCGCTGATAGGCTTCGTAAAACTGTTGGCGCGCGATATCATAATTGCCTAGCGAAAGGCTATTCAAACCGCTCAGTAGATAAATACGCGCTGAGATGGCTCGATCTTGCGCCGGAATATCATCCAGCGTCTCGCGGGCTTGCATAAGCTTGATGTGCGCACTGCGGAAATCGCCTTGCATACGGTGTATGTCAGCTTGTAATCCCATCGCCAGTGCCTGCAAATCACTGGATTCCAACTTGCGGGCCTCTTCAAAAGCGCGTTCCAGATAGCGTTGCGCCTCTGGATAGCGCGCCTGCGCGCTGAGGGTTTTGCCAATATCCATGAGCACTTGTGCGCGCAGAGGGGTTTTTAATGGAAGCGCGTCTTCCAAAGCAGTGAGCAATGACGGTAACGTAGCTGTATCTTCTATCGCCTGCAATTGTTCAAGGATAGGTTGCCAGGGTTCTGTCACGGTATGCCTCCACAATGGGTATCATTCTATGTTATACATTCTATGCCATACGCGGCAAATTAAAAGTCACGTACACAGCTGCACCCAATACCGCGTTCCAAAAGGCGCTGCAAACGCCAGCCCCAGCCGCCGATACACTTCTGGCGGGATGCCGATGTCGGCCAGATAGAGGGCGCCGGGGATGCGTCGCAGGCCGGTCTTGGGCAGGGCCAGGGTGAGCGTGCGCGCGGCGCGGATGACGAGGCCCGGCGCGTCGCCGGTGGTCGCATCGAGGCCGGAGGGCACGTCCAGCGCCAGCACGCGGGCGGCGTGGGCGTTGCACGCGGCGATGAGGTCGGCGGCCTGGCCTCGAGGCGCGCCGCGCAGGCTGTAGCCGATGAGCGCGTCGATGACCAGGTCGGCGCGGCGGAGCGCGGATTCGGCCTGCGACGGCTCAAGCGGGTGGACGCCCGCCGCCTGCAAGATGCGCAGTTGCGCCGCCGCCGCTGCCCCCAACGCTTCCGGCTCGTGGTCGAGCAGCACGTTGACGCGCAGGCCCCGGTTGTGCAGGTGACGCGCGCAACACAGCCCCCCGCCGCCATTGCCGCCCGCGCCCGCCAGGATCGTCACTTCCCCCGACAGGGTAGCCAGCATCTCCAGGGCATTCCCGGCCAGAGTGCGGCCCGCGTTCTCCATCATTTGGAGCAGGCCCAGGCCGAACGCCTCCACGGCGATGCGATCTACCTCGCGCATCTGCGCGGCGGTGATGGCGGGCACGGGGAGGCCGGCAGCGGTTTGAAATTGCGCAGCGCCAGGCATAGCGCGTTCCTTCATCCCTTCCTTCACTCAGACGACCAGGCGGTGCGGAAGTCGGGGTAGAGCGTCAGGCCGCCATCTACAAAGAGCGTCTGGCCGGTGATATAGGCGGCATCGTCCGAGGCCAGGAAGGCGGTCACTGCGGCCATTTCCTCCGCCGTGCCGGCGCGCGCCATCGGGATATGTTGGAGGACTTGCGCGGCCTTCTCTGGGTCATCCACCCAGGCGCGGTTGATCGGCGTGATGGTCGCGCCGGGGCCGATGGCGTTGACGCGGATGTCCCGCCCGGCATATTCCAGGGCCAACGTGCGCGTCAGGTTCTGCATCCCGCCCTTGCTGATGGCATAGCTCAGGAAGCGCGGTTTGGGGATCATCTGATGCACGCTGGATACGTTGATGATCACGCCTGGTTTTTCTTCGGCCAGAAAGTGGCGGATGGCGGATTGGGCGGCCACGAAGGCCCCGCGCAGGTTGACGGCCAGCACGCGGTCGAAATCGTCCACGGCCATCTCGTGCGAGTCCGCCGGAACCTGGATGCCGGCGTTGTTGATCAAGATGTCCAATCCGCCGAGTTGCGCGATGACCTCCGCGACCATGCGCCGGACTTCGTCTTCCTGCGAGACATCGGCCTGGACGAGGATGTGATTGACGCCGTGTTCCGTGACATCGTGGACGCAGCGCTCCAACGCCGCGTGGACCATCTCATCGGTTTCGGCGGCATCCGCCTCGCGCCGGCGATAGTTGATCGCCACGTGCGCGCCTTCGGCGGCAAAGCGCACGGCGATGGCCTGCCCAATACCGGATGTGCCGCCGGTGACTAATACCACTTTATCAGTTAAGC
>CAYXVS010000325.1:0-3862 GCA_964468735.1 uncultured Anaerolineales bacterium | reverse complement strand
AGGGAAATCACAAATAATATCTAATGGGACGTAAATTGATGTCTTGACTTGAGTTATCGTCAGGCATGCAAGCGATAGAATGGGAGAAGCAATGGAACGCAAGCAGTCACAGACCGTTCGGGACACCCTGCAAAGGGTAGGATGGGGGCTGATGTGGGTGTTGGTCGGGGTTCTCGGGGTGGGGGGGCTGTTTTTCTTTTTTGTATATCAGGAATCATTAAGCCTCACCTGGCTCTGGGTGCATCTGGTCACCGGCGGAGCAGTCGGCGGCGGGGGGTATTTGCTATATCTTCGCTGGCGCGGAAAAACTCAGGTGCTGCTCCAGAAGACTCGCCAACTCGAACAGGAGATTATCCATCGCCAATCCGCAGAGCAGGCGCTGCGCGATGCGGCGGCGCTCTATCGCGCCACGGTCGACGCGGTGGACGACATCATCTACGTCGTCGATGCGGATCTGCGCTTCACTTTGGTCAATGCGGCGTTTAGGGCGTTGCAACGCGAGTTGGGATGGGAGAACCGCGCCATCATCGGGCGCTCGCTCTTTGAGGTCTTCCCCGAGTTATCGACGAACGAATGTGATGCGTATCATCAGGTTTCGACAGGGTGCGCAACGATATCGACGGAGGGCGAGATCCATCTTGGGGATAAGACCATCGTGGGCGAAATGCACAAAATCCCTATCAAAGAGCATGGAGAAGTTTGTCAGATCGTCACCTTGGTACGGGACCTCACCGCTTATCATCAAGCCGTCGCCGCATTCCAGCAGCGCAATCACGAATTGGCGAAGCTCAATCAAGCGGGCCAGGCGCTCTCCGCGACGCTTGATTTGGACAAGGTGTTGCGGATCGTGCTGAACGAGATGCGTGAACTCTTGGATTTGACCGCCTCTTCCATTTGGCTAGTGGAGTCTGAGAGCAACATTTCATTGTTGGAGCAGAAAAAGCTATTTCCCAAACGCCAACCGCCGGTAGATGATGGGAAACGCTCACGTCGTTGGCTGGTGTGCCAACATGCCACGGGGGAACAAAGTGATCTGGTGCGTGGGTGGCGGCTTCCGATGGGCGTCGGCATTGTCGGGCGGACGGCTCAGGAAGAAGAGAGCATCATAGTGCACGATGTCACCCAAGATGAACGCCACTTCCCAACCATTGATGAGGCGACGGGGTTGGATCTCCATTCTATTCTCAGCGTGCCCCTGCGCGGGGAGGACGGGACCATCGGCGTGATCCAGATGTTGGATGCCGAGGTGGGGCGTTTCTCAGCCTCCGATCTGACCCTGGCCGAATCGCTGGCGACGACGGCGGCGATGGCTATCGAGAAAGCGCGCCTCTATCGCCAGGTGAAATCCGAGGCGGAGACCAAAACCACCCTTCTGCGCGAGGTGAATCATCGCGTGAAGAACAATCTCACCTCCATCATCGGGCTGCTCTACGCGGAGCGCCGCCGCGCCAAGATAGAGGATCGCGAGATGTATCAATCCATTATGGCGGAGTTGAGCCAGCGCGTGCAAAGCCTGACGATGGTGCATAGCATGCTCTCCAACTCCGAGTGGGCGCCGCTGCGTTTAGATAAATTAGTGGAGCAGGTGTTGCACGCGGCCTTGCAAGTCCAAGTGCGGGATCGCCGGCTGTCGGTCATCATCCCGCCCTCGTCGGTCCGGGTGACGCCAGATCAGGCGCACCAGTTGGCCTTGGTGATCAACGAGTTGGCCACCAACACCTTGAAATATGCCACGTCGAAGGAAGGAAAGATCAGCATCCAGGTGGACATTTATCAAGAGGCAGAGAGAATCTACTGTGTATTCCAGGATAAAGGGCCGGGCTACCCACCAGAGATCTTGGAGCAAGGGGAGTACAACGTCGGCCTGGATTTGATCCACAACATCGTCCATGGCGAACTGCGGGGCGATTTAATCTTGCGAAACGATGACGGTGCGGTGGCAGAAATCAGCTTCCGCTCCGATGTGTGAGCGACCAAAGAAAGAGGAGAAGAGGAATGGAAAATAAGCCTACTGGGCAATCGGTAACGCGCGTGTTGATCGCGGATGATAAATATCTGGTCGGGGAGATGATCCAGGGTTTGCTTGAGGATGCCGGATATTCGGTCGTAGGACGGGCCATCGACGGAGAACAGGCCGTCGAGATGACGGCCTCGCTCCGCCCCGATGTGGTGCTGATGGATATTCGCCTGCCGGGGATCGATGGCATCGAGGCGACCCGGCGGATTCAAGACCAGTGCCCCACCCCGGTGGTCGCGCTGACCGCTCACGAGGATCTCGAACTGGTCGAGGAAGCCACGCAGGCCGGCGTCGGCGCTTACCTGATCAAGCCGCCGGACATCCGAGAAATCCATCGCGCGATCAAAATCTCGATGGCGCGCTTTGCCGACCTCTTGAAATTGCAGCAGATGAACGTGACCTTAGAGGCGCGCAACGCGGAGTTGGATGCATTCGCGGAGATGGTCTCGCACGACCTCAAAAATCCACTCGGCAAGATTCGGGGCTACGCGGAACTTCTGGAGATGGATATGGAGGATCTGACGAAGGAAGAAGTTTGTCACAGCTTGCACATCATCTCCAAGAACGTCCGCACGATGGACAACATCATCCAAGAATTGTTATTACTCTCTCGCATCCGGGATGTGGATGAGGTGGAGACGGGGCCATTAGATATGAAGAGAATCCTGCGAAGTGTGCGCGCCCGCCTAATCGACGACATCGAAAAGGCTGACGCCACATTCATCCTGCCCAATCAATGGCCCGTGAGCCAGGGGCACATCGTCTGGGTCGAGCAGGTGTGGATCAATTACATCAGCAACGGTATCAAATATGGCGGCTCGCCCCCGCGCCTGGAGGCGGGATTCAGCTACGAGAAGCCAAACCTGGCTACAATTTGCTGTCCAGACATCGATGCTTCATCTGAGAACGCAGAGGATATAGAGGAAATTTACTTCTGGCTGCGGGATAACGGCGAGGGTCTGACGCCGGAGGAGCAAGCGCGGCTCTTCGTACCCTTCGAGCGGCTCGATCAGATGCGCGTGGAGGGCCACGGCCTGGGCCTCTCCATCGTGCGGCGCATCGTCGAACGGCTGGGCGGCCGCGTGGGCATCGATAGCGCGGTGGGTCAGGGCAGTCTCTTCTGGTTCACGCTGCCCGCTGCCTAAGATTGCCTCAGCGCGGCAGCTCGCCCCGCACGGGCCGATCCGTGATGTGCAGATGGCGCTCCAACTCCTGCTCGATGTATAGCGCCTGCTCCGGCTTCGAGAGATTGCTCAAGAGCTTCTCCTGACTGCCATCTTGCATCGCCGCGTGCACCTGATAGGTGTAGCTGGTGCCGCTATCGGAGCGATGCACCTTCTCGCGGCAATAGATTTGGTCAATGGCCGAGGCGCGAATCTGCTTGGCGCCGAACCACGGCAGCGGCGCGTGTTGAATCCCCAAAATATCTTCCTGCACCCACACCATTGTGCGATTCAGGAATCCAGCCAGAGTATAATATCCGATCCCAATGCCCACCGCCGTGTGCAACAGGCCAAAGGCCGACATCATCCACGCGCCGGAGAACAATGAAACGCCATGCCAAACGAGCATAAAGCCATTCCAGAACACCGTAAAGAGCAACAAGGCGATGTATTTGGGGCTAAACCAGCGATAGGTGATCTGAAGAGCGCCGGGACCGGTTGCAACCTCGACGCCTTTGGGCATGGGGACGGGTTGGCGCTCCGGAAGACGTTGCACCTGGGGATATGACGTCGCTTGCGGCGCATCGCGCAGGTCGAAGACCGTGCCACAATGCTCACAGCGCGCCAATTTTAAGTCCCAATCAATATCTTGGGTTTTGATCGGGGCGCCGCAGCTCTTGCA
>CAYXVS010000324.1:0-3872 GCA_964468735.1 uncultured Anaerolineales bacterium | reverse complement strand
AGAGCCTGAGCATCATTCGCACCCAATTTCACCTAAAAACCAACAAGAGCCAAAGTTATTTCACCTACAGCCGTCGGGGCAGGCCCGCCCGCGAAGAGCCTACGTCGTGACGCGGCGGGCCGAGTCATTGGGGGGCGACTTGCCCCAGAAAAATAAGGGCGTCAGCAGCATTCCGCCAAGGAATCCGCCGATGTGCGCCCACCACGCGATGCCGCCCACCCGCGTCCGCACATTGAGGCTGGCCAGGCCGTTGAGGTATTGCATCAGAAACCAGATGATCAAGACCACGAACGCCCGTAATTTGAAGGTGACGAACCACAGCGGCGGCACCAACATCTTGATGCGCGCCTCTGGATAGAGCAGCAAGTAAGCGCCCAGCACGCCCGCGATGGCCCCGCTGGCGCCTATCCCCGGTATCTCACGGTTCGGCGCCAGCGCGGTATCTACTAAAGCCGCCAACACACCGCAGAGCGTGTAGAAGACGAGAAATCTCCCCTCCCCCATATCGTTCTCAATGCTATGCCCGAAGACTCTCAGGTAAAGCATGTTGCCGATCAGATGTGTCCAGCCGCCATGCAAATACATCGAGGTGATCAACGTGAGCAACACGGCGGGATTCATCCATTGCGCAGTGAGCCGCGCGGGCACAGAACCGAATAAATAGGTCAGCTTTTCGACAGCGTCGCTCCCGATCACAACCTCGAATAGGAAGACGGCGGTGTTGACAATGATCAACAGCACGGTGATAAGGGGGAAGTGGCGTCTCGGCACATTATCTCGCAATGGAATCATCGATCACCTCGCAGGCTTCAGGCTCCTATACGCTTGCTGATTTGATTGTAACGCCAATCGCATCAGATGCAAAGGTGAGTTTCACAATGTGAAACTCACCCATTGACGTAGGCTAATCCTTGGGTACACTTAACCAAGGAAGCAAACATCCAGTAAGGGGAGTTAGAATGTCAGAGACGATATTGGTCGTGGAAGATGAACTCGTGCTGCGCGAGACCTTAGCCTACAACTTAGAAAAACACGGCTACGAGGTCCACACCGCCGAAGATGGCCGCAGGGGCGTCGAGTTGGCCCGCGAGGTGCAGCCTGATCTGATCCTCCTGGACATCATGCTGCCCGGCCTCGATGGCTTCGAGGTGTGTCGGCTCCTGCGCAAGGATATGAACGTCCCCATCTTGATGCTGACCGCTCGCGCCGACGAGGTCGATAAAATCGTCGGGTTGGAGGTCGGCGCCGATGATTACCTGACCAAGCCCTTCAGCATGCGCGAGTTGCTGGCCCGCATCAAAGCGCTGCTGCGCCGCGTGCGCATGACCCGCGAGGAGGTCGCCGCCGAAGCGCAAGAAGAATCGCCCCAACGGTTGACCTTCGGCAACCTGGTGATCGATAGGGATCGCTGCGAGGTCTTGCTCGATGGCAAAAGCCTTGATCTGCGCCCCAAGGAATACGATCTCCTCGTCTCTTTGGCGCAAAACCGAGGCCGGGCGCTCTCGCGCGAGCAGTTGATGGAAAATGTCTGGGACTGGGATTACACCGGCGGCAGTCGCACCGTCGATGTCCACATCCGCTGGCTGCGCGAGAAAATAGAGCGCGATCCCGGCCATCCCGTGCGCATCATCACCGTGCGCAGCGTGGGCTATCGCTTCGAAGGATAACCGTTCGGGCGTCTCGCACCCGAGGAAGCGCCTCCAGTCCCCTCGTTCCTTTTATGGTATCTGCAGGCCAAGGTGCAACGCACTTGAACTGAAGGAAAGCGCTGCTTCATGCAGTATATGCCTGGCAACAAGCCCAAAAAGTGCGTTGCACCTCAAGACTAAACGATTGCCTTTTATGTTTCCCCAGGCGTTCCTCCTGCATCCCCACGAGGAAAGTCAAATTCAACCCTTGAAATTGCGCCATGCTGCGTTATAATGGGCCGTTGGGAGCGGCACACCTACATCTTATCGCTTCCCGTATATAGATTTGAATTTTCACCCGAGAGATACAATTACCTACAGCAAATCACACGGCAGATTAAGAAAATAAGGTAAGTGCAAATTAAATATGAACTATAAAGCAGAAGCGCCATTAATTGTCCAGGGGGATAAGACGATCCTTCTGGAGGTGAATAACGCAAATTACGAGGACGCCAGAGATCACTTGGCGCGATTCGCCGAGCTGGAGAAAAGCCCGGAATACATTCACACCTACCGGCTCTCCTCACTTTCGCTGTGGAACGCCGCCTCGGCGGGATTGAGCGCCGAGGAGATTCTGGGCGGGCTACAGCAGCACGCGAAGTACCCCCTGCCGGATAACGTCATCGTGGAGATCGAGGAGGCCATCGCGCGCTACGGGCGCGTGCGCTTGGTGAGCGATCCCTACAATCCGCAACAGCTCCGGCTGATGTCTGACGACGCCATGCTCCTGATGGAATTGGAGCGCAATCGCCACGTCAAGACCTACGTCCTGGGGCGGAAGGGCGAGCACACCCTGCTCGTGCCGGCCTCGCGACGCGGCCACGTCAAGCAAGCGCTGGTGAAGGCCGGCTATCCCGCCGAGGATCTGGTCGGATATGTGCAGGGTACGCCGCTGACCTTCGAGCTGCGCGAGCAGACCGTCGACGGCGAGCCGTTCCGCATCCGCCGCTACCAACGCGACGCCAGCGCGATCTTCTGGGCCGGCGGATCGGAGGCCGGCGGCTCCGGCGTGGTCGTCCTGCCCTGCGGCGCAGGCAAGACCATCGTCGGCATGGAGGTGATGGAGAAGGTGCAGGCCAACACCCTGATCCTCACGCCGAGCACCGTCGCGGCGCGCCAATGGCGCCGGGAGCTGTTGGATAAGACCACCTTAGATCCCGATAAGATTGGCGAATACAGCGGCAGCACCAAGGACATCGCGCCGGTGACCGTGGCCACCTATCAGATTCTCACCCATCGCAAGCGCGGGACCAAGAACAAGAACCTCCCGATGGAAGAGGAGTTCCCGCACTTCGGGCTTTTCAACGAGAACGACTGGGGCCTGATCATCTACGACGAGGTGCATCTCCTGCCCGCGCCGGTCTTCCGCATCACGGCGGAGATTCAGGCGCGCCGGCGCCTGGGCCTGACCGCGACCTTAGTCCGCGAGGATGGGCGCGAGGAGGATGTCTTCTCGCTCATCGGCCCCAAGAAGTACGATGTCCCGTGGCATGATCTGGAGCGCCAGGGCTGGATCGCGCCCGCGCAGTGCAGCGAGATCCGCGTGGAGATGCCCAAAGCGCACCGGTTAGATTACATTATGGCCGAGCGCCGCAAAAAATATCACGTCGCCGCCGACAACCCCGCCAAGGTCGAGATTTTGGATCGCCTGCTGCAACATCACACCGAGGATCGCATCCTGATCATCGGGATGTACTTGGATCAATTGGAAAACATCGCCGAGCGCTACGACTTCCCGCTGATCACGGGCAAGACGAAGCAGAGCGAGCGCGAGGTGTTGTACGATCAATTCCGCCGGGGAGAATTTTCCACCTTGGTCGTCTCCAAGGTCGCCAACTTCTCCGTCGACCTGCCCGACGCCAACGTCGCGATTCAGATCTCCGGCACCTTCGGCTCGCGCCAGGAGGAGGCTCAGCGCCTAGGCCGCATCCTGCGCCCCAAGAAGGATGGCGCGCAGGCCTACTTCTACAGCATCGTGAGCAAGGAGACCATCGATCAACAATATAGCGCCAATCGCCAGCGATTTCTCACCGAGCAGGGCTATCGCTACGTCATCCTGTACGAGGACGAAGTGCCAGAGGGCCTCGAATCCTTAGAAGCTGACGTGCAAGCGGCGTAAGACACAACCTACGAGCGTATTTAAAAATTCAACTCACGAACCCTTGCGAAGGTTACAGGAGCTTA
>CAYXVS010000323.1:0-3893 GCA_964468735.1 uncultured Anaerolineales bacterium | reverse complement strand
AGCATCTGACCAAGGACTACGGTCGTATCCGCGCGCTGGACGGAGTTTCGCTGCACGTCCACGGCGGGATGTTCGGCCTGCTCGGTCCCAACGGCGCCGGGAAGACCACGAGGTATCGTCTATGACCAAAGCAATAAAATCGTCATCCCAATCCGGCGGGCCATTCGGCACGCTCATCGGCGTCATGCTGCGCCCCCGCAAGACGATGGCAGCGCTCAGCGAGGCCAAACGACGATGGTGGCTCATCCCCGCGGCCCTGCTGCTGATCGCCCTGATCGTTCACGGCATCGCCTATGCCAATGCCAACGCCGGCTACGTCTACCAACTGCAGGTCGCGTTCTTCGAGTCTATGCCCGCAGAGGAGCGCGGGCCGATGGCCGAGCCCCCACCCCAATCCGGGCCGCACCCCCTGACCGTCGCGCTGCCCATCGGTGGGCGCGTCGTGGGCACGCTCGTCTCCTGGCTCATCTGGGCCGGGCTCATCGCCCTGGCGAGCACCTTCCTGGGCCATAACGGCACGGGCTTTGGGGCCCTCTTCGCGATGGTCGTCTGGGCCCGCGTGCCCATGACCCTACGGTACATCGTCCAGGCCATCGCCATGGCCCTGAGCGGCACGCCCATCTACAACCAGGGGCTCTCGGGCCTCGTGCTCGACGGCGCCCCTCCGCCGATGTCGCGAAGCTTTCAGGCCTACGCCCCCCCCACCCGCAGTGCGCAAGTACTCGCCGCGCTGCTGGGCAAAGTGGATGTCTATATGATCTGGACGCTGATCTTGACCGCACTGGGAATCTGGGCCTTCGCCCACGTGCCCAAGCGCCGGGCCGTCCTGATCACGCTGGGCATTTGGATCATCGCGACCCTGGTGACGCTGTTGCCTGCTATCGTCGGCATCGGCCAGGGCATGCGCCTCTTCTAGCATGATGGCCAACGCACAACAACTCGATTCCCTCATCCGCGTCACCGATCTCCATCGCGACTTCGTGATGGGCGATCAGGTGGTGCACGCCCTCGACGGGATCGACGTCGAGGTGGAGGCTGACGAGTTCGTGGGCATCATGGGCCCCTCAGGCTCGGGGAAATCGACGCTGCTCTACCTGCTCGGCGGGCTCGACCGCCCGACGGCGGGCCAGATACTGGTGCGAGGGCAGGACATCACGCGGCTGGACGAGAACGCGCTGGCGGAATACCGGCGCCGCGAGGTCGGTTTTGTCTTCCAGTCCTTCCATCTGATCCCGACGATGACGGCGCTGCAGAACGTCGAGTTCCCGATGATCTTCGCCCAGGTGCCCGTCGCCGAGCGCGCGAGCCGGGCGACCGACCTGCTGGCCCGCGTCGGCCTCGCCGACCGGATAGATCACAAGCCCACCGAGCTCTCCGGCGGACAGCAACAGCGCGTCGCCGTCGCCCGCGCCCTCGTCAACGACCCCGCCATCATCCTCGCCGATGAGCCGACGGGCAACCTCGATTCCAAGACCGGCGCGGAGATCATGGACCTGCTCCGCGACCTCAACCGCGACGAGGGGCGGACCGTCATCGTCGTCTCCCACGACCCGCGCGTCACCGACTACACCACCGCGACGATGAACCTACTCGACGGACGAATGGTGGAACCATAAGTGAGGAGGCTACAATGCGAAGAATGATGATCACAGTCATAATCCTGCTAATCCTTGGCATGTTCTTTCCTGGCGCGCCGGTGAGGGCGCAGGCGTCATTGGATTTGGCGTCAATCGAGCCCTCGTCGGTGATCAACGACCGCGCCGCGACGCTCAGCCTCTACGGCTCAGGCTTCACCGAGGACTGCGTCGTCCGCCTTGTCGGCTACGGCCTCCTGCAGACGACGCTGGTGAATGCCACCGCGCTGACAGCCCAGCTCCCCGCAGGCGTCCCCGCGGGCACGTACACCATCGAGGTGTCCGACGCCACACGCGCCGACAGCCTCACGGACGCGCTGCGGGTGCGCAATCCCGAGCCCACGCCGAAGCCGCAGGAGCCCGCGCCGCCCGGGCGGCCCATCCTCACCGTGCGCAACTACACCGTCGAACCGCAGCGGGTGAAGGCCGGCGAGGCGTTCGTCGTCACCATCGACATCTATAACAACGGCAGCCGCGCCGGTGAGAACACGATGGCGGTCTTCCCCGGCGGGACCTTTGTACCCGTTGGCGACAAGGGCCACCTGCTCTGGCAACTGCACATCAACCACACGGCGACGGTGTCGCAGCAGATGCGCGCGCCCGACACCCTCCCCTCCGGCGTGCACCAGGTCCAGATCGACCTGAGCGCCAACGATTGGGAGGGCAACCACTACGACTACCCGACAACGGTGCCCGTCGAGGTGATCGGCAAGCCGAAGGTCACCGGTTACAGCGGTGCGCCCAAGGTCGTCATCGAGGGCGTGAGCACCGAGCCGCCCGTCCTGGTGCCCGGCGAGCCTTTCAGCCTCACGCTGCAGATCGCCAACCGTGGCAGCCGCACCGCGAGCAACGTCTTCGCGACCGCCGCCGCCAGCGAGATGGCGATCCCCGCCGCGGGCAGTGACACCGTCTCGACGCCCAAGATCGGCATTGAGGAGGCGGTCACCGTGACCCTGCCCCTGATGCTCGGCGATCTCGACACCGGCGGGCGCCGGGCTATGCCGATGAGCCTGGCCTACAGCGACTACGGCGGCGGCAGCTACACCGACCAGCAGACCATCGGCATCGACGTCAACACCACCCTGACGCGCCAGCCCCAGGTCCTCATCGACGCCTACGTCACCGAGCCCGATCTCCTGGCTCCGGGTGACACCTTCACCCTCACGCTGCAACTGACCAACGTCGGCGGCGGCGATGCCAGCCGGCTGACCCTCGCCCTCGGCGGCGAGGAGGGCGCCGCGCTGGCGCCCTTCATCCCGCTCATGTCCGGCAACGTGCTCTTCGTCGAGGAGCTTGGACAGGATCAGAGCGTGACGCTCTCGCGGCAACTGATCATCGACGGGTCCGCCGAGGCCAAAGCCTATAGCCTGCCCATCGCCCTCGCCTACGACGATCCGCGCGGCTCTCGTAACGAGGACACCCAGCGGCTCAGCATCATCGTCCGTAAGCGCCCGGAGCTCCAGGTGAGCTTCTTCCGCGAGCCGGAGGCGCTCCGGGTGGGGATGCAACTCCCTCTGTCGCTGGAGATCATCAACATCGGGCGCAACGCCGTCAATATCACCAACATCGAGGGCGCGAGCCCCGCAATGGAGATCCGGTCGGAGGGCCTCGCCTTCGTCGGCCCCCTCGACCCCGGCGGCTCCGCCCCGCTGGACCTGGTCGTCACCCCCCAGGAGCCCGGCCCCACGGAGCTCCTCGTCACCGTCGCCTACCGCGACGACTTCAACCAGACCCAGACTCTGACCAACACCCTGGCGCTGGAAATCACCGGCGGACCGGAGGGTCCCGGCGGACCGGGCGAGCTGATGCCCGGCGGCCCCGAGCCCCCCACCGAGGAGGCGCCCGAGACCCTAATACAGAAGATCGGGCGCGCCCTCCGCGGCTTCTTTGGGCTTGGGAGCTAACGGACACCTGACATGCGGTCAAATCACGCAGATCGCTATCCAGCGGCTGAAAGCTGAGAGCTTCCCATGACATTTCGAGACTTAATCCGACTCATCATCGCCAACCTAAAGCGCATGAAAGGGCGCGTCATCATGACCGCCCTCGGCGTCGTCATCGGCACCGCGTCGGTGATGGTGCTCGTCTCCATCGGCGCGGGCCTGCAACGCCAGGCGACCGAGAGCTTCGGCGGGGGCGGCTCGCTCAACGACCTGATCGTGATGGCGCCCCAGACCGGCGCGCGGATGATGGGCCCGGTCGCACCCGGCGGCGTGGTGGTGGAGAGCTCAGGCGCCCGACGCACGGACGAGCCAGTGT
>CAYXVS010000322.1:0-3908 GCA_964468735.1 uncultured Anaerolineales bacterium | reverse complement strand
TACTTGCGCAGCGCCTCGATGAGCAGGTAGTTGGTGGGGAACCAGATCGGGCCGCGCCAGTTCGAGTTGCCGCCAAACAAGCCCGAACGCGATTCGGCCGGCTCGTAGGCGACGGTGTACGTCCGCCCGTCCACTCGCGAGGTGAAAGGGTGCGCGGCGTGATAGCGCGAAAGCGAGCGCAGGCCGTAGTCGGATAGAAATTCGGCGGCATCGAAGACCCGCGTCAGGATACGGGTCAGCTTGTCGCGATCCACAATCGAGAGGTGATAGTGGCCGTGCGCGCCGCGCGTGTCGAACGGCGCGACGTGGGCCGCCAGGTGCGGTCGATATTTGATGACCCACTCCATCCGCCGCCGAAAGTCTGGCAAGGCCGCCAACAACTCCGGCTCTAACGTCTGAACGGCCATCAGCGGGATCAGCCCCACGAAAGAGCGGACGCGCAGCGGGGTGAAGACATCGTCCGGTGTATGCAAGACATCGTAGAAAAAGCCGTCCTGCTCATCCCACAGGCTGACGTCTTGCCCGCCCATATTATAGAAGGCGTCGGCAATATAGAGGAAGTGCTCGAAGAACTTCGTCGCCACGTCCTCGTAGGCCGGTTTGGTGCGCGCCAATTCCAGGGCGATGGCGAGCATATTCAAGCTGTAAAAGGCCATCCAGCCGGTGCCGTCGGCCTGCTCGATGTGCCCGCCGGTGGGCAAGGGCTGGCTGCGGTCGAAGACGCCGATGTTGTCCAGACCCAGAAAGCCGCCCTGAAACACGTTGCGACCGTCGGCGTCCTTGCGATTGACCCACCAGGTGAAGTTGAGCAGCAACTTGTGGAAGACCTTTTCCAGGAAGTCGGTATCGTTCCTGCCGGTGATTTGGTAGACTTGCCACGCGGCCCAGGCGTGAACGGGCGGATTGACGTCGCTCAAATTCCACTCGTAGGCCGGAAGCTGGCCGTTGGGGTGCATATACCACTCGCGCAGCAACAGGATGATCTGGCGCTTGGCCCACTCCGGGTCAACTAAGGCGATGGAGAGGGTGTGAAAGGCTAAGTCCCAGGCCGCGTACCAGGGATATTCCCATTTGTCGGGCATGGAGAGGACATCGAGGTTGTAGAGATGTTGCCAATCGGCGTTGCGCTGCTGCTTGCGGGCCGCGGGCGGGGGCGGCTGACCCGGATCGCCATCCAACCACAGTTCGACGCTGTAATGGTAAAATTGCTTGCTCCACAGCAGCCCGGCCAGGGCCTGCCGCTGCACCCGTCGCTCGTCGTCGTTCAAATCGGGGCGCTGAATGGCGGCGTAGAAGGCGTCGGCCTCGGCGATGCGCTGTTGGAAGATGGCGTCGAAGTCGCCGAAAGGATCTGCGTGCTCTGCATCCGCGAAGCGCACCTGCACACTGAAGGTTTCACCCGGCGGGACGACAGCCTGGAAATGCGCCGCGACTTTGGTCCCGACCTGCGCCGGATTCACCCGCTCTGCGCGCCCGTGGACAACAGCCTCGTGGATAGCGTCCTTGACGTAGGGCGTGGCATTGGGCGCGCCGAACAGGCGCTCGGTGTTGGTCTCGTTCTCGGTGAACAGCAGCGGCGCATCGCCGTCCACGTACCACCACCGCGCGCCCAGATGGCGTTCTTCCACGGCGACGGTTCCCGGCCCGGCGGCGCGCAATTCCGGGCGCTCGCGGCCATAGCCCCACGACCACGTGTTGCGATACCACAGGTGCGGCAGGATGTGGAGGGGCGCGGCTTCCGGCCCGCGATTGATGGCCGTGATGCGGCAGAGGATGTCCTCTTGTCCAGCTTTGGCGTACTCGATGACGACATCGAAATAACGGCCCGCCGCGAAGGTCTCGCGCAGCGCGTCTGCCAGCTCGAACTCCGGTTCGTCGCGGCCCCGGGCGCGGTTCTCGGCGATCAACTGCTCATAAGGGAAGGCGACCTGGGGATATTTGTAGAGCATCTTCATATAAGAATGGGTGGGCGTGTTGTCCAGATAGAAGTAATACTCTTTCACATCCTCGCCGTGGTTGCCCTCGTTGCCATTGAGTCCGAAGAAGCGCTCTTTGAGAATCGGATCGCGCTCGTTCCATAGCGCGATGGCCAGGCAGAGGTTCTGAAAGCGATTGCATACCCCGGCCAGACCGTCCTCATTCCAGCGATAGGCGCGGCTGCGGGCGTGATCGTGCGGAAAATGGTCCCAGGCCTCGCCCGTGGCGCTGTAATCCTCGCGCACCGTGCCCCACGCGCGCTCGGCGAGGTACGGCCCCCACTGTTTCCAATCGGCGCGCCGGGCTTCAGAATCAATCAAGCGTTGGTGCTCGGCGGTGTCAACTTTGTGCATAGGTAAATCTCCTCTCCGTATCAGTTTAGTTCTGTGAGCGAATCAAGGTGCAACGCACTTGAACTGAAGTAAAGGTAACGTCTCATGTTATGTGCCTGGTCATAAGCTCAAAAGTGCGTTGCACCTCACAAGACTAAACGGTTACTCCTCTCCTTGTGTAGGTTGCTGGATGCCCCGACGATGAGGACGATCCGGTGTGCCCCATATCAACTGTATCACTACGGATTATACACCCGCGTCTCAGGCCAGAAAGCCGACCACGAGAACCAGAGGTAGTTGTTGCCCACCAGCGGGGTCAACTGCGTCCCGGCCAATGGCCCGCTTTCCGCCTGCCCCAGGTGATTCCACGCGCTGCCGGTTTCCGCGTCGGTGAACTGCTCCCCGGCGACCTGGAAGGTCAGCACGCGCCCCTCGACTTCGCGGCTGAAGGCGCGCGCGCTGCCCACGTCCCGGCCCTCGGCGATTTGCGCCGTATCGAGCGCCGAAGCTGTCCCGGCTTGCCAGAAGACCACGACCGGCGTGTCGCCCACGGTGTCGTTCGCCACGCGGGTCTCTTCCAGCACGGGATAGGGGTAAGCGACGGCGTCGCCATCGATGGCCAGGGCCAGCACCCGCGCTACCGGAGAGAGGGTCGCGGGCGGCTGCGGCCCGGTGTACAGGAACGGGTAGGTGTCCGGCGCATCGTAGCCGGTGTACGGGTTGCGGCCATAGCCGCGTCCGTAGCCGGTCTCGCGCGAGAGCACGCGCCCCTCTGGATGCGCGGCCTGGAAGTCCTGCCAGGAGAGCATCACCACGGGGAGCATGCGCAACTGCCGCCCGGCGTGTTCTCCGGCGATAGCCTCGCCCGTCCCCTGCTGCCACCAGCTCTCCGTCTGGCGGTCGTACATAATCAGGTTGCTCAACCGCAGGCGGCCCGTCGTGCCGAAGTCCAGCGCCACGCCGTCCAACTCCGCATCGAAGGCGATGGCGGTGTTGCACAGCGGGCAATACGTCACGACGACGGGCTGGCCGGCGATGACGTCGTTGACGATTTCGTGCCACATCAGGATTTGGATGGGATAGGCGCGCGCTTCGCCGGCGCGTTCGAGCGCCATAACCGGTTCGCGCGGATCGAGCCAGTCGGCCTCGTCGCCGGGGATGAACTGTGGCGCGTCGAGGGCCGGAATCCCATCTTTTGGGGGGCCGCCGGACATAATATCAGCGTAGGATACCGTGTGGCGGCTGAAATCCGTGCTGAATTCTCGCGTCGCGCCCGATGGAGGCGACTCCGGGGGGTCAATGAGGGGCGACTCTGAGGTGGGCAAAGGTACTGTGGCCGTAGCCGCAGCCGTAGCCGTGACAGTCGTCGGTTCCGATGGCGACCCGCACGCCGAAACGGCCAACATCAGCAGCAATAATCCGATACCGTAAAATTTGTGATACATTCCACACCTCCTGGTGTCTATGGGGCGAAGCAGGACACGGGGGTGTGGGATGGTCTTCAAACGTTCACGTTTCCATCAACGCCCGCAGCGCGTCCAGCAACGCCTCGAACTCTTCTCGGCAATCATGGCAATGCAGCAGGTGCTGCTGAACCAG
>CAYXVS010000321.1:0-3909 GCA_964468735.1 uncultured Anaerolineales bacterium | reverse complement strand
TAGGGCTGATCGACGGCCATCAGCGTGCCGGCCACGTAGATGAGATCGCCGATATCGCCCAGCATCTCGACCTCCTGGCGCAGCTGGCGCCGATGCGTCATCGAAGGCCACGTCGCCTGCGCACCCGGCTCATACTTCGTCTCCTCAATGCCGCTTGTCCGCCACCCGACTCCGGTGTAGATATTGTAGGTGAGACTGCGCCAATAGTAGCGCGGCGCTGAGGCTTGAAGATCGGACGTGGTCGCACGGGCCGGCACCGGCGTCCCCGTCCGAACGATCATCACGACCTCCTGCGAAAGCTCCGGGCCAGAGCCAATGAGGTGTTCACGCGGGAGGTCCGTGCGTTGCATCCTCTCAAAGGGCGAAGGCTCCCTTCTCTCCGGCTCCGCCTCCAAGCCCATCGATTCGGTCACCTGTTGTTTATCCTCGTCCTCGATGTACTCGCGCACCCAGCGAACGAACTTATTGATGGAGATAGCCGGCGCCACCGACGCCATCCCTACGGCCAGCACGGCCACCACTACAGCGATGACGATCATATCCTGCCACAGAGCGCGGGAGTAATCGATATGATTCCGATCCCAGCGCTTCTCACGCGACCACTGCCGCATCAGGGCCATCAGGATCAGGGTCAGGCCAATGATCGGCAGCAGGATGGGCGATCTGTCCCGCGTGTACGCCAAGAGGAAGGCGATAAGGCCGCCGCCGGGAACGATGGCCAGCAGCGGATGCGTGTGTCGCCGCGCCACCCAGCCGGCCCAACTGGCACAGATCCACATCACCAAGCCCCAGGCCAACGTTGAGGCTACGGGATCGAAGACCCCGCGCCCTAGGATAATGCCCCAGATCCATCTCAGGGGGCGAATGACCAAGATGGCTAAATCGCTCCACACGCCAACGAGCACTTGCCAGGGCGCGATGATCGCCGCGAGTTCGGGCGGGCCAAGCCACGGCCACGCGAGGATCTTGACCAGCAGGAGGAGGGCCGCGTGGGCAGCGCGGTAGAGATCCTCCCCCAGACCGCCCACCCGGATGAGCAAGAAATTCATCCCCAGCAACATACTCAACGCAGCGGCCAGACGGGCGCGCATCGGCAGGAGGGCCGTGCCCCACGCGAGGGTCATCGCTAAGGCAGCCGTGAGGAAAAGATAGCGGTACGTAAGACCACTGACCAGATCGGACAGGCCACCCGCAAAGCTGGCCATCGACAGCAGGAGCAAGGCCCACAGAAGCAGGGCTTTAGGCCCCAGGCGACGGACTAAGGTCGAGATCAACCTCGGCAAATACAGATAACTAGCAATGGATCGACGTTTCTGTTTCCAAGCTGTCATTCAGATAGCACCTTCCAACTGGATTCCGGCTTGCGGATAGGGATAGCTTTGCCCGTCCCCAGTATGCGCCACTCCCACTGTCCCTGCCGGCCGGGCCGGATCTCCGGGCGATCCAACACCTCGCGCGCGATAGGATAGTAGGCAATGCCCAGATCGACCAAGAACGCCTCGATCTCCGCGCTATACTTCTTGTCCGCCGCGAAGGTGCTCGGATCTAGCAACAAAACGGTAGGAACGACGCCGCGCTGCATCAGGGGGATCAGGGCCTCGACCCAGCGCGGATCTAACGAAGGCGTGATGATGATGAGGCTGGTACGCTGTCTCAGATCGGGTCGGATGCGGGTGAGCACTTCGTGCAGGGGATGCACGCCCAGATTGACCATCGCCAGCGCCCGGAGGATCTCCCAGCGATGGCCCTCCCCCTCATCCGGCGCGATCCACAGCAACTCCTCGCCCTGAGCGACCAGGCCGACAGAGCGCCGCTGCCGAATGCCCCGGTCAGCCAAGGACGCGGCCAAGATCACGCCATGCTCCTGCGTGGCATCCAATCCCTCGCCGGCCTGCACATACCGATCCATATCCAACACGATCCACCAATCTGCCGAGGGCATGCCATCGAACTCGCGGACGTACAGTTCATCGTGATGCGCCGAAAGGCGCCAGTGGACCCAGCGCCGGCTATCGCCGGGGACATACTCCCGCACGCTGGACGAACTGACCGTCCGCTCAGCCGCGCCGACGCGCAGGCGCCCCTCCCCCGTTCGCCCGCCCGACGCGACCTCGATGGACGGCAGGGGCACAATGGGCGGCAGCACCAGCAGCGGCATCGTGGCGGGATAATCCAGCTCGACGCTGTAAATGCCCAGGGGATCGCCGGTCAGGAGGCGCGTCGGACCGAGTGTGAACAAGCCCCGACGCTCGCAGACAGCTTCGTGGTGCCAGCGGATGGCATCGCGCATCCCCATGCCAATGCCACAACTCACATGATACTCCGGCATCGTGGATTGATCCGCGATCTCCAACCAGACGGCAGGCGCCCAAGCATCGTTGACGAGCGTAAACCGCTCTACCAGCCGGTCGCCTACCTGCGCCCACCCGAAGCGCATCTCCCGCTTGAGTTGGAGATGCCGCGCCAGACTCCAGGCCCAGTAGGTGCTGAGCAACCACGCCCCGCCCAATCCGGCGATGAGCATCCGCCAACCTCGATACGGCGTGAGCATTTCGGAGAGCAGCACCAGCAGCGTCAAAATCGGTAAGAGGGCATTCCTCAGCTTGATGTGAGGGTGAATTTTCATAGCTTAACTTTGTCTATCCTTGTCTAGTAATCGTCTAGTTTAGGTGCAACGCACTTTTCAGCTTATCACCAGGCATATCCTGCATGAGGCGTAGCCTTCCCTTCAGTTCAAGTGCGTTGCACCTTGCTCTGCTCATAAACTAAACTCATACACCTTGTCTATCCTCGTCTGTTCTTGACTATTTTTGCGAAGATTCCAAAGTTGGACAATTTCAACTCAAGAAAGCCCGTTCGTAGCTTTCCAGAAGGGAGAAGGCTGAAAGGATCATCATCAACTAGGCCGGCGCATACCGGCTATCGGGTATCGGCGTCTTATCCAGGATTTCCGTCACAACCTCCTCGGCGGTAACGTCACGGAGACGCGCGCCGGGGCTGAGGATCAAACGGTGGGCTAAGACGGCGCTGGCGACCGCTTTGATGTCATCCGGCAGGACATACTCGCGGGTGCGGAGCGCGGCGCGCGCCTGGCCGGTGCGATAGAGCGTGAGGCTACCGCGCGGGCTGGCGCCTAAGGAGGTGTGATTGTGCTCGCGGGTGCGCCGCACCAACCGGACGATGTATTCCTTCACCGCCGGCGCGACGTGGACGGCTTTGATCGCCTCCTGCGCCTCAATCAACTCCTCGGCGGAGGAGACCGCCGTCAGATCTAAAATCGGATGGCGGAACTGCTGGCGATCCATCACCTCGATCTCCTCGCTCAGTTCGGGGTAGCCGAGCCGAATGCGCATCAGGAAGCGATCCAACTGCGCTTCGGGCAGCGCGAAGGTTCCCTCGTACTCCACCGGGTTCTGCGTCGCCATCACCATAAAGGGCACCGGCAGGGGATGCGTGACGCCATCCACCGTGATCTGGCGCTCCTCCATCGCCTCCAGGAGCGCGGCCTGCGTCTTCGGCGTCGCCCGGTTGATCTCGTCGGTCAGGACGATTTGGGCCATCAACGGCCCCGGCTGATACTCGAAGGTGCGCGTGGCCTGGTTGAAAATCGAGACGCCGGTGACGTCACTGGGCAGCATATCCGGCGTGAACTGAATCCTCCCGAAGGAGCAGTTGAGAGAGCGCGCCAAACTTCGCGCCAACATCGTCTTCCCCACGCCGGGCACATCCTCGATGAGCAAATGCCCCCGGCTCAACAGGCCGATGACGGCCAACTCCACCGTCAGGCGCTTGCCAACGATCACCTGCTCGATATTGGCAATGACACGTTCCGCAAAATCCTGGACATTGTCCATGTATCAAATACCTCCACAATTGGATATAGTAAAACGTATTGCGCACTGCGTAATA
>CAYXVS010000320.1:0-3921 GCA_964468735.1 uncultured Anaerolineales bacterium | reverse complement strand
GGGGCGCCGGGCAGCCGGAATAACACACATCCGGAGCAGTGCGGGGGGAAACAATTTTCCCTTATCAAAGGGAAGGGGGGGGGGGGGGGGCCCCCCCCCCCCCGCCACTTTCTTAAAAGAGGTATGACCCCATTCCCTTGGATCCGGAACCGCAGGTTAAAGGATTAGTTGGTCACTGATTCAAGGATCTCCGAAATTGGATGTGATTTTAAGGAGGTAACATGATTACGTATATTGGACGGCGCTTAGTTTACTCTTTCATCATGATCATCCTGGTCTCCTTTGTCAGCTTTATCATCATCGAATTGCCCCCTGGAGATTTCCTCACCCAGAAGCTGGATGAATTGCAGGCGCGGGGCGACCGCAGTGCGCAGAACCGGATTGCAGAGTATCGCGCCCGCTACGGGTTGGATAAGCCTATGATGGAACGGTACTGGATCTGGATCTCGAACTTTGTCCAGGGGGATTTCGGCGATTCTTTTGAGTACGAGCGCCCGGTTGCAGAGTTGTTGGGGCAGCGGTTGGCTATGACCGTCATCTTAGCTTTGAGTACCTTGGTGATTACCTGGGTAATTGCCATTCCGGTGGGTGTCTACTCTGCCACTCATCAGTATTCCACCGGGGATCAGATCATCACGACGTTGAGTTTCATCGGGTTGGGGATGCCGAGCTTCCTGCTGGCCCTGATCGTCCTCTTCTTTGCGGTTATTGTTCTGGAGCAGGATATCGGCGGGCTTTTCTCCCGTGAATTTGCCGATGCGCCTTGGAGTTTGGCCAAGCTGTGGGATTTGTTGAAGCATCTCTGGATTCCCGCCTTCATCGGCGCGGTGACCGGGACGGCCGGCCTGGTGCGCATTATGCGGGGTAACCTACTGGAGACGTTGGGACAGCCTTTCGTGGAAGCGGCGCGGGCGCGCGGTCTCAAGAACCGCACCGTGACGTGGAAGCACGCGGTGCGCGTGGCGATCAATCCCCTCATCGTGATCCTGGGAACCGAGGCGTTCCCCAGTATCATTGTCGGCAACGCTCTGATGGCCGTCGTTTTGAACTTGCCGACCATTGGCCCGTTGTACATTGATGCGCTCATTGTGCAGGATATGTATATGGCCGGCACAATCTTAGTCTTCATCGTCGGGATGATCATGCTGGGCAGTTTGTTGGCCGATATCGCCTTGGCTGCCCTGGATCCTCGCATTCGACTGGAGTAAGGGAGGTTATTATGACTACGCAAGATCCTGGACTGGTGACCGACCAAGAGCCTGTGTCGGGCGCGCCTGATCCTATGCAAAAAGAGCAAATCAGTCAATCGTATTTGAGCTTGGTTTGGTGGAAGTTCAAGAAGAGCATGACGGCAGTCATCGGGGGCATCATCGTCATCGCATTCTACCTTTTTTGCGGTGTGCTGGCTGAGTTTATGGCGCCTTATACCCTTCAGCAACAAACAGACTATCTAGAGGCCCGCCCGCAACAGATTGTCTTTAAGAACAAAGAGGGAAACTTTAGTCTGCGACCTGCCGTCTACGGTTTAGATGAAGATATTGATATGGCGACGCGGAAGCGCACCTACGTCGTTAATAAGGAAGCCATCTACCCCATCCACTTCTTTGTGCGCGCCGAGCCTTATAAATTCCTGGGCCTGATTCCCATGAAGATGCATCTCTTTGGTGTGAATCCCGACAATCCTGATGCTCATATGTTTCTGTTTGGCACAGACCGCCTGGGTCGGGATATCTTTTCCCGCATTATCTATGGTGGCCGGCTCTCGCTGCTGGTCGGGTTGATCGGCCAGGCGTTGACGTTGACCTTGGGCTTGTCGCTGGGTGTAATCTCCGGGTACTATGGCGGCACCGTCGATATTCTCGTGCAGCGCTTGACCGAGTTTGTGACGGCATTCCCGCGCGAGCCGCTCTTCATGGCGTTGGCGGCTGCTATCCCCCCGCAGTGGTCGCCTATCACAGTGTACTTTATGCTCACGCTCATCCTCGCCTTTGTGCAATGGGGTGGCTTGGCTCGACAGGTTCGGAGCCTAATCCTCTCCCTGCGCGAGCAAGAGTACGTCCTGGCCGCGACGAGCTTCGGGGCCAGTGACCGTCGGATCATGTTCCGGCACCTGATGCCCGGCACGATGAGTCACGTCATCGTAATTCTGACGTTGATGATTCCGGGAATGATTCTTTCTGAGACGGCATTGAGTTGGCTGGGCTTGGGGCTGCGCCCTCCGCTCACCAGTTGGGGCGTGTTATTACAGGAGGTTGGTAGCGTGCGCGCTATTCGCTTCGCGCCGTGGCTTCTGATCCCCGTCCCCTTCGTGCTCCTGGCGATTTTGAGCTTCAACATGCTGGGGGATGGTTTGCGGGACGCACTTGACCCCTACGGTGGACGATAGGAGGCTGGAAGATGGAACCTTTGGTAGAAGTAAAGAACCTGAACGTTGAATTTGATGTCCGAGATGGTATCGTTCACGCTGTCGATGGTGTGAGCTTTACCGTGCACCGGGGGCGCACCCTCGGAGTGATCGGCGAGAGTGGCTGTGGTAAATCTGTCACGGCTAAGACGATCATGCAGATGGTGCCCCGGCCCGGTAAGATTACGAGTGGTGAAGTTCTATTTCACTACCAGAACAAATATGACCCTACGGGGGATATTGAGATCATTAACATCACGGAACTTGATCCTGATGGTAGCCGCATTCGCAAGATTCGCGGCGGTGAAATCGGCATGATTTTCCAGGAGCCGATGAGCTCCCTGACCCCGGTCTACACTTCTGGAACGTTGATTGGTGAGGCGCTTCACTTGCATCGCCGGGCGCCTAAGACGGTGGGTGAAGAGATGGGGCAAAGTATTCAGGAGTATCGCCCCGTCAACGATGAAGAGGCGCGCGAGATCGCTATCGAGATGCTCCATAAGGTCGGGATTCCTAAACCGGAGGAGCGCGTGGATAGTTATCCCCATCAGTTGAGTGGTGGGCAGCGCCAGCGCGTGATGATCGCTATCGCCCTTTCCTGTCGCCCGGCGATGCTGATCGCCGACGAGCCGACGACGGCCCTGGATGTCTCCATCGAGGCGCAGATTTTGGATCTGATGGCTGGTTTACAGGAGTCGGTGGGGATGGCCATCATGTTCATCACGCACGACCTGGGCGTGATCGCCGAGGTGGCCGATGAAATCGTGGTGATGTACATGGGCAAACAGGTAGAGACGGCGGATGCGACGAAACTGTATTACAATCCTCTGCATCCCTATACCCGTGCCTTGCTGAAGTCTGTTCCGAAGATTGGTAAACGCAGCAGCCAACGGCTGGCTTCGATCAAGGGCATGGTGCCTGATCCCTTTAACCTGCCCTCCGGTTGCGTTTTCCATCCCCGGTGCCCGGAGTATATGCCCGGAAAATGTGATCGCATTGTGCCGAAGTGGACGGAAGTAGAAAAAGGGCACTATGCACGGTGCCTGCTGTACGAGGAGGTGTGAGGATGGTTGAAAAAAGATCTGACAACATCATTTTGGATGTCCGTGATCTCAAGAAGTACTTCCCCATTCGATCCGGCTTTCTCCGCCGGGTGACCGGCCACGTAAAAGCGGTCGATGACATCAGCTTTTACGTCCGAGGGGGCGAGACTTTGGGGCTGGTGGGCGAGAGTGGCTGTGGCAAGACGACGGCCAGTCGCACGGTGATGCGACTTTACGAGCCTACGGGCGGCGATGCTTTTTTCAAGACCGATAAGTTCTCCGCCGATGGCGAGCCGGAGATGATCAATCTGTTCGAGTTGGACAAGGAGCAGATGAAGATCGTCCGGCGGGATATTTCGATGATCTTCCAGGATCCTGTCAACTCCCTCAACCCTCGGATGTCCGTCTTCGATATCGTCGCCGAACCGATGGTGATTCACGGTATGGGTTCAGGTCCTGAAACCGAGGCGACGG
>CAYXVS010000319.1:0-3937 GCA_964468735.1 uncultured Anaerolineales bacterium | reverse complement strand
ACGGCGGCCTCGACGCGGCCAAGGCCTCGCACAAAAAAAATCCCCAACGGACTTATTCCGTTGGGGTTTGGATGAAAATCGCCGGATAGGTATTACTCTATCAAGCCCACGCGCGCGTTGAATTCCTTGATCAGCTCATCAAGCTCAGGGATTTGGCTCTGGAAGCTTGCCCAGTAGTCCTTGCCGTACCATTGTTCTTGGATTTCCTCGTAGGTCTTGCCCTGCTGCTCGACCCAGGTGTAGTACTTGAGGTTGTGGACGCGCTTGCGATCCGGGTAGGTGAGTTCTTCCATATTGTCGGTGTGGAGACCCAGCAGGTGCTCGTGATAATCCACCGCCGCGTCGGTCGTGGTGTATTCGCCGTGCTCCTCGTGCATCTCGCGCAGGCGGCTCTCGTACAATTCCATCGAGTCCGTCCAGACGGTGAGGATGACGTCGGTGTCGCCCAGCTCGTACCACTTCGCCATCTTGATGGCCATCAGCACGTTGGCGATGCTGGAGATGCCCATCAACTCTAACTGCGCGACGAAATCCTCCGGCACGCCCTTCTCGATCAGGTAGGCGCGGCCGGCCGGCTCATTGAAGAGGCGCACCAGGCCCATCGTATCGTCGTCGTCGATGGCGATGACCATGTCGGTGTTGCGCACGTTGTGGATCCAGGGCACGTGCTTGTCGCCGATGCCCTCGATGCGGTGGCCGCCGAAGCCGTTGCGCAGCAGCGTGGGGCATTGCAGCGCCTCGCCCGCCGCGATCTTGCTCGCGGGGAAGAGTTCTTTCATATAGTCGCCGCACCCCAGCGTCCCCGCCGAGCCGGTGGTCAGCGTCACGCCAAAGTAGCGATCGCGCGCCCGCAGTTCTTTCTCCAGCACTTCCGCCATCGCGTGCCCGGTGACATCGTAGTGCCACAGATGGTTGCCGAACTCGTCGAATTGGTTGAAGATGAAGATCTCGTCGCCGCGCTCCGCCTTCAGCTCCCAGCACTTATCGAAGATCTCCTTGACGTTCGATTCGCAGCCGGGCGTGGCGATGACCTCGCCCGCCACCTTGGCCAGCCAATCGAAGCGCTCCTGGCTCATCTCCTCCGGCAGGATGGCGATGGATTCGCACGAAAGCAGCGTGGCATCGTAGGCGCCGCCCCGGCAGTAGTTGCCGGTGGAGGGCCAGACCGCGCTGTGATACGTGGGATCGAATTGACCGGTCACCAAGCGCGGCGCCAGACAGCCGAAGGTTGCGCCGACCTTGTGCGCGCCCGTGGGGAACCACTTTCCCACCAGCGCGATGATGCGGGCGTCGACGCCCGTCAACTCTTTCGGCACTTCGACGTAGTTGACGCCGTCGAATCCGCCGCCGAACTCCTGCGGCTCGTTCTTCCACGTGATGCGGAAGAGGTTGCGCGGATCGACATCCCACAGGCCGATGTCCGCCAGCTCCTCTTTAATTTTATCAGGGATCAAGCTGGGATTTTTCATCTGCTCAAACGTGGGGATGATGATGTCGCGCTCGCGCGCGCGCTGCACGGTGCGCTTCAACTGCTCTTCATTGATGTGTAGATCTAGCATTATCTTACCTTCCTTTAATGTGATTAATGGGTTTTGTAATAAAACTTGTACATCCACGTCAATCGTCATACGTCTTGCGTCATTGGGTGACGTTTGACTTGTGACGCCCAACGTACTTTTGCCAGGGCAATAAGCGGGCCTGTATCACAGACCAATGCTCTCATGCTTTATCCTCGCGCCAGGCATCCGCATCCTGTTCCAATTCTTGAGCGATCTCCTCCGGAGGATAGTTAAAGATAGACACTTGATAGCGTCCGCAGGCCTCTAGAAACGCTACGCGCGAAAGTCCGGCTAACTGCGCGGCCTTACCAGAAGAAAGCTTGCCCAACTCGAACATCTTCAGCGCGGCCATCAGCCGGATTTGAGCATCCAACTCCGAAGGCGTCGTCTGTACAGCTTCCTCTAATCCCTCTGGGTAAGTAAGCTTAATCTGTGGCATCTTTTCCTCCCCTACTCATTACCAACATGATCATCAACGCGCCCAATAAAGCGCCGAGCGTGTTGAGCGCCCAATCACCCAGCGATGAGACGCGCGTGGGCTGCAACATCTGCAACCCTTCGATGATCGCGCTCAGGAGCGCGCCGGAGGCGGCGCCCCAGAACACGCGCGCTTTGACTCCGCGCGCAGATTGGGCCACCGCAATCGCGGCGCCCAACGGCATGAAAACAACGATATTCCCGGCGATGTTGATCAGCCAGTGGATGGACAACCCGCGCTGTGCCGCCGGTCGCGTGATGGGCGTCAGATCGCGGGAGACGGTGGCCTGCGGACGTAACGTCATCCACAAGAGCCACAGCGCAACCGCGCCGGCGACTACCCATCCCAACTTGCGCAGATGGGACAAATTACCCCTCGTCCATCAGCGCTTTGACCGCGTCCAAGCTCGGCGCGACGATGGGCGGTTCGGGCACGGTCTTCATCGCGCTCTTGATGTCCTTGAGGCCGGAGCCGGTGAGCATCACGACAATGCGCTCGTGCGAATCGACGAGCCCCTGATCCACGGCCTTGACCAGGCCCGCGTAAGAAGCCGCGGCCGCCGGCTCGGAGAAGACGCCCGTGTTGCGCGCGATGGTCGGGATGGCGTCCAAAATCTCCTGGTCACTGACGGCGATATAGGCGCCATCAGTCTCGCGGACGGCGGCCAAGGCCTTGTTGCGGTCGCGCGGCAGCCCGGCGACGATGCTATCCGCCACGGAGCTGGCGCTGACCGGCGCCATCTCCCAGCCCTCGATCCCCCGCTCCCACGCATCGACCAGCGGCGAGGAACCCTCAGCCTGCACGCCCATAATCTTGGGCATGTGATCGATCCAGCCCAGGGCCATCAGATCCTTGAGGCCCTTGTGGACGCTGCCGATGATACAGCCATCGCCCACCGGCACGAAGACGCGATCCGGCGCATCCCACGCGAGCTGCTCGCAGATCTCCAAGATGCCCGTCTTCTTGCCCTCGGTCATGTAGGGATTGTAGGCGGTGTTGCGATTGTACCAGCCGAACTCGCGGGCGACCTTGAGCGTCAGCTCGAAGGCGTCGTCGTAGGCGCCATCGACCAACATCACGCGCGCGCCGTAGATGAGGTGCTGCGCGATCTTGGCCTCCGGCGCGCTCTTGGGCACGAAGATGACGGCGGGCAGCCCCACGCTGGCCGAAAGGCCGGCTAAGGCGGCCGCGGCGTTGCCCGTGCTCGCCGTGGTGATGATCTCCGCGCCGGTCTCGCGCGCTTTCACCACCGCCACCGCCGACGCGCGATCCTTGAAGGAGGCGGTCGGGTTCACGCCGTCGTCCTTGACCCAGAGATGGCGCAGGCCCAACTTCTCCGCCAGGCGCGGCGCGGCGTAGAGCGGCGTCCAGCCCACGCGCAGCGGCGGCTCCGCCGACTCCGGCGCGACGGGCATCAGCGGCTTGTAGCGCCAGATGGTGCGATTGTGGTTTTGCGCCAACGTCTCGCGCGAGATGTTGGCCCCGATCGCGTCGTAGTCGTACAGCACATCGACGATGCCATCATCCCCGTGCTCCGGGCAGATGTAGTCGATCTCGTCGACGCCGTAGGTCTTACCGCAGATCGTGCATTTGAGTCCGATTACGTGTTGCATCAAGCCTCCTTGGAAACATCAAAGCTACAAAACATCAAATATTCAAATCAATTATTAAAAAATTGTCGGATTAATGCGATGATTGCCTGTCCATACTTTTCTCGTCGCTTAGGCCCCACTCCCTGGATGGCCTCTAAGGCCTCCAGGGTTTGAGGGCGCTGGCTTGCGATGGCGCGCAGATGGCTATCGTGGAAGATGACATACGGTGGCACCTCTTGATCGTGGGCTTCTTGAGTGCGCCATGCTCGAAGCGCCTCGAACAATGCTGGATCACCTTCTGTATCTGC
>CAYXVS010000318.1:0-3944 GCA_964468735.1 uncultured Anaerolineales bacterium | reverse complement strand
CCCTTCACGCCGGGCACCAACGCCATCTGCGGCCATAACGGTGCGGGCAAGAGCACGCTGCTGGAGGCCATCGGCTTCGCGCTCTTCGACTACTTAGCCGTCAAGCAGGACGATTTCGTCCGCGAGGGCGAGAAGGTCGCCACCGTCACGATCCACGTCGTGGCGCGGGATGAGCGCGCCTATCAGGTGGTGCGCAAGTGCGGCAGCTACGGCCAATACTACATCTACGATCCCGATTTAGATCAGCGGCTCACCGAGGGCAAGGCCGAGACGGTCGTGTGGCTGCGCGAGTTGCTGGGCGTCGAGGCCGGCGCCGATCTCTCCGCGCTCTTTTGCGACGCCGTGGGCGTGCCCCAGGGCCTGCTGACGGCGGCCTTTTTGGAGACGCCCAGCCGCCGCAAGGACATCTTCAATCCGCTCTTGCGGGTGGATGAGTACGAGCAGGCGTGGGCTGGTCTGCGCGAGCCGGGCCGCTGGTTGGATGACCAGATCACGGCCCAGGAGAAACAGATCGCCGGGCTGGAGGCCGAAGTCAAAGTGCTGCCGGAGCGGCGCGCCCAGGCCGAGGCACTCGCGGCGGAGATCGCGCAGGTGCAGGCGGAGCAGGCCGATCTCCGCGCGGAGCGTGAGGCGTTGGCCGATCAGAAAGCCGCGTTGGAGGCCACGCAGGCCGAATTGACGGCGCTGGAGCGGGCGGTGAGCCAGGCGGAGGCCGAGGTGCGCGCGCTCTCGGCGCGGGCTGAGGATGCCGAGGCCGCTCTCGCAGCCGCGCGGGAGGCCCAGGCCGTGGTCGCCGCGACGGAGGACGACGCCACCGCCTACGAGGCGGCCAAGTCCGCGCTGGCAGACCTGGAAGAGCGGCGCGAAGCGCGCGACGCCCTCCGCGAACAGGCGCAACAGATCGAGACCGCGCTGACCTTGGCCCGCCGCCAGGCGCAGGATCTCCAGGCGGATCTGGAGGAGATCGCCGAGGCGGAGGCGCGAATGGCCGAACTCGCGCCCCAGGTGGCCCGGCAGGAGGAGATCGAGGCGGCGTTGGCGGCGGCGCGCCGCGACGCCGACCGGTTGGCGGATGCCGAGGCGGCGCTGACGCGAGAGTCGGAACGTCACGCGGAGTTGATCGCGCGCCAGGAGGAGATCGCGGCGGGGTTGGCCGAGCGCCAGCAGGTGACCGAGAAGGCGGACGCCGTCCGCGCAACGTTGAAGGATCTGGAGGATCGCCGCGCGGCGCTTCAGGAGCAGATCGCGGCCCGGCGCACCGAGGCGGCGCAGTTGGCCGAGCGTCACACCCAGGCCGCCAATCGCCTGAAGGAGGCTGAGACGGCGCTCGCGACCGCCCAGGCGCAAGCCGAGGCGTTGCACGAGCAGTTGGCCGCGCTGGAAGCGCAGGTCGCCGAGCGCGCCACGATGGACGACGACCTCGCCGAGCATCGCGCGGCGTTGGATGCGCTGGCCGAGCGCTACGAGGCGCTGACCTCGCGGCGGGCGGCCCGGCGGGCCGAGCAGGAGCAGGCGGCGGCGCGCATCGCCGCGCTGGAGACGACCGAGGAAGCTGACGATACTGAGCCAGAGCAGGCCGCCTGTCCCGTCTGCGAGCAGCCGCTCACGCCGGAGCACCGCGCCGAACTGCTGGCCCGCTATCGGGCGCGACACGCGGAATTGGCCGCTGAGCTATCGGAGATCGCGGCGGAGCGGGATACTATAATGGAAGAGCGCGCCGCTCACGAAGAAGCGCAGCGGGCGCTCGAGGCGCGGCTCAAGCAGTTGCCGCGCCCGGAGGAGGTCGCGTCGCTGGCGGAGCGCGTGCAGGAGCAAGCCCGGGCGGTCGAGACGCAAGATGCGGCGGTGGCGACGGCGCGCGAAAAGCTGGACGAGATCGCCGCGCAGCAGGCCGCCGCCAAAGCGGCGTTGGCCGCCCAGCAGGAGCAGGCCACGGCATTGGACGCCGACATCGAGGCCCAGCGCGCGGCCTTGGACGCGCGCGAGGATCGTCTGGCCGCGCTGCCGCGTCCCGCCGCAGCCGAGGAAATCGCCCAAGAGATCGCCGCCCAGGCCGGGATCGTCGCCGAGCGCGAGGAGGCCGTCGCGGCGCTGACCGGCGCCCCCGCCGAGGTCGAGCGCCTGACGGCAGCGTTGGACGCGCTGGGCGATCCGCGCCGCGAACATCAGCGGGCCGCCGACGTTGCCGCGCGCCGGGTGAAAATCGCATCGTCGCTGTCGGCGGCGGAAACCGAATCCGCCGAACTGGAGGAGAGGCTGACGGCGCTGAACGACGGGTTGGCCGCCTACGCCGAGTTAGATGCGGAGATCGCGGCGCAGCGGGCGGTGCAGGAGGCGAACGAGGCCGCGCATCAGCGCTATCTCTCGCACGCGCGGGAGGCCGAGGCGTTGGCCCAGCGTCAGGCGGCGTTCGAGGAGGCCGCCGCCGCGCTGGCGCAGGCCGAATCCGCCGTGAAGCAGCAGCGCGCCGCCCGCGACGAGGTCGCCGCGCAGTACGACGCCGACGCCCACGCGGAGGTCGTCGCCCGCGAGGGCCAACGCCGCGAGACGTTGGCCGCGTTGGAGGAGCGCCTCCATCAGCAGGCCGCGCGCCAAGAGGAAATCGCGGCGGAGATCGCGCACCTCACGGAGGTGCAGGGTGCGCTCGAGGCCGCCGAGGCGGAGCGCGCGGAGCTGGCGGAGTTGCGGGAGCTGCTCGGCTATCTGCGCGGGGTGCTGCGCGAGGCCGGCCCGGAGGTGACGCGCCGCCTGGTGGAGATCATCTCCCTGCACGCCGACCGGCTCTACAGCGAGATTATGCAAGCGTACACCACGCGGCTCCGCTGGACGGAGGACTACGACATCGTCCTCTCGGAGGCCGGGCGCGATAGAGGCTTCCAGCAGCTTTCCGGCGGGGAGCAGATGGCGGCGGCGTTGGCCGTGCGGCTGGCGCTCCTGCGCGAAGTCTCCGCGATTGACTGGGCCTTCTTCGACGAGCCGACGGCCAACTTAGACGCGCAGCGCCGCGACAACTTGGCCGAGCAGATCTTGGGCGTCAAGGGCTTCTCGCAACTCTTCGTCATCAGCCACGACGACACCTTCGAGCAGGACACGGATCACGTCGTCCGCGTCCAGAAGGTCGATGGGGCGAGTCAGGTGGTGGAGTAGCCATAACAAGTTGAATTTCTGAACCTCGGTTTGTGTTGTATAATGAGGGAAAGCGGACGTAAGGAAGCGAGGTGTGTATGGAGACAGTGACACTAAAAGTATCAGAACGGGTCACACGTGAGGCGACGTATATCGCCAGACAGACACGACGGTCTTTGGAGGAAGTATTGACCGCGTGGCTGGAAAATATGGCGGTTGAACTGCCCGTTACGTTTCTAACGGATGAGGAGGTTTTGAAGCTGTGTGATGTACAGATGCCTCCCGAGGAACAATCTGAGCTAAATGAGCTGTTGGAAGCTAATCGCGAAGGGACATTGGCCGGTGCTCAGCAAGATCGCCTAGATGTGCTGATGCAGAAATATCGACATGGGTTGGTGCGCAAAGCGCAAGCCTGGCAAGTTGCTGTTCAGCGTGGGGTACGAGATTCGCTCAACGATGGCTAAGGGTATCCCCGCTGATGTGGAACGACGGGTGCGAAAGGCTGCTCGAAATCGTTGTGGCTACTGTTTAAGCCCACAGCGTCTTGTGATGGCGCGTTTGGAGATTGAGCACATTTTGCCACGGGCACAAGGGGGCAGTGACGCGGAAAGTAATCTATGGATAGCTTGTCCCCTGTGCAATCGTCATAAAGGTGACAAAACAACAGGTGTAGACCCGGTTTCGGGACAACCTGTTCCTCTTTTCAATCCTCGGACTCAGTTATGGCATGAGCATTTCCGTTGGGATGATGCGGGGATACGAATTGTTGGCTTAACTCCCATTGGTAGAGCTACGGTTGTCGTGCTTCATCTGGATGA
>CAYXVS010000317.1:0-3952 GCA_964468735.1 uncultured Anaerolineales bacterium | reverse complement strand
TGATTCCGACAAATTCGATAGCTTCGGCCCGCCAACTACTTCTATCTTACGTCACAAAGGGCGCGAGCGCCGCGCCGACGAGTCGCGCCAACGTGACCTTCGCCGGATTGGCCCGATGCTCGATGTAAAATGTACAGTCAGGCTCGAACCAGCCCCGATTTTTCCAGTAGGCGTAATCGTACGAGTCCGGCGCCGATACTTTTCGCCAGGCGTGCTGCTGAACTCTGAAGATCATCAGAGAAATGAATGAGGGCCGAAGGTACTGCTGTTGCGCGATGGCCTGAAACAACCTCGCGGCGATGTCACTGGCCTTGTCTTGAAAGTGGCGTTCCGCTTCCGCCTGGGACATCAGCGCGCCCATCTTGTAGCCGGCCCGCCCCACGATGTGGAAGCCCCACGAGCGCAGGGCGAAATTCATCGTGCGCAGGGTATGACGGGTGGGGCCTTCGCCTACCGTGGCGATGAGTGTGGCGCACTTGCCGCCGAACGCGGGCCGATGGCAGACGTAGGCCATCCGGTCGATCCAGTTCTTGGCGACGGCGTTCACGTCATCAACGTAGACGGGGCTGGCCAAGATGATACCATCGGCGGCGTCGATCTTGGCGCGGATGGCCGGTAGGTCATCCTTGAGCGGGCATTTCTCCTCCCCGCGATCGAAACAGGTGCGACATCCCCGGCACACTTCGATGTCCTTATGGGCCAGATAGAGCGTCTCGAAATCGAGCGCCTCATCGTGGCGCGCGGCGGTCTCCGCCATCTGGGCCTCGATCATCTGCACGATACGGGCGGTGTTGCCCTTTTTTCGATAGCTGCTCATCAGCGCGAGAATTTTCATTGCGGACGTTCTTGTGCTGTGGCTGCGGGGGCATCCGCCGCCAACTGTCGAGGATATAGGTAGCCCAAGATCACCAGCGCGGCCCAGAGGGCAATATCTACCAGCAGGCGAATCCACAAGGGCGGCATCCCGAAGGTGAACCAGATGAGGCTGAGGGTGGCGGCGAGGCCCACGAGCAGCGGTTGCCAGGGACTTCGCCACAGATACAGCACGCCCGCGCCCAATCCCGCGAACAGCGCGCCGCACCATAGCGCGATCTCCAGCGCTTCGACGGCGGGCGGTTCGCTGCGTCCTTCGGCGCGCAAAGCCAGCCCTTCCATCATGCGCCGTCCCATCACAAAGCTGCCCGCATCCACCAACCAGCCGACGAGGCCCATCTTCGCGCCTTCTGGCAGTTGGATATGCCCCCGCACGATGAAGCGGGTTTGGTTCTCGCCGCGCGGTTCGATCCACCATAACCACGTCCAGCCCAGATCGCCCAGCGCCTCTGTGCCCTCGCCGAGCAACCACTGCCCCGGCTCAACCTCGCGGATGACGAACATCACGTCGATCAGCGAATCGCCCGGCTGCGGATTTTGGTGCTCCGGCAGAATGCGGTCGGCGTTGACGTAAAGTTTCTCGCCCGCAATGAGATTCTCGATAAAGGTGTAGCTGTAGAATGCGCCGCGCTGGTCGCCCAGTTGCGCAATCCAGGGCCAGACGGCATCGGGGGGGGCGTCCACGGTTAGGGCGTGTGTCCAGGAAAGCGCCGGCGTGGGCAGAATCTCATCGCCGGGGTAGGTGCGCGCGATCTCAGTGGGCGTCGCGCCCCACGTGTGGAATAGGCGGGGCAGCAGGGGGAACGTGATCCCCAGCAGGATCAGGATGCTGGCGAGGCCCGTACAAAAGCGTAAAATGCGTGTACGGATAGACATAGCAATAACTCCTTGAATGTGATCAATTCAAATCTGGGGCGCTCATTCGCGCCGAGTTCGACGCGAGGTGGGCGCCGCCGTACTTCAGCGCGTTGCTGATGTAGTTGTCCCATATTCTGCAAATCAGCGCATATACGCCAAAAAGCTGATGAAGAAGACCACGACAGTCATCAGGCCGATGCCCAGCCCGCGCACCCAGCCGACGTCGTGGGTCTCGCGTAAACCCACTGCTACTAATACGATCTGCCACGCAACAGGTAGCACCATCAGGCGCAAGGTCTCGACCCACGCTGGCCAGAAGACGCCAAAGATGGGGACCAGAATCGTCTCCGGGACCCACATCAGGATCGCGCTCGGCGCGACCCATCCCAGGCCGCAGACGACCAGCGCGTCCTCGTAGGTGTACGGCGTAGGATCCTCTCGGCCCGCGATGGCCAGCAGGTGCGCGACGCCGGAGAACGCGATCCACGTGATCAAGCCCCAGGGGATCGTCCAGAAAATTTGGTAGAGGTAATACTTTTCCGGGGAAATGGGCATCCACGGCTCGACGGCGGGCAGGCGGCCGATGGCGTAGTAGATCAGCGCCGTGATCGCGTAGAGAGCGGCGAAGATGACGTTAATCCAGACGGCGACGGCTAACTTGTTCGGGTGATACTTCAGCTCGATGATGGCTTGCTTGGGCCAGAGCGTGGCCCGGAACCAATAGGTGAGAGCGTCGATGACGTTGGATTTCATAGCGATTAAGCTCCTTGTAACCATTTAGTCCTGTGAGGGGTAACGCACTTTTAAGACCTGTCGCCAGGCATCTACGGCATGAGGTGTTACCCTTCCTTCGATTTAAGTGCGTTGCACCTTGGCCTGCTCAACAAAATCCACGGTGGCACGCCAGGCGGTCTTCATTTCGTCCTATGGCGCGCCACCGTGTTATTGTTGTGCCTATTGTAACATACAATGGATGTTACGCTCTCGTTATGCTTCCTCCGCAACAGGCGGCTGCATCTGGGCGCCGGTTTCCCTTGCAATCAACCGCACGATGCCGTCCGCGCTTTCGTCCATGCTAGCTTTCGTTATGGCGCCCAGTTTGATCTGTTCGCCGTTGTGTTGGACAACGTAGACTGCCAAGCCGCCGATGCGGTCTTGCACGGGCGCGACCTCGACGCGCGCGATATCTGCGTAGGGGATCTGTGGGGCGGCGTTGCCGCGCCCGATGATCATCGCGCGACGCTCTTGATCGAAGGTGATGTCCGGCAGGAAGGCCGAGCGGGCGATGAGGTAGACGGCGCCCCAGACGATCAGCAGGGCGATGGGAAAGACGGCGAGGTTCTCGATCTGGTCCCATGCGACCTCGGCGGTCACGATGTTCCACAAGCTGAGGACCATCCCGACGACGAGGGCCACGCCCGCCGTCCCCAGGAAGAGGCTGCGCGCTCTCGCGTGCGACGGATGACCACGTTGCCTACCTCCGGCTCGCGGCAGACGGCGCCGTCCATCTCGTACCTCGATTTTAGTCCGCGCATCGAGAGCCAGCGCCAGATCAATAGGATGAACCCAATCAACAGAACCACAATGATGATGGGCGTCAGACACGACATAGTTTCAGACATATCTACTATCCTTTCTTGATTTGCTCAATCGGAGGTTCCATATATTCGACTTACATTTCCATCATTATCTCGCTAAAAATCTCCCCAACCGCCGGGCCTAGCAGCACCAGTATCATGGCTACGACGGCGGCGATTATGACCATGATGATAATGTAGACAGCTACGCCGGATACGAAAGCCTGCCACCACTTAAATTTATGGCTGGCCTTCATCGCAATGATGTTCAATACGAAGCTGTAGATTATGGGCACGTATGCCAAGTACGGGCCTACGATTGGCAGAGCGTTCAACACACCCCCGATGAGGCTCAAGGGTGCGTTATAGGCGCACATCAGATAGACCACATCGTCATATATGCCTGTCCCGCCTAGCATCCGGGCGACGGCATTGGAAAACCCCGCCCCAATGGCCACGCCTAATACTGCAAGCACCGCCGTCACTGGGCCTCCGCACACTATGACGCCCAGTGCTCCCCCAAGCGCTTCCGACATTGTACCTGTTGAATCCACAGCGAAGATCATTGACAACACCATGGCAAAAAGAATGCTAACGACAAGGCTCACGAAAGCGCTAATCGCCATCCATCCATAGCCCCGTTT
>CAYXVS010000316.1:0-3983 GCA_964468735.1 uncultured Anaerolineales bacterium | reverse complement strand
CCCCCTGTGTTTATTGTAGAGACGCAAAATCTTGCGTCTCTACTGAGAGGTTTATTTTTCTGTAAATGCCTTTCCCAAGTGCGATTATCAGAAAGGATCACCCTAATGAACCGAATAGCAAAGAACCCATCAAAGCGCACGCCCCTGATGCTCATCCTCGGCGTGCTCATTTGTCTCACTGCCTTCCTTTTTAACAGCGGCAATCCCCAACCCATCCACGGCGCGGAGACGACGCCGGAGCCGGAGGTCGTCGAGGCGCTTAGCGCCGGCGGCTCGACGCGCGTGATCGTGCTGCTGACCGCGCCCCAGGCCGGCGACATCAGGGCGCAGGCCCAATCCATCGCCAAATCCCAACGGGAGGTGCTCGCGACGGTGACGGACGAGAGCTTCCGCGTCGTCCACCGCTATGATCGCCTGCCGGGCCTGGTCGGCGAGGTGACGCGCGAGGGCTTGGCCGCGCTCCAGAAGCATCCAGAGGTCGCCGCCGTGGCCTTGGATATGCCGCTCTACGCGCAAATGGCGGAGAGCGCCGCCGTCATCCGCGCCGATCAAGTATGGCGCGAATGGAACTTGACCGGCGCGGGCGTCAACATCGCTGTCCTAGACAGCGGCATCGATCTCGCGCACCCCGATCTGGCCAACGACGTGATAGCGCAGCACTGCTTCACGAACCAGGCGTGCCCGCCGCAGAACGCCGACGAGGGTGAGAGCGCGCAGGACGCCTACGGGCACGGCACGCGCGTCGCGGGCATCATCACCGGAGAGGGGGGCGCCAGCCCGCGCGGCATCGCGCCGAATACGGGCATCGTCGCCGTGCGCGTGATGGATCAGGACGGGCGCGGCTGGACCTCGGACGTGGCGGCTGGCATGATGTGGGTCGTCGATCATCATCTGAGCCTGAACGTGCGCGCGATCAACCTCAGCCTGGGCGGCGGGCAGTACGCGGGCATCTGCGACGAGGCGGACGCCAACACCCAACTGCTCGCGGGCGCCATCCAGGCGGCCCGCCAGGCCGGGATCGCGGTCTTCGTCGCCGCCGGGAACCAGGCCCGCGCTAACGAGATGATGATGCCCGCCTGCATCTCCGGCGCGACGGCCATCGGCAGCACCTACGACGCGGACATCGGCGGATACCAGTGGGAATACTGCGCCGACGCTCAAACCGCGCGTGATCAGATCGGATGTTTCAGCAACAGCAGCCCCGCCCTAGATCTGCTGGCACCCGGCGCGTGGATCGAGACCACGGCGCTGGGCGGCGGCCAAATCGGCGACGCGGGCACCTCAATGTCGGCGCCGCATGTCGCCGCCGTCGCCGCGCTGATGTGGCAGGCGAATCCCGACCTCACCGCCGAGGAGATCGTGCGCGTGCTCCAGGCGACGGGCGCGCCACTCACCGATCCGCGCAACGGTCGGACGACGCCGCGCATCGACGCCTACGCCGCCGTGGATGCGGTGCGGCCCGCGATCCTCACGGGCACGGTCAAGCTGCAAGGGCGCACCGACTTCAGCGGCACGGAGGTCACCCTCAGCGAGACCACCTGCGCTGCGCTCGCGACAGCATCGGCCTCTGCCGTCAACGCATCCGAGGGCGCGAAAACCCAGACCACCGACGCCCAAGGCCGCTTCACCTTCACGCTGGCCTACGACCATCCCTACCGCTGCCTCCAGGTGCATCATCGCGGCTACCTGTGGGGCCAACGCGATCTGCCGGCCAATACAATCGAAGAGAAACCTACGGGCGGTGCGATCACCCTCCCGGCCGGCGACCTAATCCCCGACGGCCAGATCAACATCTTCGACCTGACGCGCGTCGCTCTCTGGTACGGAACCGATAATCAGGCAACCGACCTCAATCAGGATGGCCTGGTGAACCTCTTCGATCTGGTGCTCGTCGCCACGAATTATCGCCTCACCGCCCCCATCACGGCGTGGAAATAGGCGTCAATTCCACGCCGTAACCGTTTAGTTCTGAGGTGCAACGCACTTTTAGGTCCATCACCAGATATATATTGCATCAGAAGTTAACTTTCCTTCAGTTCAAGTGCGTTGCACCTTGCTGACAAACCTCACTTAGAGACTTACGCAATACGTTTTACGAAATACGTCTCTTGCTTTGAATTAAAATTACAAAACCCCATGATCCCAAACAAAAGGAGTCTCACTATGCGAATGTCACAGTTGTTCAGTCACACCCTGCGCGATGCCCCCTCCAACACGCAGGCCATCAGCCACCAACTGCTGGAGCGGGCCGGCTTTATCCGCCAATTAGGCGCGGGCATTTTCACCGCGATGCCGCTGGGCCACCGCGCGCTCACCAAGATCGAGCAGATCGTCCGCGAGGAGATGAACGCCATCGGCGGCCAGGAGCTTAAGATGCCGGTCGTCAATCCCGCCGATGTGTGGCAGGAGACCGGGCGCTGGTACGCCATCGGCGCGGAGATGAGCCGCTTCCAGGATCGCACCGGCAGCGAGATGGTGCTGGCGATGACGCACGAGGAGGTGGTCACCGACCTGGCGCGCCGCGAGATCCGCTCCTATCGGCAACTGCCCCGGCTCGTCTATCATATTCAGACCAAGTGGCGCGACGATCCGCGCCCGCGCGCCGGCCTGATCCGCGTGCGCGAGTTCACAATGAAGGACAGCTACAGCTTCGACGCGGACGAGGCCGGGCTGGATAAGCAATATCGCGCCCATTATCAAGCCTACTTCAACATCTTTCATCGCTGTGGGCTGGATGTGATCGCCGTCGGCTCCGACACGGGGATGATGGGCGGCAGCCTGGCCCACGAGTTTATGGTGCTCGCGCCCATCGGCGAGGACACGCTCATCCTCTGCGATAGCTGCGGCTACGCGGACAACCGCCAGGTCGCGACCTTCCAGAAGCCGCCCGCGCCCGCCGAAGCGCCCCGCCCCATCGAGAAGGTCGCCACGCCCGATGTCACCACCATCGACGACCTGACCGCTTTCCTAGAAATTCCGGCGGCCAAGACGGCGAAGGCGGTTTTTATGATGGCGGAGATGGCAGGTCAGAAAGTCGAAAGTCAGAAAGTCGAAGGTCAGAAGGTCCAAAGTCAAAAGGGCAAAAGTCAGGAGGATGAAGGGCAGGAAGATGCAGAGCAGTTCGTCTTCGCAGTGGTGCGCGGCGATATGGAGGTGAACGAGACCAAGCTGGCGAACGCGGTGCAGGCGCGCGCGCTGCGCCCCGCCGCCGACGAGGAAATCCGCGCCATCGGGGCGGAGCCGGGCTACGGTTCGCCCATCGGTGTGCACGATGCGCTCATCGTGGTGGATGAGGCCATCGTCGATTCGCCCAACTTGGTCGCGGGCGCCAACGAGGCCGGTTTCCACCTGCGCAACGTCAACGCCGGGCGCGACTTCACGCCCGACATCGTGACGGACATCACCGCCGCCGGGGAGGGCGACGCCTGCCCGCAGTGCGGTCACGCCCTGCGCGCGGATCGCGGCGTCGAGGTGGGGAACATCTTCAAGCTGGGCACGCGCTATTCGGCGGCGATGGACGCCACCTTCAAAGATAGCGAGCGCGTCGCGCATCCCATCGTGATGGGATCGTACGGCATCGGCATCGGGCGGGCGCTGGCCTGCGTGGCCGAGACCCACAACGACGAGTACGGCCTCATCTGGCCGATCACCATCGCGCCCTACCAGGTGCACATCACCGCGCTGACGGGCCGCGACGAGGAGGTCGCCCAGGTCGCCGACCAGCTCTATGCGGATTTGGAGGCCGCCGGCGTCGAGGTGCTCTACGATGATCGCGACGAAAGTCCCGGCGTCAAATTCAACGACGCGGATCTGCTGGGGATGCCGCTGCGCATCACCGTGGGCAGTCGCGGCCTCAAGAAGGGCGTCGTCGAGCTGAAGCGCCGGGATCGCAAGGAGCGCACGCCGGCGCCGTTAGATGAGATCATCGCGGCCGTCCAGGCCGAAATCGCAGCGCTGGCGGCGGAGATCGAGGCGCAGGTCAT
>CAYXVS010000315.1:0-4016 GCA_964468735.1 uncultured Anaerolineales bacterium | reverse complement strand
CTAAAATCAGGCCTAGTACGTCTTGCATCATCACCATGCGGGGTATCTCCTTTTTGGTTATGGATAAATGGGGTTGCTCTTATTATACAATCATGAGGGTGTTTGGCGAATCGTTTTCGGGCGATTGACCACCTACGTGCAAAGCAAAAAGGCCAGACACTTAAGTGTCTGGCCTTGGATTTGAGCCTGTCGCGATCGCGATGTGCGATTATCGCACGCCTAACAGCAGCTCGTTGGTGAGCTGATCCAACTTCTCGTAGCCCAGGCCGCGCGCGGCGATGGCCTCGCGGTCGAAGGTGTGGGCCTTCAGGGCGGTGGCGGCCTCCGCGCTGTACGGTGTGAGGTAGCGGCTGGCATTCCCCCGGTCGGCATTGATCTCCGCCAGCAGCGCCTGGATTTCCTCATCGGCGTTGAATTGCGCCGCTTTCTCCTTGAGGATCAGGTAGGTGCGCATGCAGCCCCGGGCGAACTCCTTCACGCCTTCGTAATCCTCGGTGCGCATGGCGTGCGCGTCGAAGTGGCGCATGCCCTCGTAGCCCACGTCCTCCAGGAATTTGACCAGGAAGAAGGCCTGCTTGAGGTTCTGCATCCCGAAGCGCCAATCCTGATCGAAGCGGGCGTAGTTTTGATCGTTGAGATCGATGTGGAAGAGCTTGCCCGCGTCCCAGGCTTGGGCCACCGCGTGCAGGAAATTCAGCCCCGCCATGTGCTCGTGGGCCACCTCCGGGTTGACGCCGACCATCTCCGGGTGTTCCAAGGTCTCGATGAAGCCGAGATAGGCGCCCGTGGTGGGGAAGTAGATGTCGCCGCGCGGCTCGTTGGGCTTGGCCTCCAACGCGAACTTGAGTCCGCTGCCATCGGCTGCGGCATAGCCCTGGTCAAGCGCGTACTCGGTCAGATAGTTGAGCGCCTCGCGGAAGCGTTGGATGCCCGCCAGCGGATCTTTGGCAGCGTCGGATTCCACGCCCTCGCGCCCGCCCCAGAAGACGTAGACCTCGGCCCCAAAGGAGACACCCAGATCGATGGCGCGCATGGTTTTCTGGAGCGCGTAGGCGCGCACTTGGGGATCGTTGGCGGTGAAGGCGCCGTCCTTGAAGATGGGATCGTAGAAGAGATTGGTGGTGGCCATGGGGACTTTAAGGCCCGTGTCATCTAAGGCCGTGCGGAACTCTTTGAGGATCGCGTCGCGCTTGCCCGGCGTCGCATCGATGGGGATCAGGTCGTTATCGTGGAAGTTGAGGCCGTAGGCCCCGACGTCGGCCAGCAGATAGACGAGATCGGCGGGGGAGCGCGACGCCCGCACATCCGCGCCGAAGGGATCGCCGCCGGTGTTGCCCACCGTCCACAGGCCAAAGGTGAACTTATGTTCGGGTTGGGGTTCGTATTGTGTCATAGTCTTCTCCTTAGATATTTTCTTGATGGATGACCGTCTTAGGGATTAAGTAGATAGCATGGCCTAGGTCCATTCTATCCGTTGCTCGTATGCATGGCTCTTCAGGAATTCGCCGGGTGTAGGGGCGTATCCGGCAAAATCCAAAAGACCCGTTGCATTTTCAGTCTACATCAGTGATTGTATCAGCGAGACACAGATTCGCCAAGTCGCAGGTTGGGGACAATGCAAAAGGCCAGACATTTGGTGTCTGGCCTTGGTTTAGTTCTCACTGGTCAATGACTTTGAAAGATGTAGTCTACAACACCCCCACATTTACTAGAATCTGTTGAATTTCCTCCAGGAATTCGCGTAAGGTGACTGGCTGCGTGCCTTCGGCGCTGAAGTCGTGGCTCTGGGGTTTTTCATAAGGGTGACGATGCCATCCATAACCATCATTGTCTCGCCCGTAAATACGTGCGTTGCGCAGCACTAATGTGTAGCTTGACCATCCCTTGGGTTGGTTGAAATAAACTTGAACAAAGCACTCATCTGTGATAGATAGACGTACTTTTAGTGTGTTGGGTGTACGTTCCCACATAATGATGCCGCGGATGAACGCACAGCGATGGACTTCAGCGCGGATTTGTCTTTCCAGCGTTATTAAATCCATTCCATGTTCCTCGAGGAGGTCACTTTGGCAGTTGGAGGCTTGATTTTAAGTTTTGTCCTCTGAGCTTGTCAGTTCGCGCAGTAACGCGCGCAGGCTCGGTAGCGCATCGATGGCTTGATCCCAATCCTGATGATCATTTTCCACCTCGAAGGAATACCCCTGTTGTTCAACCATATCACTGGCCTCGAACTCCGCCAAGGTCATTTGGTACTTGTGTTGGAAATTACGCACCATCAGCTCATAGGCGGCCAGACGGCGACGAACTTCGTTGATCAATAGTTGGCGCAAAGCGGTGTCGACATCTGTCTCCGGCTCTAACTGCTGCGCAATTTCTAGAACTCTTGTATCAACGGTTGGGCTGATGTTGGTTGGTATATTCATCAACGCCCTCCTTAATGGTTCAAGACGCTACACATCCAGATTCTGCACCTCGCGGGCGTGGCTCTGGATGAAGCGGCGGCGCGGCGGCACCTTGCGCCCCATCAACATCGTGAAGACCTGATCGGCCTCGGCGGCGTCCTCGATGGTGACCTGCACCAGCGTGCGATTTTCCGGGTCCATCGTCGTGTCCCAGAGCTGTTCGGGGTTCATCTCACCCAGACCCTTGTATCGCTGGATCGAATACTTGCGTCCGTCCAACTCCTTCAGCGTGCTCTGTAGCGCGCGCTCGGTGTAGACGTACTCCCGCTGTCGGCCCGCTTTGACTAAGTAGAGCGGCGGCTGGGCGATGTAGAGGTGCCCACCGTCGATGAGGCCTTGCATATAGCGGAAGAAGAAGGTCAGCTCCAGCGTGGTGATGTGCGCGCCGTCCACGTCGGCGTCGTTCATGATGATGACGCGGCTATAGCGCAGATTCTCCAAATCGAATTGGCGTCCCACGCCGCAGCCCAGGGCCGAGATCATTGCCTTGATCTCTTTGTTGTTCAGGATGCGATTGATCCCGGCGCGCTCCGTGTTGAGGATCTTGCCGCGCAGCGGCAGGATCGCCTGGAAGTGCCGGTCGCGCCCCTGCTTGGCGGAACCGCCGGCCGAATCGCCCTCGACGATGAAGATCTCGGAGTTGCTGGCGTCGCGACTGGAGCAATCCGCCAGCTTGCCGGGGAGCGTCATGCTCTCCAGCGCGCTCTTGCGGATCACCAGATCCCGCGCCTTGCGGGCGGCCGCGCGCGCCTTGAGCGCCGTCAGGCCCTTGTTGACGATCCGCCGGGCGGCCCGCGAGTTGGCCTCGCAGAACTCACTGATCGCATCGGAGACGGCGGATTCGACCACCGACTTGACCTCCGGGTTCATCAGCTTGACCTTGGTCTGGCTCTCGAACTGCGGTTCGGGGATCTTGACGCTGACCACGGCGGTCAGCCCCTCGCGGACATCATCGCCGCTGAGGTTGGGGTCCTTGTCTTTCAGCGCGCCTAATTTGCGCCCCATATCGTTGATCGTGCGGGTCAGCGCGGAGCGGAAGCCCGTCAGATGAGAGCCGCCATCCACCGTATTGATGGTGTTGGCAAAGGCCAACATCGTCTCGTTGAAGCTGTCCGTGTACTGCATCGCCACCTCGACGATGACATCGTCCTCCTCGCGCTCTACATAAATCGGATCGTGCAGCGGTGAGCGGTTGCGGTTGATGTAGCGCACGAAGGAGAGGATGCCGCCCTCGAAGTAGAAGCTCATCCGACGCGGGAAATTCTCTGGGCGCCGATCGATGAGATCGACGGTGACATCCCGCGTGATGAAAGCCATCTCGCGAAAGCGCTGCACCAGCGTATCGAAGCTGAAATCTAGCTCTTCGGCATCCCCAAAGATCGTCGTATCATAATGGAAGGAGACCATCGTTCCTGTCTCGCCCTTCTTGACCTTGCCAATCTCCTCGACGCCGGTGACGGGGATGCCGCGCTCGTAGCGCTGGCGGTACTTCTTCCCATCGACCTTGACGGTGACCTCCATCCATTCGGAGAGCGCGTTGACGGCGGAGACGCC
>CAYXVS010000314.1:0-4022 GCA_964468735.1 uncultured Anaerolineales bacterium | reverse complement strand
ACCGATGGCCTGCGCCGTCATCAGATTCCCATCTTTATGGATGCGCTGCTCACCGCGCTGGCCGGCCCCGTCGATGTCTACGGCGATGCGATTCAGACCTTCAACCCCGCCTATCCGCCGCATCAATTCCCCGCCTACGAGAGCGTGCCCGTCAGCGCGACGCTGGTCGTCGAGAACTTGTGGGATCAGCCAATTGCGAACGCCATTGTCACCGAGACGGTAGCCGCCGGTTACGATGTGCTGACCGCGACCATCGTTCCGACGCCCACGGACGTCATCACCACCACGGAGGGCGCGACGCTCATCGTCTGGCATCTGGGCGATCTGGCGCCCAACGCCGAGCGGACGCTCCGCTTCCAAGCGGAAAGCGATCCCCAGACGTTGGCGGCGGGCGTCGGAACGTTCGGCGCCGGCGTGGTGGCGTACACGGATCTCACCGGCGAGCGCCTCATGGCCCGACACCGCCCCTTCGTGCTCACCGCGCGGATGGCCGCCCGCCTTCTCGGCGACCGCGATCTGGAGGCCGACCGCCACTTCAACATCCCCGCCGAAGGCATCTACTTGGATCTGACACTGCCGCTGGAGAACAAGGAAGAGACGCCCGCCCACGACGTTCGCCTGCGCGATTGGGCCTATCTGCTCGCGCCCATCGTGGACTACGCCAATCAGCACGTGATTTTGAACACCAACGACGGCGAGACGATCTGGATGCTCAACGAGCCATACCTGTGGAACGGCGATTATCCGCCCTTCACGCAGGCCGACGCGGCCACGGACACGATCACGTTGGTCGATTGGCGCGCGTTGCCGGAAGCCGAGCGCCCGCGCTGTGTCTTCACCAGTCCTTTCGGCATCCACATTGATCCGCCTGCCGACCGCCGGCCTCTGACCGAGGATTTCGGCTCCTTCATCACCATCCCCGCCGGCTACGAGGACGTCATCACCGTGACGCAGGCTAACGAACTGCTGTTGCCCTGCCTCCCGTTGAATTGGGAGCTACCCGATTTTCACGGCTATATGTATCGGGAACCGGCGGTGCGCTTCGGCGTGCATTCCTATGAGCTGTTCGAGCGCGAGGTGCGCTTCCACGGCGCGCCGCGCGAGGACACCGTCGTGCTGCCCTACGACGCCGGCTCCGTCTACGTGATGGCCGGCACGGATACCGTCCCCTTCCGTGAGCATCTGGAGACCGCCACGCCCTATCACGCCGCCCCGCCCGACCTCCCCACGCTCTCGTGGCAGGATGTCTGGTCCCGCACGCAGACGATGACGCTGCGCGCCACGTTCTACGATGTGTGGGATTGGGATAGCTGCGCGACCTGCGAGCGCCCGATGGAACAGCACGCCGGATTCGCCGTCACCTTCGGCATTTATGCTGATTTGGATGGCGATGGCGAGCACGAGACCTTAGTCCGCGAAATCCCCACGCGCTTGGATGACGCGCAGTTGCAGTTGCTGGGCAAAACGTATAGTCAAGGCGGCTCCAACCTCACGATTCCCGAGGACGAGAACCTGATCCAATTGCCCATCTTCCACGGCCTGGGGATCAAGATCGGGCCGGGGGGCGCGACATGGTACGATTCGTGGCGCAGCGTCGGGCCGGGTACCAGCGAACTCTTCACCGTGACCGAGGGCGTGGCCTACGACGACCTCTTCTTCCGCCAGGTCATCCCGCCCGGCTCCTGGGCGTCGTTCATCGTCTCCGCCACCATCGAAAACTACCCCTTCAACCGCGAGGGGCAATACAAAATCCACGATGGCGGTCGTCTGATCTATCGCCAGCAGATCGCCGGGCCGAACCGCTACGAGGTCTACGATGCCCACGTCCACGTGCCCGAAGGTGTGTCGAGCGACGGGCAAATCGCCAAGCAGGCCGGGCCGACGGCGGTCAGCATCTACAACGATACGCTCCTCTTTTTCTACGACATCTGGGATGAGGCCGACGCGCGTCCTTATTATGACCCCAACGATCCGCACCGCTACGATCCCTACATCAAGAGCTGGGGCTACGGCGACGCGGTGTGGACGACCTACGCGGGCGGCAGCGAGAAGAAGAGGCTCTTTCACACGCTGCTGGGGCCGGGCGATCCCACGCGCGTGCGCGTCTCCTTCGATAACAACACTGGCATCACCGTCACCAACCTCAGCGTCGCGTTAGATGCGCCCGCCGGCGTCACCGTCACCCATCTCTACACCGATCCCACCGCCGAGGCCACGCCGGAGCCGATTTGGCCGGAGCTGGCCTTCCTCAATCGCAGCACGGTGCCGGACGCCTGGCGCAGCGTGTGGTACTTCGATCTGGTGGTGGGCGAGGAGCTGCCCGCCGAGTTGTGGGGCCAGGTCGTGGAGATCCCCGTCACCGTCACGGCGGATAATCTGCCTGATAGCTATGACGCGCCGCCCGTGCGCTTGGGCTTCAAGCGCGCGGATGATCCGATGCCAATGTACACTTCTGGGCCGGCGCACAGCTTGGTCTTGACCGACGCGCTGCCCTCCGAGGTGACGGTGGACGCCATCGCCTGGCTTACCGACACGGCCACGCGCGATGCGCTGGAGGCCGCGTTGGATTATGACGCCGGCGACCCCGAAGCCGACACCGCCAGCGACCTCTTCGCCGGGCTAGCGACAACCGTGCCCTTCACGGTGGCGGCGGGCACGCTCACCGTCGATCTGCCGGACGCGATGCGCCAGTTGCCGCCGGAGGACGGGCGCCTGTCCTTAGTCGCCAAGGCGGAGTTAGCCCGCGCGCATCACGGGCCGAACACCGTCAACGAGGGCGCGGGCATCGCCTACACCGATCCCTTCGGCTTGCGTTGGATGGCCCGCAGCGAAAGCGCCATCGTCGAGGCGCACGGCGCCGCGCTCTGGGTGGAGTATGAGTGCGGCGGCGGCTGGGGCGAATCGGAATGGGCGGCCACCGAGGACGTGATCGCGTCCGAGGGCGGTGGGTGTTCCATTCCCAGCTATGGCCCTGCCGAGGTCGTCATCCACGTCACCGCGTACAATGCCGGGGACGCCATCGCCCGCGAAAGCGAGGTCGCGCTGGACATTCCCTGGAGCGTCGAGCCGTCCTGGGCCGATCCGATGTGGGATGAGTTCATCGAGGGCGAGGGGCGGCAGCTTATTTGGAACCTGGGGGATATGGCGCCCGGCCAATGGAAAGAATTCACCATCGTGCTCTGGCTTGATCCCGCCGGGGGCGAGTGGGGGGGAGAGAGTCATCCGTTTGAGACCTCCGCTTCCGCCGCTCAGACCAAGGGGCAACTCGTCGGCATCCACCACACCGACGGCGACTTCTTCGACGACTACAGCCAGCAGCAGATCAGCGCTCAGATTGGCGGGCCGCTGCTGCTGAACGTGCATCACGTGCCGCAAGCCCTCTACCTCCCGATGGTGTTGCGCAACTACCGCGCGCCGGTCTCGATCCCTTATTTGGTCGGGACGCCGGTTCCCAAGCGAGACGTGGCGTATCAAGGCGAGGTCTTCTATCGCACCACGTTCGCTCTGCCGGCCGATTTGCCCACGGAGGGGCGCTATTATCTCTCATCCAGCCCCGATAGCGTCGCGGAGATCATGGTCGATGACGCGCTGGCGCTGTTAGATGCAAATGGCGAGGATGCGTTCTACTACCTCTTCTCCGAGGACGGCGATCCGCCATCCCCGCCGGAACCCGCTATCGTCGAAATCCCGGCGGCCACGATGGCGAGCCTCGCCGGGCAGACCGTCACGTTAGAATACCGGGATGTGTTCGCCTCCGTCGTCGAGGCCACAGAGGTGTGGCTGATCTACGCGCCCTAGTCGCCTATTCATCCTGTTGGAAAGCGTCCGAGCTTTTATACCATCGCTCGGACGCTTTTTCGACTGCTGTTGTTGTAGTGCATTGTGTACAGATGTGTGTTGATTGAGACATAAAAAGGAGACCGCGATGAAAAACTGGCTATGGAATGTGTTTGTAGTATTGGCAATTGTCGGGGGCAGTTTCCTCCCCGGCATAGGCGCCGGGTCGGTCGCCGAGGCTGCCG
>CAYXVS010000313.1:2045-4026 GCA_964468735.1 uncultured Anaerolineales bacterium | reverse complement strand
TCGCGGTCGATGAAGTTGCCGACATAGATGGGCCGCTCTCCCCGCAGATCAATCTCCAGATCCTCCAGCGGCGCGTCGCGAGCCAAAACGCAGCGCTCGCGATAGAGGCGCATCTCCTCCAGGCCATTGGGAATATGGTTCGATTTGCCGAAGCCCACGGGGCACGAGGAGAGCACCTCGATGAAGGCGAAGCCCGGCTTGGCGAAGGCGCGCAGGATGTCCTGTTTGAGCTGGCGGACGTGGATCGTCGTCCAGCGGGAGACGTAGCCCGCGCCCGCCGCCGCCAACAGATACGGCAGATTGAAGGGATGCTCGCGGTTGCCATAGGGCGCGGTGGTAGCGTAGGCGCCCGTCGGCGTCGTCGGCCCGAACTGGCCGCCCGTCATCCCGTAGTTGAAGTTGTTGACGCAGACGACCTTGATATCGACGTTGCGGCGCGCCGCGTGGATCAGGTGATTGCCGCCGATGGCCGCCAGGTCGCCGTCGCCGCTGAAAACCGTCACCATCAGGGAGGGGTTGGCCAGCTTGACGCCAACGGCGAAGGGAATGCCGCGCCCGTGCGTGGTGTGATACGAATCGATGTTCATATAGCCCGCGACCCGGCCCGTGCAGCCGATGCCGGAGACGACGACGTGTTGGCGCTCTGGAATCTCAGAATCCAAAATCGCCTGCGCGTAACAGCGCATCGCGATGCCGATGCCGCAGCCGGGGCAGAAGATATGCGGCATGCGATCCGAGCGCATAATGTCATCCAACGGGTGCTTATCGACGAAGATTTCCTCAGCCATCGTTAGCTGCCTCCCGAATCGCCTCGAAAATTTGCCCCGGGCGGATCATCTTGCCGCCCGCGTGGTGAATGCCGATGGCCGGATGTCCAATGCAGCGCTCCACCTCGCGGCGGATCTGGCCCAGGTTCATCTCCGCCACGATGAACGAGTCGGCCTGCCGGGCCAGCTCGGCCATCAGCGCCTCTGGGAAGGGCCAGATCGAGACCAAGCGCAGGAATCCGGCCCGGATGCCCTGCTCGCGCGCGTCCACCACCGCGCGCCGCGCCGAGCGCGCCGTGCAGCCGTAGGAGACCACGACGATCTCCGCGTCCTCCATGTGATACGCTTCGGTGCGGATGATCTGATCGGTGTTGCGCTCGATTTTTGCGATGAGGCGCGTCACCAGTTCGTGATGCGTCGCGGCGGACATATCCGGGTAGCCGCGCTCGTCGTGCGTCAGGCCGGTGAAGTGGACGCGATAGCCCTCGCCCGCGTGGGCCATCGGCGGCACCAAATCCGCCGGGTCCGGCGCGAAGGCGCAGTACGGGCCTTCGTCCAGGCCGGGCGGCGGCTCGGCGGGCGCTTTGCGTCCCCAGTGCGGGATCTCCTCGGCGGGCGGGATGACGACGCGCTCCACCATGTGGCCGATCACCTCATCGGAGAGCACGAGCACGGGCACGCGGAAGCGGTCGGCGACGTTGAAGGCGTGGATCGTCAAATCGAAGATCTCCTGCGGCGACCACGGCGCGTAGGCGACGATGCTGTAATCCCCGTGGGAACCCCAGCGCGCCTGCATCACATCGGATTGGCCGGCCATCGTGGGCAAACCGGTGGAGGGCGAGCCGCGCTGGATGTCGATCAGCACGCAGGGCAGCTCCAGCATCACGCCCAAGCCCAAGTTTTCCAGCATCAGGCTGAGGCCGGGACCGGAGGTCGCCGTCATCGCGCGCGCGCCGGCGGACGATGCGCCCAGCACAGCAGCGATGCTGCCCAGCTCGTCCTCCATCTGCATGTAGACGCCGTCCACCTCCGGCAGGCGGCGCGAGAGCCGCTCGGCCACCTCCGTCGAGGGCGTGATGGGGTAGCCGCCAAAAAAGCGGCATCCGGCCGCCATGGCGCCTTCCGCGCAGGCGTCGTCGCCGCTCATAAAGTGCTTGCCGGTCAAAACGGATCGGTCATTCATGACGAGACCTCCGAGGCGTCCTCTGACGCAT
>CAYXVS010000313.1:0-1945 GCA_964468735.1 uncultured Anaerolineales bacterium | reverse complement strand
CTCTGACGCATCCCTGGTGAAGATCGCGAACTCGGGGCAGACGAGGGTGCAGAAATCGCAGTGGACGCAGGCCGTTTCCTTGCCGGGAGCGACTTCGGGGTAGTGGTACCCTTTGGCGTTCAGCGCCGTCGATGTCTGGAGTACCTCTTGGGGACAAAATTCAATACACAGCTCGCAGCCCTTGCAACGTTCTGCGATAACGTATACCTGCCCCTGAGGCTTAGAGACGGTCGCTAAATCTAGGGGCGTGCGCGCAAAAACTTTCATAGTCACGCTCACTTTTTGTGATCCGATAACCCAGGCCGAGGTTCAATGACCTGAGATCCCACATCCAATAAAGAGGTTCGTGATTTTATTGCATCATAAGGCTTATTGTACCTACAAAGCTAAAGGGATGTCAAATGACAAACGTAACGTCATGGGAGCATCACCGAACGGAGAGCACGACGGGCATCAGGAATAGGACGACAACTACAATAGAATCGTGTATAATTGAAGTGATGATGGTCTTCAAGGATACACTCAGGAAGTCCAAACGAAAAGGAGAGCATTTTATGCCCCTGAGTTTCACTATCCCGCCTTCATTTACGAATAAACATCGCCAAGTCGTCTTTCAATATTTAAGTTCGTTCGAAACCTTATCTTCCGAAAACTGGGCTATCCTCTTTGAGGCTATGGATGTATTGCGTATCGCGACGGTAAGTTCTATTTCAGGACAGCGCCGCACATTCACAAGTATCTATCACGATATGGTGGATATACCCTACGCCGATGTCTACATTGCTACATTACTCAACAGAAACTCTCCCTCTCAGATGAGTAGACCTTTGTGGGCAGCGATTGCTCGACGTATCTCTCAAGACTTACACACTTCGGAATTTTTCGATATTAACGTCACAGGCAGTCGTCTGTTATTGAGCTATCTGCTTTACTGGTGGCAACAATTCGCGCGAGGCTATGCGTTCGAAATTGAAATCTTCCAAGACTTGGATTCATCTCACATCGAATTCCAAGCCCATGATTTGCGTGTGCGGGCCGAGAGGGTGTCCCCTTTTGATTTAACGGTCTCTATATTTCGAGGTGACATCAAGTCCAGCACGTACTTTCTGGCGCAACAACGTCACCCTGATCCCACCATTGATTTCTACATCACGCGCGCCTGGCTTCCTACAGGTCGAACCCGGACTTTGGTGGTTTTCTTGAAACCTGAGATGTGGCAGGAAATCGATGGAGATACGTTGCAGGCTACGATAGATACCCTGGAACAAATTTTACCTCGACCAGGTGCAGTACACATCGAGATGCAGGCTGTAATTGTGGTTGATTACGAGTTGTGGAAGAAAAAGATGCACGTTTATCAGCAGGAGGAACATCATGCCAAAGACGCTTGATACTTTGACCAATGAAGAATTCGATCAATTAGTGGAACAGCACATTGATCAAGCCGCGCAATGGGATGGGACGCTGCCATTAGATACCATCTTAGAAACTTGGGCCACGATTGAACATCGCAAACAGCCGCCCGTGGTACGGATAAGGCTAGTTGAGGGACAAATTGTTCTAGAAACGCCTCCCGAAAGTCCATTAAGCGTACAAGGCTCCAGTACGTTGATTTTGGAAGATGGCAGCGAGTTGAATTTAGAATTTGAGCCAGAGCTATTGGAAGCCGTCCGTGTATAAAAAGGTGTACTCAGCGCTGAACACGGTGAAGTTATGAAAGTCGCGTATGATCACGAGACCGACACCTTAACCGCTATCTTCGCGGATGCCTCGATAGCAGAAAGCCACGAGGAGAAACCCGGCGTCATCTTGGATTACGACAACTCAGGAAATCTGGTGTCGCTGGAAATTCTCGACGCTTCGCAGCGGGTGGGACTACCCACTCAGATGTAATATCAGGCGGCGCCGGCAAAACCGTCTTGAGCGGCAACTGAATAACGGTATA
>CAYXVS010000312.1:0-4037 GCA_964468735.1 uncultured Anaerolineales bacterium | reverse complement strand
ACTGAGAGCTTTTTTGAAGTTCTGGGAACATCCACTCACGTAACTAAACAGATACCTTATTTGAAACACACTCAAAACCATCACGTCCGGGCGGCGTGGGGAAAACGCTCATGCCAGCAATTGCAGGATGTCGTCGTCTGAGGCCTCGATGGTGCCGGACGAGGCGCCGGTTGATTTTAAGGCCATCGCCCCGATGTGGCCGAGCAGCGAGAGCAAGGTGGCGTCATACTCCTGGAAATCCCCGTCGCGCTTGTTGATCAATTCGATGATGCCGTAGATGTCGCCCGCCAGTAACATTGGCACACAGAGAATCGATTGGGTCAGGAAGGCGAACTCCGTATCGACCGCCGGGGAAAAGCGCCAATCCTGCCGGGGATTGTTGACGATCACCGGGCCGCCGTTGTTGATCACCCATCCGGCGACGCCCTCCTTGCTGGAGATGCGATGGCCCGGCAGCTGTTGCTGGAGCCGCCCGTAGACGATCCGAAAGACCAACTCATTCGACTCTGGATCCAATTGGGCAATGGACCCATCCTCCGTGTCGATGACCTGAATCACATTGTAGAGCTTCTGCGAGAGCATCTCCATCGGATCTTCGGCGGTCGGCACCCACTGCGCCGACCAATATAACTCAGCGAACACCTCCATGTAGTGCTGTAACTTGTCAATTTGCGTGTGGAGCGCTTGGTTCTCCTGCTGCAAGCGCTGATTCTCCTGCTGTAAAAACCTTGTGGCTTCCCTGGTGCTCATCGCCCTCTCCTTATTGAATTATATCTAGTCCTCTCCGCCTAAGATGACTCGGCGTTTGCGCCCGGCGCTGGGCTGTGGCCCAACCACGCCCATCTCTTCCATCTCCTCCATCAGCCGGGCCGCGCGCGGATAGCTGATGCGCAGGCGGCGCTGCAGGCCGGAGGTGGAGATCTTCCCGCGCTTCTGGGCGATTTCGATGGCCTGCTCCAGAAGATCCGCGTCCTCGTCCGCGCCCTCGATGCGCAAGCTGGCCGGCCCGCTAGATTCGGCCATCACCGTCCACGGCGCTACAGTGGGCATCTCGCCGGCCTCCTCTTGCCAATACTCGATGATGGCCTCCAACTCCTCATCGGCGAGGAAGCAGCCCTGGACGCGCAGCGGCGCGGAGGCATCCGGCGGCAGGAAGAGCATATCGCCGCGTCCCAGGAGCGCCTCGGCGCCCGGCGTATCCAAAATCACGCGGGAATCGGTGGAACTGGCGGTGGCGAAGCTCAAACGCGCCGGGAAATTGGCCTTGATCAGGCCGGTGACCACATCCGTGCTGGGCCGCTGCGTGGCCACGACTAAGTGGATGCCCGTCGCGCGGGCCATCTGCGCGATGCGCGTGAGCGTCTGTTCCGTCTCCTCCGGCGAGTAGAGCATCAGATCGGCCAGCTCATCGATCATCACCAAGATGCGGGGTAGCGTCTCCTCGCCTCGACGGGCCATCTTGGTGTTGTAGCTATCTAAGTGGCGCGCTACGGCGGACGAAAATTGCTTGTAGCGTTGATCCATCTCGTGCGCGACCCAGCGCAGCGCCCGGATGCTCTCATCTAAATCGGTCTCCGTCTTCCCCAGGAGGTGGGGCAGGCCGTTGAGATGGGTCAACTCGACGATCTTGGGGTCAATCGTCACCAGGCGCAGATCCGTGGGCGAGTTATACATCATCAGGCTGGCGGCCAGCGATTTGATGAAGATCGATTTACCGCTGCCGGTGGTGCCGGCGACGAGCAGGTGCGGCATGCGGGCCAGATCCGCCACGATGGGCCGCCCGGAGATATCCAGCCCCACGGCGAAGCAGAGCGGCCCCTGGCAGCGGGCGAACTCATCGCTCTCCAGGACGGTGCGCAGGGAGACGAGCGAGGTGTGCGCGTTGGGCACCTCGATGCCCACGACGGCGCGTCCCGGCACGGGCGCCTCGATGCGGATGGTCTCGGCGGAGAGCGCCAACGTCAGGTCATCGGCCAGCGAGGCAATCTGGCTCACGCGCACCTTGCGCTGCTCCTCATCCTCCGCGCCCCGACTGATGTAGCCCGGCACGACGCCAAATTGCGTCACCGTCGGGCCGGGGCGCACCTCGGAGCGCGGTACCTCGACCGGAATGCCAAATTGGCCCAACGTCTTCTCGATGATCTTGATCTTCCGCTGGACTTCCTGCTCGTCCATGCCGACCACGCGCCGCTCCTTGAGCAGCGACAGCGGCGGCAGGGATTCGCCGTGGGTCCGTCTTGTAGCTTTGACTCTTTCGCGCTGGCGTTTCTTCTTCTTCGCGTTGGGGGAGAGGGGCTTGGCGGTGGTGTGGACCGCCGGAGCGGGGACATCCTCGTTGGTCGATGCTTCTAAGGGCAGTTGCTCGGCCTCCGATGGCGCGAACTCAGGCGCCCTCGCGCGCAGCGCCCGCCAGGCGCTCGCGATGCGGCGTCCGAAATTGAGGATATTGTCTCCAGTCACATCGAACGCCAGGCCGATCCCGATCAACGTCACGCCGCCCATCAAAAAGCTCGTGACGAGCGGGCCGAAATAATCGTTGAAGAAAACGTACAGCGCCCAGCCTATCACGCCGCCGCCCTGGCCGGATTGCACCAAGGTCCAGCCCAGTTGGCTGATGAGGGTGTGGGTCAGCGTGAGCATGCCGATCAGGATCATCTCGAAGCCGATGAAGGGCCGCCAGCGCCAGGCCGTCGGCTGATGCACGAGGTGGCGCAGCCAGAGTAAGCCCAGACCCGTGATCATCGCCCCGATGGGGTAGGCGCCCCATCCAAAGAGGAAGACCAGGGCGCGCGCCCAGGCGTTGACGACCGCGCCGGAGTTGAGGCCCGCCGTCGTGAAGATGGTCAGCAGCCCAAAGCCGATCAGGCTCAGCGCTAAGATCTGCTGGCCAGCCGGGCCGGTCAGCGCGGGGAGTATTTTATCTCCGGCGGATTGCAGCGCCTCGGTCACAGGCGCTAATTTGTTCTGCGAGCGGCTGGAACGGCGCGTGGTCTTCCGTCGCGACCGAGCCATCGGGTAGCCAGCCCAGGGAGGACGGTTATCCCGTGGCATAGCGCGGCTTTCCTTGGTTCTGAGCGCCATCGCTTCTGCAGAGCGCGATGCGATGCTCGTCCGGCGTGATATTCAGCACGCGCACCGGGACCGAATCCCCCGGCTCGTAGTACGCCTGCAGATCGGATGCGCAGGTGCAATGGTCGACCTCGGAGATGTGCAGCAGCCCCTCCAAGCCATCGACCAGCTCGATGAAGACGCCGAACTTCTCCACGCTGACCACCTCGCCGGTCAGGACGTCGCCGGGGTGGATCTGCTGCTCGACCATCAGCCACGGGTTCTCCTTCAGGCGCTTCATGCTCAAGCCGACCCGCTGATTCTCCAGATCAACGTTGAGGATGATGACTTCGACCTCGTCGCCCGGCGACACGAAATCGTAGGGATGCCGCACGCGCCCCCAGGAGATCTCCGAGATGTGGATCATGCCCTCCAGGGGGCCGATATCGACAAAAGCGCCGAAGGGACGCACGCTGGTGACCGTCCCCTCACAGATGTTGCCGGCCCGGAGCCAATCGGGCCACTCCGGCTCCTCCGGCTCGCAATCTCCCACCTGGCGCTCCGAGAGCAAGATGCGGTTGCGGGACGGTTCGACTTCGATGATGCAGAGACGAAGCTCGCAGTTGAGGTACTCCTTGAAGCATTCCTCGCGCGCAACAGGATCAGCAGGGAAGGGGTAGTCTAACAGATGCGAGGCCGGAATAAAGCACTCGATGCCCTTCCAGTGGGCGATCAATCCCCCACGATTGTAGTCATCAATAACCAATTCCATCTCCGTATGGGTGTCCTGTAGATCCTCCGCGGCCTCCCACACGTCCGTCGCCACATCGGGGAACTCCGTCCATTCCCACAGACCGGGAGAGGGGAAACGGCTGAGGTCGCCTTCGTCCAACATCGATTGCCAATAATCTTCACATGGAGGCATGTAAGGGGGGATATAATGCGCCATAGTACTGCTCCTCTAAAAATAAGTTAAAAGTTGCAAACTA
>CAYXVS010000311.1:2074-4041 GCA_964468735.1 uncultured Anaerolineales bacterium | reverse complement strand
TAAACATTGAACAAGCCCTCTTTTACGGTATAATTCCTCTGTATGGAGACGAAAAAATGGTCACGGGCTTGGGCCGATCTGCTCACCGAGGATCTCGACCGGCCGGTGCGGCTGCGTGTGCGCGGGGCGAGCATGGCCCCCACGCTCCGCCCCGGCGATGTGGTGATGGTCGAGCCGATCACCGACGCGGCGCTTTGCTTGGGCGATTGGGTGCTCGTGCGCGGCGAGCGCGAGAATTACCTCCATCGCTACGTGGGCCGGCGCGCGGATCGCGTCCTCACCAAGGGCGACGCCCATCGGCGGCTCGATCCCCCATGGCCGCCCGCCGCGATCCGAGGCCGCGTAACCGCCGCCTATCGCGACGACGCCTGCTACTATCGCCGGACGCCCCGCCGGCAACGCCGCGAGCGCGTGCGCGCTGTAGCTCATCGCCTCGGCGGCGAGGTGTGGAGCGCGCTCTCCCGCCTCAAAAGCTGGCTTCTGCTACTCTTGCTGCTAATCGGCACCGTCACCGGCGTTTACGCCGCTGTTACCGTGACCGAGTTCACCGCCGAGTGGGCCGACGACCAAGTCCTTCTCCATTGGGAGACGGCCAGCGAGGTTGGCAACTTAGGCTTCCTGCTCTGGCGCCGTGAAGGGGTAGAAGGCGAATTTTCCCCAATTCCTGTTGAGGTTCCTGGTGTTGAAGGTACTATAGCTTTTGTGCCAGGCATTGGAGATATAATCGGCGGTAGTTACGAAGTCTATGACGTGAACGTAACACCGGGTGTCCTCTACGAGTATAAACTTCAAGATGTGCCGGACGATGGTAGTGCTGGTGAGATGTTCGGGCCGGTAACATCATCCATGTTTGAAGTTCATTTACCTCTAATTGTCCAAAGATAAGATCTCTATGAAGACAAGGAAGATCGTTTGGATAAATATTCTGTCCGAGGAATTCAACTTCAAAAGCTGGCTCTTGCTCCTCCTGCTGCTGATTGTCACCGTCACTGGCGTCTACGCCGCCGTCACCGTGACCGAGTTCACCGCCGAGTGGGATGGTGATCAAGTCCATCTTCATTGGGAGACGGCCAGTGAGACCGGCAACTTGGGCTTCCTATTATGGCGCCGTGAGGATGAGGGCGAATTTGAAAAGATTTCCGTTGAGGTTCCCGTTGGGGAAAGTCCCACAGAATTTGTGCCGGGAGTAGGGGGTATAATCGGCGCCAACTATGACGCCTATGACGTGAACGTGACGCCGGGGATTGCTTACGAGTACAAACTTCAGGATGCGCCGGACGACAGCAGCGAGGGGGAAATGTTCGGGCCGGTGACGCCCAAGGTCAACGACACGCCGACACCGACATCCACGCCGACGGCCATCCCCACAAGCGATCCGGCGGCCACCCACACGCCCACCTCCACGCCCTCGCCTCAACCGACAGCTACCTCACCGGGGCCTACGCCTACCCCGCACGTGCAGTTTTGGGCTGATCGGGAAAATCTCGCTGCCGGAACGTGCACGACGCTGCATTGGAACATCGAGAACATCCAAGCCACCCACTTGAATGGCGAGGGCGTCGACGGCAGCAGTTCGAAGACCGTGTGCCCGTGTGAGGATGTGACCTACACGCTCCGGGTGCGCTACCGGGACGAGGCCGAGGAAAATTTTCGTATCGATTTAAGCGTCACCGGCGTCTGCGACGACGCCTCGGATGCTACGGCCACGGCGACCCCCTTCCGCGTCGCGACGGCGACGCCTTTCGCCTCGCCAACCGCGACCGCTACCCCCGATGCCGACGCGCCGACACCGACGGCTACGCCGTCCCCCTCACCGACCCCCGTATCTGACCCAGAGACGGATTCCCCTCTTGCAACGCCCACTTCACCTGCGACCTCGCGCACGCTTGCTGAAGGCGACACGGCCACACCTGCTCCGTCCCCTACAGCTTCTCTGACTCCGACCCGTCCCCCCGTTGAGGGCGAGA
>CAYXVS010000311.1:0-1974 GCA_964468735.1 uncultured Anaerolineales bacterium | reverse complement strand
GATGGCCCGCGCTGGTTGGGCGCCGATTGGTGGCGCGCCCAGGGCCTCGATCCCGCGACGCTGAGCCACGAAAACGTGCGCCTCCAACAGGCCGGACGCGACATCCCGCTCCGGTGGATCGATGCGCCGGATGGCCCCGGCCTGCTCTTCTACGGCCAGCCGACGACCGATCTGGGGGATCTGGGCTTGGCAGGCGCTTATACCCTGACCTTGGGCGCGCCGGGGACGTCGATGGCATCCGCGCCGTCGATCCCACTGCACGCGCCCTTCCAAGTGACGACGACCGCTGTGCTGCGCCGCGCCCCCGATCTCGCCTATCGCGCCGCCGCCCCGACGACGCGCCCGTGGTTCTGGCGCTCGCTCTTCGCGCCCGATGCGCTGACCCTCACGCTGCCCCTGACCGACGCTGTTCCCGGCCCCGTCGCCCTGAGCCTGCGCGTGTGGGGCCAGAGCCGCGCGCCCCAAGCGCCGGATCATCACCTGCGCGTCCTGTGGGACGGCGTGGAGGTGAGCGATCATTTTTGGGATGGCTCTGAAATGGAGGCGTGGACGGTCGAGGGCGCGGATTTGACGACCGACGGCAGCGAATCGCACGCTTTAGTGCTGGATGCGCCCGGCGACACCGGCGCGCCCGTCGATGTGACGTGGATCGACGCCATCACGGTCACCTGGACGCGCGACCTGCGCTTCGATGGCGATAATGCTGATTGGGCGCAGTGGCGCGCAACCGCCGCTTCGGCGGCCTGTTGGGAGAATCTCTCCGATGATGCTCATCTTCTGATGGTTCCATCGAAATCGGAGGGCGAGGTGTGGCATGCGAAAGTAGGCGACATCGCCACGACCGAGGCCGGGCGGCGCTGTCTTCCCCAGGAGCCTTTCGGGCAGGGCTGGATCGGGCGGCCGGACGCGGCCCCCGCCCCGGATCTCATCCGTCCGCGCGAGACGCTCTGCATGCCCGCGCTGCTGGCGACCGCCTACCTGATCATCGCGCCCCGCGAGTTCCACGCGCCGCTGGCCCCCTTGCAGGCCGCGCGCGAGGCCGAGGGACTGACGGCGACCCTCGTCACGCCCGCGCAGGTGTACGCTACATTTAGCGAAGGCTTGCCGACCGCTCAAGGCATTCAAAAGGCCGTCGGGGTGCTGCACGACCGAGGACAATTGCGCTATCTCCTGCTAGTAGGCGACGCCGTGGCCGATCCGCTGGCGCTCTGGCAGCAGGATCGCCCGCAAGTGCCCACCGGCTGGGTGCGGACGGCGGTGATGGGGCGCACACCCTCGGATCACGCGCTGGTTCAGGGCCTAGACGGCGAACGCGAGGGCGAGCCGTTGGTCGCCGTGGGCCGCTTCCCGGCGACAACAGCGACCGAGGTCGCGGCGATGGTGGAGAAAACGTTAGCGTGGGCGCCGCCGCCGCGTCCCTTGCTGCTTGTGGATAACGAACCTTCCTTCGCCGCGCTGGCCGACGATCTGGCGGACGTGGCGCCGGCCGATGCGCGCATCTCCGCCTCGGATGCCGATGCGCGCGCCAAGCTCCTGCGTTGGCTGCGCGCAGAATCGGATAGATCGGTTATAATAACCTATTCGGGGCACGGTAGCCTGCCGATGCTGGGCGATGAGAAGTTGTTGACTCGCGAGGATGCCGGCGCGTGGCGGGCGCCGACCGTCGTTGTCGCCTGGACGTGCCTCTGCGCCAACATCACCCATCCGACGCACGCGGGGCTGGGCGAGGCGTGGCTGCGCGCGCCGGAGGGCGTGGCGGCGCTCGTCGGGCCGACGGGCGAGACGACGACCGCCGAGCAGCGCCCGATGGCGTTAGCGTTCCGCCGGGCCTGGATCGACGGCGCGCGCTTGGGCGATGCGCTGCTCCAGGGCTGGCGCGCCACCCCCTCGCGAGACGCCGAGACGAGCTTTATTTTATTGGGCGATCCCGCCCTACCGATGCAGGGACATCAAGACGAGTGAACTTTTATTACG
>CAYXVS010000310.1:2244-4041 GCA_964468735.1 uncultured Anaerolineales bacterium | reverse complement strand
AGGCCTTGGCCAGCGGCAGCGCGCGGACGCTCATCGTGCCGCGCGGACGCAATCCAAAGGGGCCGATCATCACCACGTGCATCGCGCTCAGCTCCCCCGCCCGGCGCGATAACGGGCCAGCGCCGCGCGCACAAAGGCCGTCTTCCCCCTGGTGTAGGCCAACCGATCCCCCTCGTTCTGCGCCGCTAAGTCGCGCTTGAGACGCGCGTAGGCCGCGCGCAGCTCGGGATCGGCGCGCAGGGCGTCGCGAAAAGCCGGATGTCGATGCGCCTCGCTGCTGCCCACCGCGACGATGTGGAGATGATGCGTCCTCGGCATCCCCTTGCGGAAGAAGCGCCGTTCGAGATTCGCCACGTGATCCACAAAGATGTAGCCCAGCTCGCTCAGCGGCGCGATGCAGGCCGGGGCGTCCTCTAAATCGCGCACGAGGACGAGGAGATCGATGATGGGCTTGGCGGCGAGGCCGGGCACGGCGGTGCTGCCGATGTGCTGAATGTCTAAGGCCAAATCGCCCAGCGCCTCCGCGACGCGCGCCCGCTCGGCGGCGAAGCGCGTGGGCCAGGCTGGATCGTAGGGGACGACGACAACCGGCTCGTGGATGCGCTGCCACATCCGGTCGGCGACCTCGACGACGCTCAGGCTGGTCGTATCGATGGGGAAGCCGACGTCGCCGCGCCGAGCCGCCGCCGAGAGGATCGCCTGCAATTCTTTATAACGCTCCAGATGCCACGCCGCATCCTCGCCGCCGCGCTGCCGGATGCGGCGCTCGATGGCCGCATCCTCGGCGGTGAGGCGAAAGGCGTAGCTCGGGCCAAGCGGGGCCAGCATCTCGCGCAGTTGCCGCAGCGAGGCCGGCGACTCGAAGACATAGTTGATGACGAAGTGCTCGTAGCCGCCCTCGGCGACGTGAAATTCGATCAGGTGGCGCAACGTGCGGTAGAGATAAAAGGCGCGCGCATCGTTGTAGATCTCAAAGGGATGCACCGCGCCGATGTAATCGCCGTCCAACATCACAGAACGCTCGAAGCGGGTCTGCAACTCCCACGAGACGGAGGTTTTGCCGATGCCACACGGGCCGTTGATGATGATGATCATAGTGAGCCTCCTTCATCCATATCCGGGCGCATCGTCTTGGCGGCGAGGCGGGCCGCGACGGGGCGGAAGGTGCGGCGATGGATGGCGCAGACGCCCAGGGCGTGGAGCGCGCTGCGATGTTGGCGCGTGCCGTAGCCTTTGTGTTGCGCGAAGCCGTAGCCGGGGAATTGAGTCTCAGCGGCGGCGGCCATCCAGGCGTCGCGGCTGACCTTGGCGACGATGCCGGCGGCCGCCACGGAGAGGGAGCGAGCGTCGGCATAGGGGAAGGCGCGCTGCGGGAGGGCGACGGTGGGCAGGTCTAAGGCGTCGATGACCAAGGCATCGGGCGCGAGGGTCAGCGCATCCAAGGCGCGCCGCATCGCCAGGCGCGTGGCGGGGACGATGCCCAGCGCGTCGATCTCCTCCGGCTCGGCGCGCCCCACCCCCACGGCGCAGGCCGCCGCCTCGATGGCGGGCATCAGCGCTTCGCGGCGGGAGGCGGAGAGCGTTTTGGAATCGCGCACCTCGGCCAAAGGCGCCAGCGCCGCCTCGTCGTGCGGCAGGATGACGGCGGCGGCGGTGACCGGGCCGGCCCACGCGCCGCGCCCGGCCTCATCTAAGCCGGCGATGTGGGTCAGTCCCTGCGCCCAGAAGTCGGCTTCGGCTTCTGTGGTGGGCACGCACGAGCGGGCGTCGAATGATGGCATAGGGTCTCCTTGACAA
>CAYXVS010000310.1:0-2144 GCA_964468735.1 uncultured Anaerolineales bacterium | reverse complement strand
GGATTACCAGTGTGCATATTACGTAGTTTTAGTTTTGTCAGCCCCGTTTCCATCAAGTATAATGAAGGTAGGAGGTGCGATATGGGCGTTGTGACATTGGAAGGTGTCGTTGAAAACGGTCAAATCCGGCTCGCGACGGATGTTCGGCTGCCGGAAAAGACCAAGGTGTATGTGATCGTGCCCGATATGCAGGTGGAGCAGCGCGCTCACATCTATAGTCCTCATCTGATACATCCCGACGAGGTAAAGGATTTTGAGATGGACGTCATCGAGGAATCTCGTGATGCCAACGTATGATACTATGCGATTCGATCCACCTGCACCAGTAGCTCAGGTGATTCTGCGCAATCCAGATAATATGACAATCCAATCAAATGTCCCGATGCTATTGGACTCCGGCGCGGATGTGACTTTGATTCCTCAAACAGCCGTGGCGTCTTTGAACGTTGCTATTGTTTCGGAAAGACGGTATGAATTAGCGGGATTTGATGGTAATGTTAGCTTAGCGCCCGTGGTCTGGTTGGATCTTTTGTTCTGCGGTCGGACTTTCCGTGGGCAGTTCTTGTTGATTGATGAACCGTGGGGAATTCTAGGGCGCAACGTTCTGAATGCAATCCCACTTCTGTTCGATGGACCTCACCTGGTATGGAATGAGCATAGTCCTGATTGATTAGTCAAAAACGCAAGTCTGCTTCGACAATGTAAGCCCCCTGGATAAATCAGGGGGCTTTGCTTTTGACTGTTTTTCTACTAGGCCTATACTGGGATCGTCACATTCCCCATGTCGCAGAACGATGCGAATGGACTAAGAGCGCCGGAGAAAATGATTCAGCCACACCCATTAACCAAAAGGAGAATCCCCATGACAGAACAAAAACAATTCGAGACAGATGTGTTGCCCACGTCTGAGGGTGATCTGGAGATCACGTTCCTTGGGCACGGGAGCTTGATGATGACCTTCAATGCGCAGGTCATCCACATCGACCCGTTCAGCCGGGTGGCGGATTACGCGGAATTGCCGGCCGCCGATCTCATCCTGATCACCCACGAACACCGCGATCACCTCGACCCGGAGGCTATCGCGCAGGTGCGCACGGATGAGACCGAGATCGTCCTGACCGCGAACTGCGCCCAGCAGTTCGATGGCGGCATCGTAATGCGGAACGGCGACGAGCGGACGGTGGCCGGGGTGCACATCGAGGCGGTCCCGGCCTACAACCTGATCCACAAGCGCGAAAACGGGCAGCCCTTCCATCCCCAGGGCGCTGGCAACGGCTACATCCTGACCTTTGGGGATCAGCGCATCTACATCGCGGGCGATACGGAACCTATCCCGGAGATGAAGGCGCTGGAGGGGATCGATTGTGCGTTCCTGCCGATGAACCTGCCGTACACGATGTCGCCGGAGATGGCGGCCGAGGCCGCGAAGATGTTCCGACCGGCCATCCTGTACCCCTATCATTGCGGCTCGACCGACCCCACGCAGCTTGAGACGCTCTTGCGCAACGAGGATGACATCCAGGTGCGCATCCGGGATTTGGCGTAAGGTCTCGCCCTGTAAAACGTATTGCGTATTTCGCGAGGAACAGATATTCAATTAGGAGATAAATGAAAATGAAAACCTACACCTTTCACGTGAGCATCCCCGGCACAGGCCGGGTCTGGCGCAAGATCGAAATGCAAGCCGACCAGACGTTACAGGACCTCCATTGGGCGATCCAACGCGTCTACAAATGGGGCGGCGATCACCTCTATTCGTTCTTTATGAGCGGCAAAGCATGGGACCAGAGCACGGAGTATTGTCTCCCAGAAGGCGTCTATCCAGGGGATGACTTGTTCGATGATGATGATTATGATGAATATGAAGATGAACCAGAGCCGGAACTCACACCCGAGGAACGAGAAGCATCGCTTCGGGAGCTGTTTGGCGATAGTATGACGCTGGAAGAGATGGAAGCGGAGATAGAAGCGTTTTGGTCAGACCTGATCGCGGCGCAGCCAGGCGACGTGCGGGACACGACGCTGGAATCTCTGGACCTGGACGAGGGGCAAGAGTTCATGTACCTCTTCGACTATGGCGACGAGTGGCGTTTCAAGGTCCGGGTGCATGCTATCAACCCGGATGCGCCGGAGGGCGAATATCC
>CAYXVS010000309.1:0-4043 GCA_964468735.1 uncultured Anaerolineales bacterium | reverse complement strand
CGGACACGAAACTGACGGCCTGAGTCCAATCCCATCACTATAGCGCTGACCGCCCGGCGTCGAGACATCCGCTCGATGCCGGGATTTTCTTGTAGTTGCCCATGGTCACAACCCTCACAAGAATCGGCAGCACAGCACACTTTTGGGATAGGGCTAATGGTAACGCAGATACTATGCGGGAAATAAGCAATTATTTATGGTAAATATATTAGCTATTTGCATTTTCCGTATCTTTGACACAAGTTTTAGTATCATATATAATACCAATAAGTCTGTGTTATAGAGAGGATGAATGAAACCACTTCAAATCGTCATAGATACAAATGTCATTGTATCAGCCCTCCGTTCAAGCTGGGGAGCTTCTTACAAATTGTTGTGGATGATTAATAGTGACAAGTTCGAGGTTAATGTTTCCCTACCTTTGATTCTGGAATACGAGGGAGTTGCTAAGCGGCTTCTAGGAGAAATAGCACTAACGGAGGAAGAGATAGACGACATCATAGATTACATTTGCCGTGTAGCAAACTTCCAAGAGATATTCTACTTATGGCGTCCTTTTCTAAGAGATGCCCAGGACGAGATGGTGCTGGAGTTGGCCGTAGCCGCTCAGTGTGACGCTATCATCACCTATAATAAAACTGACTTTGAGGGAGTTGACCGGTTTGGGTTAAGAGTGATAACTCCGAAGACGTTTCTTGAGGAGATAGGAGAGTTAAAATGAGCGCCATCAGCTTACGATTACCAGAATCATTGCATGAAAAAGTCCGGGAGGTAGCGAAGCGGGAGAATGTTTCAATGAATCAATTCATCACACTGGCGTTAGCCGAGAAGATATCAGCGTTGATGACAGAGGAGTATTTAGCAGCACGCGCAGAAAGAGGCAGCCGAGATAAATTTGAGCGAGCAATGCGAAATGTTGCAGAGATTGAGCCGGCAGAGCATGATCGCCTATAGAGCAACCAAAGGAGCCACATGCAAACCATAAACCCTGAACAGGTTGGACTTTCACCGGCGCGCCTGCGCCGGCTGGATGCCGTGATGCAGCGTTACGTGGATGAAGGCAAGCTAGCCGGCGTCATCACGCTGCTGGCGCGCCACGGGGAGACGGCCCACTGCGAATGTTTCGGCGTGGCCGACATCGAAGATCAGACGCCAATGCAGATCGACGCGCTGTTTCGCATCTTCTCGATGACCAAGCCCATCACCAGCGTCGCCCTGCTGATGCTCTACGAGGAAGGCCACTTCCAATTGTCCGATCCGGTTGCCCGCTTCATCCCGGAATTCAAGGAGACCCAAGTCCTCACGGAAGCGAAGGAGGACGAGTGGCGCACGACGGACTTGGAGCGCGCAATCACCCTCCACGACCTCTTCACGCACACCGCCGGCCTGGCCTACGGGCTGGATCGGTCGTCGCCCGTGGACGTGCGCTATCAAGATGAGGGCATACTGCGAATGGACGAGCCGATGAGCGACAAGGTCAAGCGGATCGCCGCGTTGCCCCTCGCCCAGCAGCCGGGACGAGCGTGGAAGTACAGCGTGGCGACCGACGTGCTCGGCTATCTGGTCGAGATCATCGCGGGCGTACCCTTCGATGCCTTCCTGAAGGAGCGCATCTTCACCCCCTTGGGGATGACGGACACCGATTTCTACGTGCCGGCGGATAAACAGGCGCGGCTGACGACCGTCTACGAACCCGATGACAAGGGCGGCATCCGCGCGCTCACGGCCACGGATGCACCGGAAGAGGAGCGCGAAGCGACCGAGGCCTGGATCAACAAGCGACGCAAGCCCGCGTTTCTCTCCGGCGGCGGCGGATTGATCTCCACCATCGGCGACTATCTGCGCTTCGCGCTGATGTTGCGCAATCAGGGCCGCCTGGAGGGCGAACGTCTGCTGGGGCGCAAAACGGTCGAGCTGATGACCCAGAACCACCTCGCCCCGCAGATCCATCCCTGGGCCGATCCGGCGTGGGGCTTCGGCTTAGGCGTGGGCGTGCTGCTCGATCCCGCGCGCGCTAAAATCCTGGGATCAGCCGGCGCCTATGGTTGGGGCGGGGCGGCCAGCACCGATTATTGGTACGATCCCCAAGAAGACCTCATCGGCATCCTGATGACCCAATTTATGCCCAGCGGTCATTACCCCATCGCCCAGGAGTTCAAAGTGCTGGCGCAACAGGCGCTTGTGGATTAACGTAGCGGACGCGAAACTGACGGCCAAAGTCCAATCCCATCGCCGTTGCGCAAACCTTCCCGGCGTCGAGCGAGCATCTCGATGCCGGGATTTTATTTTCCGGCCCAATCAACCCAGCGCGCGGCGATCCAAATGGAGAGAGGCCGGAGAATGGCGCTCTTGGCTTATGGCTTCCGGAGAGGATAATTCACCACCCAAGTTGTAATTGATGTCTTTTTTTATCTCACTTTCCTGGGAGGGAAAAATGACAATCCTACCGTTATTTGTTGCAATCTTAATTGGTTATGCTCTGGGACACATTCAAGCGGCCTTTATTTTGGGCAAACTGGTCCGCAACATCGATATTCGACAACACGGCACCACCAACGCCGGCGCTTCCAATGCGACCATCGTGCTGGGCTGGAAATACGGCATCCTCGCCGGCCTCATCGACGTCCTCAAGGGCGCATTGGCCGTGGTGATCGTGCGCGCGCTCTACCCTGAGATGATCGGCCCCGCGTTCGTCGCCGGGATCGCCGCCGTGATCGGCCACATCTACCCCGTGCTGCTGGGCTTTCGCGGCGGCAAGGGCATCGCGGCGCTGGTCGGCGCCTTGCTCGCGCTCAACCCCTGGCTGGGCCTGGCCGTGATCGCCTCCTTGGCCCTCCTCACCTTCATCTCCGACTACATCGCCATAGGCTCCATCGGATTATACCTCGCGCTGCCCTTCATCACCCTGCTGATCCTCCAGCATCCGCCGATATACGGGGGCGTCGCCGTCGGGCTGATGCTGGTGGGCGTCTACAAACACCTGCCCAACGTGCAGAAAATCCGGCGCGGAGAGGAGGTGGGGCTGCGCTCCGTGATGCGTCCCCAATCGTGACCAATGACGAGCACGGGCAGTTCATGCCCGTGCTCCCCAACGGCGCCGGGTGACTCCGGCTTTTTAGCCCCATTTATGGGACGCTGTTCTGTAGCCCGGTGATTTATCGCCGAGCGGATGGCGATGGCGAACAGTTCGTGACACCGACCAACATTTAACACAAAAACAGAGGAACCCTTATGAATACCATCAAAACCAACAAAACCAAATATCAACCGCGAATGGCCCCCAACCAGCCGGATGAACTCAATATCAGAAGGACGATTTGTCTCTCCTTGGGCTTTATGTCAGTTCTGGCGGGCTTAGGTTATTACAACTTAGCCGTGCCCCTGTTACTAGGCGATATTCAATAGGGCCTGGCGCCGGGAGATATTTCCTGGTTTGGAATCTTTGGGCAACAGACCATCATCGGCGCCATCTTAGTTCTTGATAACATCATCGCGTTGCTGATGCAGCCCTATTTTGCCGCGCTTAGCGACCGCGCCAAAAGCAAGTATGGCCGGCGGATGCCATTCATCATCATCGGCGTCCTGTCAGCGGCGTTTTTCCTGATGATCACGCCCCTGTTCAAAACGCTACTCGGCCTCGTCGTCATATTGTTCGGGTTTAACATCGCGATGGCCTTTTATCGGAGCGCCGCCCTCACGCTGTTGGCCGACTACACGCCGGACGCGGTAAGGTCCAAAGGGAGCGGATTACAACAATTGGTCGCAAATGGGGGCATGATTTTCGCCTTTCTGCTGCCGACGTTCATTGGCCTCCTGCGGCCTGGGATTTCAGATGTTGAAACGCGGTGTCTGGGGTTCCCCATCATCGCTGGCGTCATGGTCATCATCCTGATGATCCTATTGAAAACCATCAAGGAAACACCCACCGGAGATGGCTTTTTAGAGATCAGCCCTACACCTATCGAGATAGACCCGGTCACGTTTGAACTGCGAGCGCCGGATGCCACCGAAGAGAAGAAAAAACGGGACTGGGGTTATTTTAG
>CAYXVS010000308.1:0-4057 GCA_964468735.1 uncultured Anaerolineales bacterium | reverse complement strand
GGGTAGGAGGCGCGATAGCGCTTGACGATTGCGCCCGGCGAATTCCTGGAGAGCCAGGAAAATAAACCTCTCCGTAGAGACGCAAAATCTTATATCTCTCGACAGCTCTCTTAGAATTGCCCCGCTTGCTCATTGTCGTTATTGTTTTCACCCTCCGGTGAATCGTGCTAAAATAGCGATTGTTCCAGAAAAGCCAACCTTTTACACAAAGTGAGGAGATAATTTGATGTCAAAAAGCCACGGACATGATACCCCCATTACAGTCTATGCCCACTCGCGTAATGACCAAGGCCAGCGCCACGACTTGGTTGAGCACCTCCAAGCGGTGGCCGCGCTGGCGTCACAGTTCGCGGCGCCATTTGAGGCCTCCAAGCTGGCTCACTACCTTGGTCTGTGGCACGATCTCGGCAAATTTGACCCCGACTTCCAGTCCTATTTACTCCAAGCCGAAGCTGGCAATCGGAGGTACGGCCCGGATCACAAGGCCGCCGGCGTCCAGATGGCGCTCCAGCATGGACTTGGCCCGCTTGCCCTACTGCTTCAAGGTCATCACGGCGGCCTGAAGAACAAGCAGGATTTGAAGCGCTGGCTCGCTAAAAATGCAGCCAGAACCGGCCGCGCGCTCGATCTTGCCCAGCAGGCCCTCCCCAACCTCTCCCCCGACGCGCCCCTCAGCGTACCAGCCTATGCAAAGCCGCAAGGCGACGTCCGGCGATTGGAGTTCTTCCTCCGGTTTCTCTTCTCCGCCTTAGTTGACGCCGATTTTCTGGATACCGAGCGCCACTTCAACGCGGATCAAAGCGCGCACCGAGGAAACGATCTCTCGTTGGCTAAATTGTGGACGCGATTTCAAGCGGATCAGCGCCAGTTCGATGACGCGCTGGATACGCCCGTCAATCGCAGCCGGCGAAAGATCTACCAAGCCTGCCTCGATGCCGCTGCGCTGCCGCCCGGCCTCTTCCGCTTGACGGTGCCGACCGGCGGCGGCAAAACGCGGTCGGGGATGGCCTTCGCGCTGCGCCACGCCCTGGAGCACGGACAGCGGCGCGTTGTGATCGCCGTGCCCTTCATCACAATCACGCAGCAGACCGCCGGCGTCTACCGCGACATCTTCAACGCCCCTGACGACCGCACGCCTGCGGTGTTGGAACATCACAGCGGGATGTCCGAATTCACCCAGGAGCCGGAGGTCTATGACCCCCGGGCGGTTTGGGCGCGATTGGCAGCCGAGAATTGGGATGCGCCCGTCATCGTCACCACCACGGTGCAGCTTTTCGAGAGTCTCTTCGCCCCCAACACGAGCCGTTGCCGCAAGTTGCATCGCCTGGCGGGGAGCGTCATCCTCTTGGATGAGGCCCAGACGCTGCCGGCCCATCTACTTGATCCGATGTTAGATGCGCTGCGCGAACTCTGCACGCATTACGGGAGCACGGTCGTGCTCTCGACCGCGACCCAACCGGCGTTTGACGCCATCCCCATCTTCTCGGAGTTGGCGGCGCGGGAAATTGTACCCGAACCGGAACGCCACTTCCGGGCGCTCAAGCGGGTGGCGTACGATTGGCGCATCGATGCGCCGCTCTCTTGGGAGGCGACGGCGGATCTGATGCGGGAAGCGTCGCAGGCGCTGGCGATCCTCAACACCAAGAAGGACGCGCTGGCCCTCTTGGACGCGCTGAATGATCCCGACGCCCTGCACCTTTCCACGCTGTTGTGCGGCGCGCATCGCGCGCGAGTGATCGCGGAGGTGACGCGCCGCCTGGCGGAAGGCGAACCCTGCCGGCTCGTCGCCACGCAGGTCGTCGAAGCGGGCGTCGATTTGGATTTTCCCCTGGTGCTGCGCGCGCTCGGCCCGTTGGATAGCATCATTCAGGCGGCGGGACGCGCCAACCGCGAGGGCCGATTGGAGGCCGGGCGGGTCATTATCTTCGATCCGGCCGAGGGCGGCCTGCCACGGGGCGCGTATCAGCGCGCGACCACAACCACCCGCACGGTGCTGAACGCGGGCGATCTCGATATGGACGACCCGGCCAGCATTCGAGACTACTTCATCAAGCTCTATCCGTTGGAGAACACAGACCGCAACGAAGTCCAGAAGAAACGCCGCGAACTGGATTACCCAGAGGTCGCGCGCCGTTTTCGGATGATCGAGGATGAGACGGTGAACGTCGTCATCACCCAATATGGAACGGCAGAGGAACGGCGGCGCGCGCAATCGCTCTTGGATGCGCTGCGCGCCGGCGCGCCGCCGACCCGCCAGCGCATGCGTCAGCTTCAGCCGTACACCGTCTCGCTCTGGCGCGGGCAGGCTATGGCCTATCAAAAACAAGGCTTTCTCTCTGCCGATGAAGTAGCCCCCGGCCTCTGGGAATGGTTGGGGCGGTACGATGGGGTGCGCGGCCTATCCGCAACCGATATGGACGCCGATCACCTTGTGTTTTAGGCATATTCCCCGTAAAATATCTAAAGTCTGATGATCTAAAGCTATCTAGCAACAAAAGGGAACAAAAGGAGGTGCTTATGATAGCAGATTACCCACCCGTCGAAGTTCGTGTATGGGGCGATTTCGCTTGTTTCACCCGGCCTGAGATGAAGGTGGAGCGCGTGAGTTATGCCGCGCCGACGCCCTCGGCGGCGCGCGGCATCTTGGAGGCCATTTTCTGGAAACCCCAGTTCACATGGCGCATCGAGGAGATCTGGGTGCTGAACCCGATCCGCTACTACTCCATTCTGCGCAACGAGGTGAACTCGAAGGCCAGCCGGCGCTCCGCCTCGAGTTGGGAGAAGCACGGCGGGCGCTTTGTCGCGTCGGAGGATCGCACGCAGCGCCATACCCTGGCGCTCCGCGACGTCGATTACGTCATCCGGGCGCGCGTCGAGCTACAACCGGGCGTCGACGATCACCCGGCCAAGTACCGCGACCAGTTCCGTCGCCGCGTCCGCAAGGGCCGCTGCTTCTCGCGGCCTTATCTGGGCTGTCGCGAGTTCGCGGCTCGCTTCGCGGAGCCGACGGGGGAAGAGCGCCCTATCCCCCGCACCGATCCCTTGGGCCGGATGCTCTATGACCTCGAGTATCGCGCGGATGGCCGGGGCACGCCCCACTTCTTCCGAGCGGGTCTGGAGCATGGCATCCTGCGCGTCCCGCCCCCGCCGTGGAAGGAGGCCGAATAATGTTGCTTGAACGTCTCGTCGAATATGCCGACCGGCAGGAAGATCTGGCGCCGCCGCTCTACACCAAACCCTGGGTGCGCTACGTGATCGAACTCGACAAGAGCGGGAAGTTGCTCAACCCAGAGCCGCTGGATCTCTCGGATCAAGGCGGCAAGCGGGGGCAGCGAAGGATCGTGCCCAATGTGCAACGCACCTCGGCCATCAAGCCGCTGCTGCTGGCCGATAACGCCGAGTACACCTTCGGCCTGCCCCGCGAAGCATCACGGGCGGAACGGGCCGAAGATTGCCACGCAGCGTACATGGCCCTACTGGAAGTATGTGTGGCAGAGACCAACGATCCCTGTGTGGCGGCGGCGCTCAATTTCCTGCGCGATGATCCGGCGTCCCGGTTAGATCTGTCCGAGGACTTTGATCGCAGTGGGAAGATCATCTTCCGCGTCGATGGCGTCTTTCCCCACCGGCAGTTGGCCGTGCAGCGCTTTTGGGCGCGGTACAATGCGCCCAAGGCCACGGGCAAGAAGGCCGCTTTTGAGACGGAGTGTATCGTCTGCGGAGAGACCAAGCCGGTCGTCAAGCGCTTGAAGGGCAAGATCAAGGGTGTGCCCGGCGGCCAATCCTCCGGCGTCGCCCTGATTTCTGCGAATAAACCGCCCTTCGAATCCTACGGTCTGAAAGCGTCCTACATCGCCCCGATTTGTATGGAGTGCGGCGACCGCTTCACCAAAGCGCTCAACTATCTGTTGCGCGATGACAGCCATCACGTCTGGTTCGGCAACTTGATCTTCGCCTTCTGGACGCGCGAGGAGGTCGGTTTTGAGTTTGCCAATTGGCTCAAGGAGCCGGAACCGCAGGCGGTCCAGGAACTGATCCGGGCGGTGCATACCGGACG
>CAYXVS010000307.1:0-4097 GCA_964468735.1 uncultured Anaerolineales bacterium | reverse complement strand
CTAGAAAAGAAGGCGAGCAACATGGTAGAAATTAAATTTTCGAGATTCAACGAATATGTTCGTAATTTTCCAAACGAAGAGTATGTAGTGATTTTTAATACTTTAACTAAAGGTATGGTGAGAATAAAAAAAGAAATTCTCATAGCAATCAAGAAAGGAAATACTATTGCCCCTGCTCTGGTCAAACCACTATTGGAGTCAGGAGTATGTGTGCAGCACAACTTCAATGAAGATCGCTTGTTCAGGTATTGGCTTAACAACACAAGATACTCCAAGAGCCTTTTGGAATTTACGGTTTTGACTACATATGACTGTAATTTTAATTGCGTATATTGTTATGAGCACGGTGTTGATGATCTCACTTATATGTCCAAAGACGTTGCTATAGCTGTAGCAGAATGGATAAACCTTGTGGCAAAGTCAGCAGGAACAAGAGCAGTGGAAATAGGCTTTCATGGGGGCGAACCACTGCTAAATATGAATGCTATCGAACAAATTCTAGGGCATGTCAATGCACTGACGCAAGATTTTCAAGCGGGTATTAAGGCTTCGGTGGTTACAAACGGGGCATTATTGTCACGAGACACAGCGGAACGTCTTATCCAACTTGGTGTATCCAGAGTAATGGTTACTTTGGACGGTCCTTCTGAAATTCACGATCAACGTAGGTTTTTCAAAGGAGGAAGGCCATCATTTACTCTAATCCTAAATAATCTACAACAAGCCATAGAAGCAGGATTGTACGCCCTTATCAATATTAATATCGACATACAAAACCAAAATAAGATAGAATCTCTACTCAATATTTTAACAACCAAGCTTAACCTTGAACGAACCGAAATCCACTTTTCACGAGTCGTAAGGGGTATCATCCCTACCAAACATTGTCGAGATTTTGTAATCCCCAAGAGAGAATTCGGCGATACAATTGTTAAATTTACTCAGAAAGCTGTGGAAAAAGGATTCAAAAGTGGAGAGGGATTGTTAAGTGGTGCCATCTGTATGATGAAAACAGATAACACTTTCACAATTGATCCTAGAGGGGATGTATACAAATGTGTGTCTGGAGTAGGACATGATGCGTTTAGGGCAGGAGATATCTTTAACAGTAAGGATCTCAGTTGGCGGCTGAGTCAATTTGTAGCAGCGGATCTTTGGAAACAGCATGAGCAATGCAAGCAATGTCGCTACTTACCATTGTGCCTTGGAGGATGCCCTCAGCAACTCTTCGCACAAAAGGGAAGATGGGAAGGTGTTGATTGCCAAGCACCGCAACTCTCTGTAGTTGTACCTTCCGCGGTCAAAATGCTTTACCGCCAGCAGAATCAACAGGGGGAGATAAACTTATGAATATTGCGATCGACGTTAAGGAGTTGACAAAACTTTATCGGGTACCTGTACGAGACGCGGGAGTCAAAAAAGCTCTCAAAAACCTGTTTTTACCTCAATTTCGCACGATTCTGGCCTTGGATCGCCTCTCCTTTTCCATAGAACAAGGGGCCACCATAGGATATTTGGGACCTAATGGGGCAGGAAAAACAACGACACTGAAAATCCTATCCGGATTGCTTCATCCCAGCGATGGAAAGGTACGAGTTTTGGGCTTCAATCCATGGGAACATAAAAACGCTTTCAAGCGTCAGATCGGCTTCATCATGGGACAAAAAGGGCAACTGTGGTGGGATTTACCGGCTCAAGATTCTTTCGTTTTATTACGAGAAATATATGAAATCCCTGCATCTCAGTACAAATCCACACTAACCGAGCTAGTTGAGCGTTTCAGAGTTGCAAACCTCCTGGACGTGCCGGTGCGCAATCTCTCCCTGGGAGAACGTATGAAGATGGAATTGATAGCCGTTCTTCTTCATGCCCCCAGTGTTTTATTTCTTGATGAGCCTACCATTGGGTTGGATGTGATGGCACAACATGAAATTCGCACCCTATTGAAGGAATACCAACTTCAACGAGGCGTCACCCTCATTCTGGCAAGCCATTATATGCGTGATGTAGAAGAACTTTGTGATCGTGTCCTACTCATCGACAAAGGGAATCTTCTTTTTGATGGCACCATTGACGCACTGAAGAAGCACTATTCCTCTCATAAGGAGGTGGCCTTTACCTTCTTCAAACCTGCAGAACGCCCCTCTCTCATTTCTGGAGGGGAAGTGCACCACTGGGATGAAAATCAGGCCACCTTGTCGGTGGAACATGATCACGTCTCTCAAGTGATTCAAACGATGGTAAACCAATATCCAGTATTGGATGTCGCCATACAAGAACCTACGCTTGAGGATGTAATTCACACCGCTTTCTCATCTATAGCTGCTCGAGAAGATGCATAAGATGTCGTCCATACGCAAGTATTTATTTGTGGCAAAAATATCGATACAAGAAGCCGCCGCCTACCGACTGAATCATTTTTTGAGCTTTGTCGTTATCGCTGTCCCCCTGGCTGTAATCCTGTTGCTATGGGATAAAGTTTACGGGGAGCATCAGCTATTGGCAAGCCTGACAAGAAACGAGGTCTTGACGTATTTTATTCTCACGCGGTGGCTATTTGAACTTACTGGGCCTGCCGTGTGGTGGGAAATCACCTCAGATATCCATGATGGCACACTATCCTTTCATTTGCTCCGTCCTGAGAACTATCAGACTTATCACTTTGCAGCCATTCTGGGATCGAAATTACCCTATGGTACAGTCGGGTTATTGGTCATTCTCCCTTTTGTGCTTTTGCTCGGAGAAAGCTTCGTCTTTCCTACATCCTGGCTCATTTGGATGGGGTTCTTTTTAAGCAGTTTATTGGCTGTGGTTTTGAATTATCAATTGACCTACCTTTTCAGTCTAACGGCGTTTTGGTTGGAAGAAGGTACGGCCGTTAATATCCTGGCGGATATCGTAATCCCCTTTGCTATGGGCAATATACTACCCTTGAGTTTTTTACCCCCTACAGTTGAAGGTTTTCTACAACGACTCCCCTTTCAATATCTCCTGTACTTTCCCGCGAGCGTATACCTTGACCAGCTGTCTCAAAATCAAATCACGCAGGGGGTACTTACCCAAATTTTCTGGATAATTATATTGTTTCTGCTTAACAAGAGCGTATGGAAAAAAGGGCTACGCCGTTTCACCGCTGTAGGAGGATAAGGCAAAATGAAATATCTGAAATTGACATTTGTGCTTCTAAAGCAAAGCCTGATGAGAGAACTGGCATTCCGGGGTAACTTCCTCCTTGCTATAAGTACAAACCTGTTATGGTTTTTGATCTCCATCGTTTTTTTTCGCGCTATTTATTTACACGTCGCCTCCATCAACAATTGGACGGTGGAAGAAACCATGTTGCTAGTGGCTGTGAGCGAAAGCGTTCACTTATTGTACAAAGGTTTCTCAGGAAAAAGTATATCCAGCATCCCTAACCTCATACGCTCCGGCTCCTTGGATCATTTATTGCTCAAGCCGGTAGATTCTCAGTTCTTGGTTTCTCTCCGGCGCGTAGATTACTACAGTTTGATAAGCCTGATTTTTCCCTTCACACTTTTGATCTATAGTATGAGAATGCTGGACGTTTCCGTCTATATACCTCATATTCTTACCTTTGCCCTGTTTCTCCTGGCGGGAGTGTTTGTGTTGTACTGTATTGGGCTGAGTATCGTCAGCTTGGCTTTCTGGCTCACGCAGGTATATGCCTTGTATGCCCTTTTTCAAGAGGTCTTTTCCCTTTCGATGTATCCCGAAAGCATCTTCCAAGGTGCAACGCGCCTATTCTTTGCCTTTGTAGTGCCGATCCTCATCATAGCCAACTACCCTACACTCGCCATAATAGGAAAAGATATCAGGAACCTTTGGCTACCCATGCTGCTCACGGTGGTTTTCTGGGGCTGGACGGCGCGCCGTTTGTGGTTTTATGGAATGACGCATTACACAAGTGCGAGCAGCTAAGGTAGTTCCAGAGTTTGCCCCCCAAATATGATCAAAAAAACGCTCGTCTTCAGGAGACTTATTTTCTTGGAACGGCCTAAACAGTTTGTTATACGCATCAACCTCAGCTTCATTTACCTTGAAGTTGGTTGACACGCTTTTCGCGGACATCGATCTCC
>CAYXVS010000306.1:1444-4098 GCA_964468735.1 uncultured Anaerolineales bacterium | reverse complement strand
CATTACTTACATTGTAGAGCATATAGCATAAGGCAGGAGGCTTAAAACATGAAGAGCTTAGATGAACTGAAGAAGATTAAGGAGCGCGCCTTGGAACGTCGTAAGATGTCGCAGGAAAGCTCCCGTGCTCGCGTCGTTGTCGCGATGGGTACGTGCGGGATCGCCGCTGGCGCGCGGGATACCATGAGCGCTATTCTGGAAGAACTCGAGGAGAAGAACATCGACGATGTCACCGTGACGCAGACGGGCTGCATCGGCCTCTGTGAGTACGAGCCGATTGTTCAGGTGAAGGTGGGCGACCAGGATATGGTCACCTACGGCCACGTCGATGTGTCGCGTGTGCCTGAATTGATCGAGAAGCACATCATGGAGGGCGAACCCATCGAGGCGTGGGCCATCGAGTCGTAGCCATCCGGCGCCTACGTATCTTTGACCGTAAGGACTATCAAGTCCCATCAAGTCCCAAGGATGGCGTCGCGACGTCAATCCTTAATAAGGAGGTAATATGGCTTATCGTGCACATGTTTTAATCAGCACGGCGCCGGGGGGGGCAAGGGCCGTCGAGCAGGCGTTGCTGGACAAGCTGGACGAGTTGGATCTGGATCGGGAGATCCGGGTCTTGCAGGCCAACGCGCTGGGCCACCCCGAAGAGGGCGTCGAAGTGGTCGTCTACCCGGACGACACGCACTACGTCGGCGTGACGCCGGAGGACGCCCAGACGATTGTGGAGGAGCATCTTTACAAGGGCCGCCCCGTCGATGCGCTGATGTATGAAGCGGGGAAGGTCGAACCGATGCCGGCCCCCTCCACGAAAGAGATCCGCGTTGTGTTGCGCAATGTGGGCAAAATCGATCCCTTCAACATCGAAGATTATATCATCGAGGACGGTTATCAGGCGCTGGCTCACGTGCTCACGGAGATGACGCCGGAGGAGGTCATCGCGGAGATGAAGACCTCCGGTCTGCGGGGACGCGGCGGCGCGGGTTTCCCCACGTGGCTCAAGTGGTCATTTGCGCAGCGCAACAAGAGCGCTCAAAAGTATATGATCTGCAACGGCGATGAGGGCGATCCGGGCGCGTTCTCTAACCGCCGCATCTTGGAGGGCGATCCCCACGCGGTGATCGAGGGCATGGCCATCGGGGCCTACGCCATCGGCGCCAGCCAGGGATACTTCTACGTCCGGGCCGAGTATCCGGTCGCCATCCGCACGCTGCGCACGGCCATCGAGCAGGCGCGCGAGTACGGCCTGCTGGGCGAGGATATCTTCGGCACCGGTTTCAACTTCGATTTGGAGGTGCGGATGGGCGCGGGCGCGTTCGTCTGCGGCGAGGAGACGGCGCTGATGCAATCCATCGAGGGAAAGCGCGGCATGCCCCGCACGCGGCCCCCGTATCCGGCGGCGTCCGGCCTGTGGGGCAATCCCACCAACATCAACAACGTCGAGACCTTAGCCAACGTCCCGCAAATTATCCTCAAGGGCGGCGAGTGGTTCGCCTCGATGGGGACCGAGAAGAGCAAGGGCACCAAGACCTTCGCCATCGCCGGCAAAGTGGAGCGCACCGGGTTGATCGAGGTGCCGCTGGGCATCACGATCCGCGAGATCGTCTACGACGTCGGCGGCGGTATCCTGGGCGGTAGAGAGTTCAAGGCTGTGCAGACTGGCGGCCCGATGGGCGGCTGTATCCCGGAGAAATATCTGGATTTGCCCGTCGATTACGAGAGCTTGGCCGAGGTCGGCTCGATTATGGGCTCCGGCGGCTTCGTCGTGATGGATGAGGACACCTGCATGGTCGATATCGCGCGCTTCTTTATGGAGTTCGCGCAGGAAGAGTCGTGCGGCAAGTGCGTTCCGTGTCGCGTCGGCACGCGGCGCATGTTGGAGATCCTCAATCGGATCTGCGCCGGCGACGGCAAACCGGGCGACATCGAGAAGCTGGAGACGCTGGCCGAGTATGTCAAGCGCGGGTCGCTCTGCGGCCTAGGCCAGGGCGCGCCCAATCCCGTGCTGAGCACGCTGGAGCACTTCCGCGACGAGTACGAGGCGCACATCTACGATCACACCTGTCCCGCGCGCGTCTGCCGGGGCGTCATCACGTACACCATCGACCCGGAGACCTGCATCGGCTGCACCCGCTGCGCCCGCAACTGCCCCGTCGAGGCCATCAGCGGCGAGCCCCGCGAAGCGCACGTCATCGATCAGGACATCTGCATTAGCTGCGGCATTTGTCACCAAGTCTGCCCCGTGGATGCCGTCTTGGTTGAATGACCTGCCGCGCTAACTGAGAACTGTGCAATCCAGCCCCCAGCGACCTCCGCCCTGGGGGCTTTCTCGTGGGATGGCCGGGTGATCTGTGAAAAAGCCTAACTTGGCAGGTGGGAGGGAATCCAGCGGGTTCCCCGATGTTGAGGTATAATGAGGCGTGATAGAGGTCGGGGGCGTGAATGAAGGTGCGATCGCAGTTCTTTGCCGATGGAAATCAATACTGGAGTTGATTGTGAAATTCAAAGGATTATCCAACACAACGGTGCGTTGCTGTCTTAGCGTAATGATGGTGGGTATAGCATGGTTGCTCCTGGCGCAGGCCGTCGCCGCGCAAGCGCCCCCGCCGCCACGCTTTACCCATCTGACCCCCAACGAGGGACTGCCAGGCCGA
>CAYXVS010000306.1:0-1344 GCA_964468735.1 uncultured Anaerolineales bacterium | reverse complement strand
AGACCGAGACGTTCACGGCGTTCCGGCACGAGCCAGGCAATCCCCAGAGTGTGAGCAGCAACCTCATCCGCGCCATAACGATCACGCCGCCCTGGTGGCAGACGTGGGCCTTCCGCATCGCGTTGGGGCTGACGCTGGCGGGGGTGGTGGTCGGCGCGATCGTCGCGCGCGACCGCGCCATCCGCCAACACAACCGCGAGTTAGCAGCGCAAGTCACGGCGCGCATGGCAGAGCTAGAGGCGGTGAACGCGCGGTTGCAGGCCGAAGCCGCCGAGCGGGAGCGCAGCGAGTCGCAGTATCGCCTGTTAGCGGAGAACATGGCCGATGTGGTGTGGGTATTGGATGCGGAAACGTCCCGCTTCAATTACGTCAGCCCCTCGGTGGAGCGGTTGCGCGGTTACACGCCGGAGGAGGTGCTCGCGCAACCGATTGAGGAAGTCATCACGCCGCCCTCGTTGGCCCACATCAACGCGGATTTGACCGCGCGCGTGGCGCGCTTTATGGCCGGCGATCCCGACGCAGTGACGCAGATGAACGAGATTGAGCAGTATTGCAAGGATGGTTCCCGCGTGTGGACCGAAGTTTCGACCACGCTGGTACTAACCGCGCGCGAGACGTTGGAAGTCATCGGGGTCTCCCGCGACATCACGGAGCGGCGGCGGATGGAGGAGGACTTGCGCGAGAGCGAGGAACGCTTCCGGCTGGCGTTCGAATATTCGGGCGCGGGCATGTGCCTGGTGGGATTAGACGGGCGCTTTTTGCAGATCAACCAACGGATGGGGGAGATGTTCGGCTACACCAGCGCGGAGATGGTGGGGATGCACGTTAACGATCTCGCGCACCCCGACTACATCGACGTCAGCCCGACGTTTATTGAGGAAGCGACTGCGGGGAGTACCCATTGCGCCGAGTTCGAGAAGCTGTACTATCATCGAGACGGGCATCTGATTTGGGGGCAGGTAGTCTCCTCGTTGGTGCGCGATGCGCAGGGTGAGCCACGCTACTTTATCTCCCACGTCCTTGATATTACCGAGCGCAAGCAGGCCGAGACGCGCTTGCGAGAAAGTGAGGAGCGCTTCGCCGCCGTGATGAACAGCATGGAGGCCATCATCTACGTGGCCGATATGACAACCTATGAGTTGTTGTTCGTGAATCAGTACACGCGCAATTTCTTTGGGGACGTGGTGGGTCAGATTTGTTGGCAGACGGTTCAGGTTGGACAAAGCGGGCCATGTGCATTCTGCACCAATCCCCAGTTGCTCACCGAGGATGGCGAACCGGTCGGCATTGTATCATGGGAGATGCAGAACACCATCAACGGGCGCTGGTATCACATCCAGGATC
>CAYXVS010000305.1:2564-4119 GCA_964468735.1 uncultured Anaerolineales bacterium | reverse complement strand
CGTATTGCGTATTTCGTAATTAAGATTTCGTGTTTTGTGCAACACGCTTGCTCATTTGATTATAACATCGTTACAAGATTTCTTATAGTAGAGCTTATGTCGATTAATCCAACCGTGTCTAAGTATAAAGAAATTCACCGCTGAGGCGCAGAGAGCACAGAGTTTTTTATCTGTTCTCAGCGTCCTCCGCGACTCTGCGGTGAGGAAATGCTGCCAGACTTAAATCGATATAATGTCTAGCCTGGTATTATCCTGCGATTCTTCCGCCTGTTTTATGTGAAATGGGGCAAGTTGGGGGAAAGAACCTATCAAGAGGAAACTTGAAGTGCTCCCCGCATCGATTTCGCCCAAAAATTGGCGGGGCGCAGGCACAGATGTGCCACGATGCTTCTCATTCCTTCCTCCTATGTTATAATCCACACTATGATGAAGATAAGTGAGGGCTTTCTATGTACGGACTGACACCTGACAGGTTAGACGTATTGTTGGGGAATCTAATAGCCGTTGCCATCTGTATCCCCTTCCACGAGTGGGCGCACTGTCTTGCGGCCCATCTCTTGGGGGATACCACGCCGGAGCAGCAGGGGCGGCTCACGCTCAACCCCCTGGTCCATATCGACCCGATGGGCGCGCTGGCGTTGCTCTTCACCGGCTTCGGCTGGGGGCGAGCTGCCCGCGTGAATCCGCACCAGATGCACCGCGTCGCCAATCACCGCGTGGGGATGGCGATCACGGCGTTCGCCGGCCCCTTCTCCAATCTGCTCTTGGCCGTGCTCTTCGCGCTGCCCTTCCGCTTGGGCTGGGTCCCTCCGGTGATCTACGACGGCGGCATGATGTCCCCGATGGAGCGGTTGGGGAGGGTGCTTTATTGGGCGATGTCGATCAATGTGATGTTGGCGGTCTTCAATCTGATCCCGCTCCCGCCCTTGGATGGCTCGCGCATCCTGGTCGGCTTCGCCGCGCCGGGGATCGCCGACTTCATCGAGCGCTTGGAGCCGGTCGCCCCCATCATCTTGCTGGTCGTGCTCTTCATCCTGCCACGGCTTGGGCTTGATATTGTCGGTTGGATGGTCTCGCCCGTGCAGGGCATTTTGACGGTACTCTTGATGGGGTGGTAGGGCTACGACGGATTCGGCACCGGGTGAAGCAATTTGCGCTCACCCTGATCGCGCCGCTGCGCCCGGTCGATCACGCCTACGTCGGGGCGCACCTCTCGCCCGCGCTGCACGCGCTCTTCCGGCGGATGCCGCGCGCCGAGCAACTGCACGGCATCGACATCGCGCGCCAGCTTGCGGCCCAGGACCATCGCGACCCCGACCTGATCGCCGCCGCGCTCCTTCACGACGTCGGCAAAATCGTCGCCCCGCCGCGCCTCTGGGAGCGCGTGATCGTTGTCTTAGTCGAACACGCCGCCCCCACCTTCGCGGCCTTCTGTCCCCTCCGAGGCTTCGTCGCCCGCCGCCGCCATCCAGAGTGGGGCGCGCACTTAGCCGCGCGAGCCGGCGCCTCCCCCCGCACCAGCGACCTGATCCGCCGCCATCACGCCCCGCCCGGC
>CAYXVS010000305.1:1161-2464 GCA_964468735.1 uncultured Anaerolineales bacterium | reverse complement strand
GATGAGGACGCTGAATAGACGTTGACCCACCAATCGATTCGCAGATTTGCGCACAAATCAAAAAGAAGACAAAATGGAAAAGAAGAAAGAGAGTGGCATAATGTTTTATATATCGGCTATGATTGCCATCATTGGCGCGGTGGCCTATCAGTACTTCGTCAAGCGGGTTCCGGCGTCCATCAACCCCGTCGTCTCTTTGATCGCCATGTATATCGCAGTGTTGGTGCTAAGCGCCACCATGCTGCTCTTCTTCCCTGCCGAAGGAGGCCTCTTAAAGCACGTCCGGCAGTTGAGTTGGGTGCAACTGGCCGTGGCCGCGGCGGTCTTTATGATGGAGTTGGGATTTCTGTTGATGTATCGATACGGGTGGCAGCTCAGCACGGGTAATCTCGTCACCAGCGTCGTCATCAATCTCATGCTATTGGGTTTGGGCGTATTTGTGTTAGGTGAGAAGATAAGTCTGATCAATGCGGTTGGGATTGTCGTGGCTATTGTCGGCGTGGCATTGATCAACTATCGTCCGTGATCTCTTTCGTCCATTCGCTGATTCGCTCATTCGTTTCAAGGAGGATACTATGGCCCCCAAGATCGAGGAGTATCGTTTCGGACACATTGTTATCGATAGCGAGACGCACACCAACGACGTCATCATCCTGCCGGAGCGCGTCATCGGCGGCTGGTGGCGCGAGGAAGGCCACGTCCTGCACACGGCGGATCTCGACGCGGTTTTCGACGCCGCGCCGGAGGTGCTCATCGTCGGTCAGGGCGCCAACGGCCGGATGCGCGTCCCGCGCGAGGTCGAGCGCGCGCTCTCGGACGCCGGCATCGAACTCATCGCGGCGAACACCCACGACGCCGTCGAGCGCTACAACAAGCTGCGCGACCAGGGCAACGTCGCCGCCGCCCTGCATCTTACGTGCTAGTTCGCGGGTTTTCTGGATTTCACGAAAGGAGTGATGAACATGAGCGATGTCATATTGCAGGAGATTACGCAGCACTTGCTTGAAGACCCTCTGCTGGGGGACCAAGATATTGATACCAAGGTGCGCTCCCTGCTCGAATCAGAGTATTTGCGTCGCCTCAAGCGATACCGCCGTCAGGATCGACTCCTGGCCCAAAAGTACGGGATGACCTTCGATGAGTTTGTAGAGCGCCGGATCGTGAAGCAGAAAGGCTATACCTGGGATGTGGAGCAGGACGCGATGGATTGGGAAACAGCGGTGAGCGGGATGAGAACGATGAAGCGCAAGCTTCAAGAACTGCGAGAAGCCGAAACGCTAAGCCGCTGCGACGCTAAAACGCT
>CAYXVS010000305.1:0-1061 GCA_964468735.1 uncultured Anaerolineales bacterium | reverse complement strand
CGCTGAGACGCTAAATCGGAGAAAAACCTATGACAGACCAACGACAACGCATCACCATTATCGGCGCCGGATGCATCGGTGCGTCGATGGGGCTGGCCCTGCGCCAATCCGAGGACGCCGATCTCTTCGAGGTTATCGGGCACGACCGCGAGTACGGCATCGCGCAGGCGGGCGAGCGGCGGGGCGCGTTCCACAGCGCCAAGCTCAACTTGGATCTGGCCCTCCGCGATGCCAAGCTCATCATCTTAGCCGTGCCGCTGGCCGAAATGGAGTCCACGCTGGCGGACGTCGGGCGCTTGCTGCCGGCGGATACCGGCGCCATCGTGACCGACACCGCGCCGCTCAAGGCCCCGGTCCTCGCGTGGGCGCAGGAGCTGTTGCCGGCGGGCACGCACTTCATCGGCGGCGATCCCTTCTTAGCGCCCGATCTACAATCCGAATCCGGCCCCGCGCTGCTGCGCGGCCACGAGCAGGCGCGCGCCGATCTCTTCACCGATGCCGTCTATGCCATCACCGCGCGGCCCGATGATGCGTCCCACGCGGTCGAGACCGTCGCGAACTTGGCGATGCTGCTCGATGCGGAGCCGCGCTTTATGGCCCCGGCGGAGCACGACGCGGTGCGCGCGCTGGCCAACGCCCTGCCCGATCTGGTCGGCGCCGCCCTGCTGCGCTCCGTGGTCGCCGCGCCCGGCTGGAAAGAGACCTCCCAGGCCATCGGCCACAGCTTCGCGGCGGTCACCGCCGCCGTCGCCGAGGAGACCGCCTCCCGCCAATTGATGGCTCGCTTATCCCGTGGGCCGCTGCTGCGCGGCATCGATGCGCTGCAAGCCGAACTCAGCGAACTGCGGCGTCACATCGCGGCGGGCGATAGCGAGGCCATCGCAGCCGCCTACGCGGAGGCCGCCGAGGCGCGGGCGCGCTGGGTCTCGCGCGAGCGAGCGGAGCGCGACGCCGCATCGGAGCCTCCCGGCCTCTTCCAGCGCTTAGGGCGCACCTTCCTTGGCGAGCGCCTGATGCACAAGAGCCAACGTCAGCCGCCTAACCGCGATCCTGAAGCCTAG
>CAYXVS010000304.1:0-4120 GCA_964468735.1 uncultured Anaerolineales bacterium | reverse complement strand
CAACAAGGAGAAGTCGTTATGAACTTATACCAAGCCATCCTCCACCGCCGCTCGATTCGTCGCTATGCCAAGACGCCGCTAGATAAGGAGACGTTGGCCCAGGTCGATCACATCACCGATCATGCGCGCCCGCTGGTGGAGGACAATCGCTGCCGCGTGATGCGGCGCGACGTGGTCGACGGCGAGGATCTCACCGTCGCCATCGGCGGCTATGGCCACGTCGTCAGCCCGCCTCATTATCTCGTCCCCTACATCGTGGGCGATACAAGGCCCTTGGTCGATCTGGGCTACCGGATGGAGCAGATGGCCGTGCAGCTCGCGCGCATTGGGATCGGCTCCTGCTTCATCGGGACGTTGGAGCGCGAATCCAACCTGCGCGTGCGATTTCACCTGCCCCGCGAAGCGCATACTGCCGCCATCCTGCTCTTCGGTCGCCCCGTGCAGAACATCGGCGGGCGCGCGGTCAATGCCGTGATTCGCCGCGCCACCGGCGGCGCCAATCGCCTGCCCGTGGAGGAGATTTTCTTCGAGTCGGATTTCGATCATCCCGCGAAGCCGCCCGCCAAGCTCAAGAAGATCATCCAGGCCGCGCGCCAGGCCCCTTCGGCCTTGAACACCCAGCCCTGGCGCATCCTTTGGCGCGATAGCACGCTCTATCTCTACGTCCGGCGCGACCATCCCCACTACGAGAAGGAAGACCCGCGCTATCGGTACGTCGATGGCGGCAACTGCATGGCCAACATCACCCTGGCGCTGGAGGCTGTCAATCTCGCCGGGGATTGGGAACGCTACGCGCCGACCCTACGCTTCCCCAAGCCGCCGGCCTCCCTGGAGCCGCTGGCGAAGTTAGTACTGAATGGCTGATCATCGCACAAAAGGAGCATACACATTATGAAAACGATTGGCATCTTGGGCGGGATGAGTCCCGAATCGACCGTGGCCTACTACGAGTACATCACCCGCACCTACACCGAGCGCTTCGGCGATTACGGCTATCCGGAGGTGATCATCTACAGCGTCAGCTTCCAGCCCTACGTGGATTGGCCGAACGCCGGGCGGTGGGATCTGGTCGCGGCGGGGTTATCGGAGGCGGCGCGCAAGCTGGCGGCCGCCGGCGCGGATTTCGTGCTCATCGCCACCAACACGATGCACAAGGTCGTCGATGATGTGCGCGCGGCGGTCGATGTGCCGGTGCTCAGCCTGCTGGACGCTGTGGGTGAGGCGATCTTGGCTCAGGGAATTTCCACGGTCGGGCTGCTGGGCACGCGCTTCACGATGGAGAAGCCCTTCTATCGCGGCGCGCTGGCGGAACAGGGCATCACCGTGCTCGTCCCGGAGGAGGCGGAACGCGACGTCGTCCACCGCGTCATCTACGACGAACTGGTCGCGGGGAAGATTCGCGGGGCCTCCCGCGAGCAGTACGTGGCCATCATCGAAGGATTGGCCGCGCGCGGCGCCGAGGGCGTCGTGCTGGGCTGCACGGAGATTCCGCTGCTCGTTCGCCCGGAGGATGTGAGCCTCCCGCTCTTCGATACGACCCAGATCCACGCCGAGGCGGCGTTGACCTACGCGCTCAATTAACCAACCTTCCGGGAAGCTACGAAGAGACCGATATGAGAAAATACGATACAGCTTCCCGGAAGGTATAATAGAAAACGAACGCGGCCCGATTCGAGTGACTCGAATCGGGCCGCGCAATGTCAAACAGCGCCAGACTTTATGCGATTATTTTGTCTCGCGATAGAGCACGTGGCGGCGTACAAAAGGATCATACTTCTTCAATTCCAAGCGCCCACGGTCATTGCGGCGGTTCTTCTCTGTATGATACATATGCCCGCTTTCCGTGCTCTTCATCTTGACTAAAATGCGGGGGCCTTTCTTCTTTGCCATATCTCACCATCCTCCTCGAACTCAGTGACGCCTTATTACAGCGCAACGATTTCCCAATAATGCCCTGACATTATAACTTCCTTGACCCATCTGTCAAGCGTGGTACAACGTGATCCGTGATCAATGAAGCACCGATCCATTAAAAAATCAGAAAGGACAGTCTGCTATGAATAACCAGCCCGACCAACCGACGTTGGATCTTTCCATCATCCTGCCCGTCTACAACGAGGCGGGAAATCTCAAGACCTTCATCCCCGAACTCTCCGCCGCGCTCCAGGCGATGGATCGCAGTTACGAGATCATCGCCGTGGACGATGGCAGCACGGACGACAGCGTCGCGGTGCTGCGCCGGCTGAAGGCGGACGAGTCGCACCTGCGCATCATCCGCTTCCGCCGCAATTTTGGGCAGACGGCGGGATTCGCGGCCGGATTCGACCAAGCGCGCGGCGTCTACGTCGTCACGATGGACGCCGACGGCCAGAACGACCCGCGTGACATCGCCCGCCTGCTCGAGGTAGCCGAAAGCGGCGATTACGACATCGTCAGCGGCTGGCGCAAGGATCGCAAGGAGCCGTTCCTCTCGCGCCGGCTGCCCTCGATGTTGGCCAACCACCTGATCGCCAAATCCACCGGCGTGGAACTGCACGACTACGGCTGCTCCCTCAAAGTTTACCACTGGGAGGTAGCGAAGAACGTCCAGCTCTACGGTGAACTCCACCGCTTCATCCCCGCGCTGGCCTCGCGCATCGGCGTGCGCGTCGCCGAGGCCCCGGTCAACGACCGCCCGCGTCAATACGGCGAATCGAAGTACAACATCACCCGCACGATCCGCGTTTTGTTAGACCTGCTGACCGTCTCCTTTTTGCTCACCTACATGGGCCGCCCGATGCAGCTCTTCGGCCTGGCCGGCCTCGCCAGCGGCGGGATCGGCTTCCTGATGGGCCTCTACCTCACGTTGCTCAAGTTCATCACCGGCGCCGATATCGGCGACCGCCCGCTGCTCTCGCTCGCTATTTTGCTGATGATCTTGGGCGTGCAGTTCCTGGTGATGGGCCTGCTGGGCGAACTGCTCATCCGCACCTACTACGAGGTGCAGGACAAGCCCATCTACGTGATCCGGGCGGAGGAGTAGCGATCCGGTGCGCGCTGCGATGACATCCACTTCGCGCTCGGCCCGGCGATGGCGCCTGAGCGCGGCGCTCTTTTTAGTCGCGATGCTGGTGCGCCTGGCGCCGATGGGCCGCTACGTCACGCCCGATGAGCCGATCTGGGTACTGCGCGCTGTTCGCTTTGGGGATGCGGTGGCCGCCGGCGACTGGGCCGCCATCCCGGAGACGGGCCATCCCGGCGTGACGACGATGGCCTTGGGCGCGTTAGGCGTGCGCATCACCGCGTGGCTCCATCCCGCCGAGGCCGATGCGCACCTGATGTGGATTCGCCAGATGGCCTGGCTGGCCCCGGAAAACGGCGCGGCCTTCACTCACCTGGCCTACTTCCTGCCCGCCGGCCGCCTGCTGGTGATGCTGACGACCTCCTTAGCCTTGGTCGGCGCCTATCACCTGGCCCGGCCACGAGTGGGCGAACGGCCTGCGCGGCTCCTAGCGCTCTTCCTGGCCCTAGATCCATTCGTGGCCGGACACGCCGGCCTGCTCCACACCGATGCCCTTCAAGCCACCTTCGCGCTGCTGGCGCTGCTGTTCGTCCTGCCTAAGCGCGCGGAGCACATCCGCCCACCCCAGATCCTCGGCGCGGCGCTCTGCCTGGCGCTCACCGGCTTGACCAAGACGCTCGGCCTGCTGATCGCGCCGGGCGTGGCGCTGGTGCTCGTCTTGGCGGAGCGCGGGCCGTGGTCGCGTCGCCTCCTGCGCGCCGCCGCCTTGGCCGCGCTGACGGTGCTCTGCTACGCGCTCCTCTATCCGCCCGCCTGGCACGATCCGCGCAGCGCGCTCGCCCCGCTGCGCGACGCCGCGAGCTATCACGAGGGCATCGGCCTGCGCGACGTCTTCTTCCTGGGCGAGATGACGCCCGATCCCGGCCCGCTCTTCTACCCGGTGGTGCTCCTCTTCCGCCTGACGCCGGCGGCGCTCGTCGGGCTGGGCCTGGCGCTTGCGAGCGCGATTCGGTCGCGGCGCTGGCGGCGGATGATGTGGCTCGCGTTACCGGCGCTGCTCTACTTAGCGGCCATCACGTTGCCCACCAAGAAGTTCGACCGCTACGCGCTGACGGCCAT
>CAYXVS010000303.1:0-4121 GCA_964468735.1 uncultured Anaerolineales bacterium | reverse complement strand
GTTAACTTTCCTTCCAAAAAGCTTCCCATGTCCTTTGGAAGGCCCAAAAGAATCAATATAGAAAGGTAATTGAATATATGGCACATAGAATTTTGATTGTTGATGATCACGAGGTCGTGCGTTTGGGATTGCGCGCCCTACTGGCAGAGCAACGGGATTTCGACGTCATTGGGGAAGCTGCTTCCGCCCAGCAAGCGATTGAGATGACCCGCGTCCATCAGCCCGATGTGGTGCTGATGGACATTCGCATGCCGGGCAAAAACGGCATCGATGCATGCCAGGAGATCAAGGAGCTGTGGCCGGATGTCGAGGTGATTATGCTCACCTCCTACGCCGAGGATGAGATGCTCTTCGACGCGATCAGCGCCGGGGCCGCCGGCTACGTCCTCAAGCAAGTCGGCAGCGCGGAGCTGATCCGCGCCATCCAATGCGTGGGACGCGGCGAAGCGCTCTTGGATCCGGCGGTGACGCAGCGCGTGCTGGCCCGCGTGCGGATGGCCGCGCGCCAGGAGCAGGCCGCCGCCTTCAGCGAGCTGACCGAGCAGGAGTTGCGCGTCTTGCGCCTGGTCTCCAAGGGCAACACCAATAAGCAGATCGCCAAGGCGCTCTATCTCGGCGAAGGCACCGTCCGTAACTACGTCAGCAGCATCCTGGCCAAGTTAGATCTCACCAATCGCGCTGAGGCGGCCGCCTATGCCGTCCGGCATGAGTTGGAGAAGTATCTAGAAGAGTTCGATTAAATCCTATCACATCACAAACAACTAAAAGCGTGGAGGTTAACAAGACTATGACTGAAAACAAATCGATTGAGCAACGGGTGGAAGCCCTATTAGCTGAGATGACCCTTCAGGAGAAGGTAGCGCTGCTCTCCGGCAAGGATGCGTGGCACACGGCGCCGATAGAGCGGCTGAACATCGCCTCCGTCACGATGGCCGATGGGCCGCACGGCGTGCGGGCCACGCAGCCGGAGGCGGGCCGAATGGTCAGTCCGGCCACCTCGTTCCCCACCGGCATCTCGATGGGCGCCAGTTGGGACCCGGAACTGATCGAGCGCGTCGGGGCGGCGCTGGCGCAGGAGACGCGCGCCCTGGGCTGCGACGTCCTGCTGGGGCCGTGCGTCAACATCGTGCGCACGCCCTTGGCCGGCCGCAACTTCGAGACCTACGCCGAGGATCCCTACTTGGCCGGCCAGATTGGCGTGGGCTGGGTCAACGGCATGCAAGGCGAGGGCGTCGGCGCCTCGCTGAAGCACTACGCCTGCAACAACCAGGAGATCGAGCGCTTCCGGGGCAATTCCGTCGTCGATGAGCGCACGATGCGCGAGATCTACCTGCCCGCCTTCGAGACCGTGGTCAAAGAGGCGCATCCCTGGACGGTGATGTGCGCCTATAATCGCATCAACGGCGACTACGCCAGCGAACACAACCATCTGCTGAACGAGATTCTCAAGGATGAGTGGGGCTTCGAGGGCGTGGTGGTCTCCGACTGGGGCGCCAATCACACCGTCACGGCCTCCGTCGCCGGCGGATTGGATCTAGAAATGCCGGGGCCGGCCAAGTACTACGGGAATCTGCTGGTGGAAGCGACGCTGCTCTGGCAGATCGACGAGGCCCAGATCGACGAGGCCGCCCGGCGCGTCCTGCGCCTGATCGCTTGGGCCGGGAAGTTGGATGCAGCGGACGAGGCCCCGGACATCGCAGCCGGCAGCTTGAACACGGAGGAACATCAAGCGCTGGCCCGCGAGCTGGCCGAGGCCTCGATCACGCTGGTGAAGAACGAGGGTGACCTGTTGCCCTTGGACGCGGCCCAACTCCAGAACGTCGCCGTCATCGGCCCGAACGCGGCGGAAGCGCGTATCGGCGGCGGCGGCAGTTCTTACCTGGAGCCGCCCTATCGCGTCAGCCCGTTGCAGGGCCTGGAGGAGGCGCTCGGCGACGAGGTCACGCTGCACTATGCCGAAGGCTGCGACAATTACGCCGTGCTGCCGCGCATCAAGAGCAGCTATCTGACGCCAACGCAGGGGCCGGAAGATCAAGAGCAGGGCTTGTGGGGTGAGTACTTCGCCAACACGGAGTGGGCCGGCGAGCCGGTGATTGCCCGCCACGAGATCCGCGCTGAATTCGGCTGGTACAACAGCAGTCCCGCCGAAAACATCTCCAAAGATGCATTCTCCGCGCGCTGGACGGCCGAGCTGGCCGTCCCGGTGGATGGGCAATATACTTTCCGATTGGAGAATTCTGATCTCTGTCGCGTCTATTTGGATGGCGAGTTGCTGATGGAGAACGCGGGCGGTCCCGGCGCCTTGGATACCATCCCCAAGGCCGAGACTGCCACGCGGGAGCTGACCGGCGGCCAGCCCTACCCGCTCAAGATCGAATTTGTGCGCGAGCGCCCCTCGCGCTTCGCCCGCGTCGAGCTAAAGATGGCCCGCACCTACCCGCCGGGGCAAGACCCTCGGTTGGATGCGGCGGTCGCGGCGGCGAAAGCCTCCGATGTCGCGATCATCTTCGCGGGGATGCCCAAGGGCTACGAGAGCGAGGGCCATGATCGGCCCGATTTGGGAATGCCCGGCCCGCAGGGCGAATTGATCCGCGCGGTGGCGGCGGCGAATCCCAACACGGTCGTCGTCCTGAACTGCGGCGCTCCCGTCGAGATGCCGTGGATCGACGCGGCGCCCGCCGTGCTGCTGGCCTACTATCCGGGAATGGAGGGCGGGCGCGCGTTGGCCAACATCCTCACCGGCCAGGTCAACCCCTCCGGCAAGCTCCCGGTGACCTTCCCGAAGCGACTAGCGGACAACCCAACCTACATCAACTACCCCGGCACGCGCGAGGTGCGCTACGGCGAGGGCATCTTCGTCGGCTATCGCTACTACGATGAAAAGCAGATCGAGCCGCTCTTCCCCTTCGGCTTTGGGCTTTCGTACACCACCTTCGACTACGGCGAGATCCAAGCGCCCGATGAGGTCGCGGGCGATGCCTCGATTGAGGTAAGCGTCGCGGTCGAAAACACCGGGGATCGGGCCGGCCACGAGGTCGTCCAACTCTACGTGCGCGATGTCGAGGCGCGCGTGGCGCGGCCCATCAAGGAGTTGAAGGGCTTCCGCAAGATTTATTTGGCGCCGGGCGAGGCGCAGACCGTGACCTTCACGTTAGATGCGCGGGCGCTTTCGTTCTACGATCCCTATGAGAAAGCGTGGGTGGCGGAACCCGGCGACTTCGATCTGCTGATCGGCAGCTCCTCGCGGGACATCCGCGCGGTGAAGAGATTCACGCTGCGCTGAAATAAATCAAACCTTGCGAAGGTTAACCAGAGCCTTCTCAATCAAGCTACTCCTGGTTGCGCCAACATCCGTTGAGTTACGCGAGTTTTGCGCAACCTTCGCAAGGGTGAATAACAAAGCCCTGGAGATCTCGCGATCTTCAGGGCTTTTCTCGTCTAGACTCTGGGCGATTGGCGATTCACGCCTCCCCGCGCAGGCGCGCGCCGATCTCGCGCAGGCGCTCGACCTCATCGGGCGGGAGGCGATGGACGGCGCCCAGCGCGTGCGCTAAGTGATAGGCGCGGGCGGCGGCCTCCAGGCGCTCCACGGCGATCAGCGCCTCCTCCAGGGTGGCGCCGACGGTGACGCTCCCGTGATGGCTCAGGATCACGGCGTCGTGCTCGCGAATCGGCGCGCTGACGCTCAGCGCCAGATCCTCGGTGCCGGGCGTGGCGTAGGGCGCCGTCGGCACATCGCCGAGCGCGAGCAGCACCTCCGGGATAAGATCGACGGGGAGCGGGACACCCGCAATGGAAAGAGCCACGGCGTAGGGCGGGTGGGCGTGGAGGACGGCGTCCACATCGGGGCGCTGACGGTAGACCTCCAGATGCAGTTTCACCTCGGAGGTGGCGCGCTTATGGGGCGGCCCCGCAAGCTTCTGGCCCGTCATATCCACGATGACGAGTTCCTCCGGCTGCATCCGCCACTTATAGACGCCGCTGGGCGTGACCAGCACGCGCTCCTCATCCAATCGGATGGAGAGATTGCCATCGCTGGAGGTGATGAGACCTCTCTCAGCAGCAACGCGGGCAATCGTGACGATTTCTTGTCGTAGTTCAGCTTCGGTTCGATGGGGCAT
>CAYXVS010000302.1:0-4139 GCA_964468735.1 uncultured Anaerolineales bacterium | reverse complement strand
GCGTCGGGCGGATGCCCAAGATCCACTGGGTGATGGCGACGAAGTTCCACGCCGCCGTGCCCGTGAGCCACGAGTTCTTCGCTTCGCCGAAGCTGGGCGCGTCCTTGCCGGCGATCATCTGCGCGTAGACGTACGGCTCGCAGCGGTGCAGCTCGCTGATGGCCTCGCGCGCGGAGGGGCAGATGCGCGTGTAGTAATCGAAGGCGCGGTCGGCGCGGCCCACCTGCGCCTCCGCGATGATGATCCACGGGTTGGCGTGGCAGAAGATGCCCGCGTTCTCCTTGTAGCCCGGCGGATAGGTGCTGATCTCGCCCAACTCGACGTGGTAGCGCGTGTAGGCCGGCTGGTGCAGCACGATGCCATGCTCGGTGGCGAGGCGCTCGTGGACGGCGTCCAGCGCCTGGGCCGCGCGCCCATCCGTCTGGCCGATCCCGGCCATCACGCACATCCCCTGCGGCTCGATGAAGATCTGCCCCTCATCGTTGGCCTGCGAGCCGACCTTCTCGCCGAAGTCGTCGTAGGCGCGCAGGAACCACCCGCCATCCCAGCCGTGCGCCGCGACCGCCGCCGTCATCTCGCGGGCCGCGTCCACCAGCCACGCCTCATCCACGGGTTCGGCGTGGCGATAGGCGATGGCGGCCAGCGCCTCGGCGGCCAGCACGAATTGCCCCGCGATGAAGAGCGACTCCGCCGTGTCGCCCTCGCGCCCCTGCAACAACTGGAACGATTCGCCCGGCTCCTCGGAGAAGGTGTTGAGGTTGAGGCAGTCGTTCCAGTCGGCGTGCCCGATGAGGGGCAGGCCGTGCGGGCCAAGGTTGTTCAGCGTGTAGCGCGCGGCCCGGATCAGATGCTCGTAGAAGGGCGTCTCACTGCCCGGCTCGTTCTCGTAGGGCGTCGGCTCATCTAAGAGCGAAAAATCGCCCGTCTCCTCCAGATAGGCCGCCGCCGCCAAGATCAGCCACAGCGGATCGTCGTTGAAGCCGCTGCCGACGGCGTCATTGCCGCGCTTGGTGAGCGGCTGGTACTGATGATAGGCGCCGCCATCCTCCAACTGCGTCGCCGCCAGATCCAGGAGCCGCTCGCGGGCGCGCTCCGGGATGATGTGGACAAAGCCCAAGATGTCCTGGTTCGAGTCGCGGAAGCCCATCCCCCGCCCGACGCCCGACTCGAAGTAGGAGGCGGAGCGCGAGAGGTTGAAGGTGACCATGCACTGGTAGGTGTTCCAGATGTTGACCATGCGATTCACGTGCTCGCTGGGCGTCTCCACGTGGAAGCGGGCCAGCAGCGCGTCCCAATGCTCGCCCAGCGCCGCGAAGGCCGCGTCCACGGCGGCGGGATCGCGATAGCGCGCGATGATGGGCTGCACGCTTTGCTTGTTGATGCGCTGCGAATCCGGCGGATCAAATTTTGCCCCTTGCCCCTTGCCTCCTGCCCCTTGTACCTCGTGATAGCCGAGCACAAAGATCACCTGCCGGGATTCGTTCGGCGCCAACGCGAGCCGGACGTGATGCACGCCGATGGGCGACCAGCCGTGCGCCACGGAATCGCGCGCCGCGCCCTCCTCCACAACGATGGGCGCATCCCAGCCGCGATATGGCCCCAGAAAATCCTCGCGCTGCGTATCGAAGCCGGCCAACGGCTCGGAGCAGGCGAAGTAGGCGACGTGATCGCGGCGCTCGCGGTACTCGGTCTTATGATAGATGACCTCGTCCTCGATCTCGACCTCGCCGGTGTTGAAGTTGCGCTGGAAGTTCGTCGCGTCGTCGTGCGCATCCCACAGCGCGAACTCCACGCAGGAGAAGAGCGAGAGCGTGGCGGGTGCATCGCGGTGATTCGTCACGGTGCACTGCCATAGCTCCAGCGTCTCATCCAAGGGGACGAAGTAGCGCGTGCGCACCTCGATCTGCCGCCGAACGCCGCCGATGACCGAGTAGCCCATCCCGTGGCGGCAGGCATAATCCTCCAGCGGCTGGCGCGTGGGCTGCCACGAGGGCGACCAGAACGCGCCGTCGTCGTCATCGCGCACATAGATGTAACGTCCGCCGGTGTCCAGCGGCACATTGTTGTAGCGATAGCGCGTCAGGCGGCGGAGCCGCGCATCCTTGTAGAAGCTGTAGCCGCCCGCCGTGTTGGAGATCAGCCCAAAGTAGGCCTGGCTGCCCAGATAATTGATCCACGGCCAGGGGGTGTCGGGCCGGGTGATCACATACTCGCGGTGTGCATCGTCAAAATATCCATAGCGCATGATAAAAGCCTCTCCCTGAATTGTTTTTGATGATCTATCTATGAAGGTTTGAGTGCCTGCGGATGAATCGCGGGCTATAAGCACAAGTCGGCTTCAAGCCGACTTGTGCTTTGAGATGGGTACTTCAGCCCAGTTTATGATACGGGCCTCTTCGCGGGTGTCAAGCTAAAACGTCAGCAGATGAATTAAATAGAAAACTGCCAAGGCGGGTTTCGCGATTTTTCAAAAGCATGTTTCTATTCTGCTCCAATGAGCTTATGGCCTATAGTGGGCCTTGTTGCCCGGAAAGCGAACCCCGCCCATTGACCGCTCAAGGGGGTGATGCTATACTAATTTTCACCGGGGCGATGTGTATTTCGTGGCTCGGCGGGGCACCGGCCACAACATCAGGGATGTTTAGCCACAGGAGGATGCGAAATGTCAGGGCCAATGTTCATCGGGGTGGATTTGGGCGGGACGAATGTGGAGGCGGCGGCTGTGCGCAACGGCAAGGTGTTGGCCTCCAAGAAGAAGAAAACGCGGGCCGAGAAGGGCGTCGAGGAGGTGATCGACCGGATCGAGGCCGTGATCCGCAAGGTCATCAAGAAGATGGACGCTGACCCCTCCAACTTCGAGGGGGTGTGCATCGGCGCGCCGGGCGTGGTCGATATTCAGACCGGCGTGGTGCGCGAGGCGCCGAATCTGAATTGGCAGGATGTGCCGCTGGCCAAGGAACTGCGCGAGCGCCTGGATATCCCAGTGCTGTTGGATAACGACGTGAACATCGGCGTGCTGGGCGAGCACGTCTACGGCGCGGGACGCGGCGCGCTCCACATGGTCGGCATCTGGGTCGGGACGGGCATCGGCGGCGGGATCATCATCGATGGGAAGCCGCACTACGGCTGGCGCAGCGCGGCCGGCGAGATCGGCCACGTGATCGTGAGTCCGCACGGGCGCCCGTGTGGATGCGGGCGCGAGGGCTGCGTCGAGGCCTACGCCAGCAAGACCGCAATGATGGCCATGATCGAAGAGCAGATGGCGCGCGGGCGCGAGAGCCTGGTACCGCAGATTATGGAGGAGAAGGGCAAGCAGCGCCTCACCAGCAGCGTGATCGAGGCGGCCTTGGAGGCGGGCGACGCGCCGATGGCCGAGGCGGTGCGGACGGCGCAGTTCTACCTGGGCATCCTCACGGCCAACCTCGTCAACGTCTTCGATCCGCAGGTGGTCGTCTTCGGCGGCGGGATCATCGAGCGGCTGGGGATGTCGTTCGTCGAGCCGGTGGCGCTGACCGCGCGCAAGTACTACATCCAGCAGGAGCACGCCGAGCGCGTGCGGATCGTGCCCTCGGCGCTGGGGGATGAGGCGGGGCCGGTGGGCGCCGCCGTGGTGGCCTATCGCCGGCTCGAGGGCGTGCTGTAAGCTTGGCGTAGGCTGGATTGGTAATCCGGCAAGCCAAGTTGTGGCCGGCGTCCTCGCCGAGCCACCAAGGGGGCGGTGTCCTTTGGGGAGGATTAAAAACGCCGGCCCGAAAGGACTATTTTTAGGAGAGAATCCATGCGCGAACTCTCAGTGTTAGCCGTAGAAGCGGCGGTGACGAAGCTGCTCACCACCTCCGCCTATCGATTGCCCGCCGATTATTTGGCCGCGCTGCGGGAGGCCCGGTCGCGCGAGCCATCCGAGGTGGGGCGGGCGGTGCTGGACACGCTGCTGGAGAACGCGGCCTACGCCGAGGCGGAGCAGATCGCCACCTGCCAGGATACGGGAATGGCGGTGTTGTATCTCCAGATCGGGCAGGATGTGCACTTCATCGAGGGCGATCTCAACCAGGCGCTGGGGCGCGCGGTGCGAACGGCCTACGCCGATCTGCGCAAGTCGGTGGTGGGCGATCCGCTGCGCCGCGAGAACATGCGCGATA
>CAYXVS010000301.1:0-4142 GCA_964468735.1 uncultured Anaerolineales bacterium | reverse complement strand
AATATTGTGTGACACAAAGACCCGACGAGGGAAGGAGGTGTCGCCGCCCCGATTCACCCGTGGAAAGGCCCCAATCGATTCATCCACTCTCGGCCCATATCAACTCGACACGATTTTTATAATGACCGCAGGATGTGGCCTTGTTAGGCGACGTAATATATGAATGGCAAGCGTGACGAGGAATTTGAGCGGCAATTGGTGCGACGCTTGGCTGCCGGCGAACCGGAAGCTGTGGAGGATTTGGTTCACCGGTATGCCGACGATGTCTACCGCTTTGTCTTCAATCGTGTGGGCGGCTCGGCGCAGGATGCTGAGGATGTCGTCCAGGAGACCTTTATCGCGGCGCTAGATGCTATCGGTAATTTTAAGGGGGATAGCAAGCTGCGCACCTGGCTCTTTAGCATCGCCTCGCATAAAGCGATAGATCAACAGCGCTGGTTTGCGCGGCGTCCCGAAGTGGATCTGCAGGATAAAACCTTCTTTTTATCGGCAGATGATCCCTTGCCATCGCAAGCCTTTGCGCGCTTCGAAGTGCGTCAGGCAGTGCGCAGAACCTTGCTTCAGCTTCCCTCTCATTATCGGACGGCCTTAGTCCTCAAATATGTGGAGGAGATGACGGTCGCCGAGATGACGAAGGTGATGAAGCGGAGCGAGAAGAGCATCGAGTCGATTTTAGTGCGCGCCCGGCGGTTGTTGGCGAGAATGTTTGAGGGTCGATATGGCGAAGAATAACGAAGAACAGGTCGAGCAAGTGCTGCGCGCGCTGGCTTTGGACGATGTCCGAGCCGGTGACGTCTATAAGCGGCGCTTGATCGCGACCCTCCAGGCGCATCAGCAGCGGACGCCGCTCCAGCGGTTCTGGCATCGCCTGATGCGCCCCCTTCGTCAACGCTGGGTGGTGCAGTGGGGCCTGATCGCCGCGATGTTGATCGTGATCTGCCTGGGCGTGGTGCTGGCGGCGACGCCCTCACGCTACATCGTGTTGGATGTGCTGCGGGGCCAGGCCGAGGTCACGCGCTCCAGTCCCATCATCCCGTGGCAGCGAGAGACGACGACCTCCGGCGCCGCTGGTGAGCAGAAGATCTCTATGGCCGCGGGCGAGCGCATTCGGTTGGATGACGAAAGTTCCGCTGTCCTCTCCTTCGATGGCAGCGAAGTGACACTCTCCCCCGGCACGCAGATGACGATCACCCAGGCGCGGCCCCGGTCGCTGTGGCAACCCCCGGCGGTGCGGATGCAGGTGCGCACCGGCGAGGTGCATGCCCACGTCCAGTCCACGCCCTCCCGCAAAGGCAGCTTTGAGGTCGATATGCCTGCCGCGTTGGTCAGTGTGCGCGGCACCGTCTTCCGCGCGCGGGTGATCTCCCCCACGCACACCTACGTCGCCACAGAAGAGGGCGTCGTCGCCGTTACCCTCAATGATCCCGCCCAAGGCTATCCCTCGGTGGAGGTCCCCGCCGGCTACGAAGTCGATGCGATGGTGGGGCACCCCCTCGTCGTTCGGCCCGTAGGCGCGCGCGCGCCGGCTTCTGAGGCGCATCCCCCGGCTGTGCCCACTGCGACGCTGGACGCTCCGCCGGAGACCCCCTTAGCCGCGCCCCATTCTTTGACCATCACGCGCGTGCCCTCGCCGACCGATGCGCCGTCGCCCACCGTCGATGCGACGGAAACCCCCACATCGACCTCGGCGCTTACCGGCACGACGCCTACATCCCCTTTAGCCGCTGATCTGGAGGTGGAGGTCTTATTAGAGAATTCCGATGCCATTGGGGCGGGGCAGCGCCTCCGCTACACGATGGTGGCGACCAATCGGGGGCCGGCGACTGCCGAGAACGTCATCGTGACCCAGACGTTGCCCTCGGCGATGCGCTTTATCAGCGCGACGCTCGCGCCGGATCGCCGCGCGCCGGCATTGGTCTGGTCGCTGGGATCGTTGGGGGATGACGAAACGCGCATGCTCGATGTCGAAGTCTATGTCTATCGATGGGCCACCGGTGAAGTCACGATGACGACGGAAGTCGCCGCCCAAGCCCCCGATGGCGCTGTGCAGAACAGCCTCGTCCGCGTGGGGATGGAGGTCTCGAAGGCAGCGGATCTCGCGGTCGCGGCGGCGGCGCAGCCGCAGCAGGTGATCGCCGGGGATGTCGTGACAATGACGCTGCGCTATGCGAATCGCGGCCCGGCCCGTGCGGAAAATGTGACGGTGCAGGCGGAGCTTTCGCCTCACGTGCGATTTGGCGGCGAGGTCGAGGGTGGCGCTGCGACCTTGATCCCACCCTCGGTGCATGAGACGCCGGGGACGGGCACGATCATCGTGGGCGGCTCGGCCGACCCCACGTGGCACATCGGCGCGCTGGAGGCCGGAGCCGAAGGGCAGATTGTCTTCACCGCGACGGTTCGAGCGCAGGCGCTGGGCGACTTGCCCACGACCATCGCTATATCCGGGCGCGCATTTGATGAGCGCCAGTGGAATAACGAGCGCTTAGTCAGGTTGTCGGCGGTGCGCGCGGCTGATCTGGCGCTTTCGCACACGATCACGTCGGGGGATGCGGGCGCCGCGCAACCCGGCGATGTGCTCACCACCACACTGCGCTACGCGAATCGCGGCCCGTGGGCGGCCCAACAGGTGACGATCACCCACGCCCTGCCCGACGGTATGATCTTCGGCGGGCTGGTTCAGGCGTCTGAATCAGCCTCTGATGTGGAGTGGACGTTGGACTTGCAGGGACAACATCTCACGTGGACGACCGCCGCTTTACCGGCGGATGCGCGGGGGACGCTGGTCTTCACGGCGACGGTGGGGTTCGATGCGCCGCGCGAATTAGTCCATCAAGCGCGCATCGCCAGCGCGGTGTGGGATCGAGCGCCGGACAACAACGAGACGACGCAGGCGACCGAGGTCTTGGCGCCGGGTTTGGCGTTGGCGCATCGCGCGCGGCCGGCCATCGGCGCGCCGGGCATGCCGCTGACTTATACGTTAGAGTTGCGCAACACCGGGGCGCTCACCTTTGCCGCGGGCGTCATCCAGTTGGATAATCTGCTGCCCGCCGGATTCGACTATCTAACCGGGACAACGGGCCTGACGTTAGTCGAGACTCAGCGCTTGACCTGGACTAACGCGACGCCGCTGACGCCGGGTCAGCGCGTGCGCCTGACCTACGTGCTTTCGGCGCGGCAGTCGATCTCGGAGGGCGTGCACATCGGGAGGGCGCAGGCGACGGCCACCCTCCCGGCCGGCGTGTTGACGGCGACGCGGCGCGCCATCGTTCGCGTGGCTCCGCCCGCCGTTCGCCTCACACATCACGTGAAGGATTATGCGTTGGGCGATTCCGGGCGCATCACGGTGACGCTTCTCGTGCACAACATCGGCGCCAGCGCGCTGACCGAGATCTCGCTGCTGGATGCGTATGACGTTGAACGAGCGACCCTCGTGCGGGCCATACCCGCGCCCGATATGCACGAGGGCGGTCGCTTAGCCTGGCATGATCTGACCGGCGCTGTGCCTTCGGGGGTGGGGGATGACCTGCGACCGGGTGAGCGCCTGAGTGTCACGTTATCCTTCAGCCTGACGGACCCGCTCTCGCTTCAGCATGAAGTCACGTTGACGCGGGCAATGGACCGCTACGGCAATCTTACTGAGTCGCTCCATCGTCCCTCGTCCGTGAGCGTGGATTGGATCTACCTGCCGATGGTCATTCGTCAATGGCATTGATGAGCGGGATTTTTCGTGGAATTGCTCTAAATTCATGGGAAATCGTGAAAATCGGCGAAGGATTTCTCTCACTTGGACGACGTAGTATATTGGAGCGGATCAAGAGAGACCTTGTATATTGACTTCTCTCTTTAAATTAATTGACATTTAGCAGTTTTGTGGGATTATAACCTATCTCTTCTGAATTAAAGGGATCCTAAAATTTTCTTTACTGTTTATGTATTTTGCAACTCTTGGCTATTTGCTGGAGGCAACAAAAGGAGGTGATGCGTATTGGGGAGACGATTAAGCTTAGCTCAGATTTTTGAAACACATTACACTTTTTAAGTAAGGAGGAGGTTTTAAATGTTTAAGGCTCTACGAATTTTTGCGATCGTAGCGATTCTGGCCACGTTCGCAACTTCAGTTGGTGCGCAGGGTTTGGGGCCGG
>CAYXVS010000300.1:1952-4162 GCA_964468735.1 uncultured Anaerolineales bacterium | reverse complement strand
ATTCGCAATTACGGCCAAAAATGGTAAAGTTAATGGGTATGATCACACAAATGAGCATTTTTAAGGAGGAGACACGTGAATAAGCAGCAAGGCAACGGAAAATTAGGCATTTTAGTCGCCGGAGGGCCGGCGCCGGGGATCAATGGGGTTATTCATTCGGCCACCATTGAGGCGATCAACAATGGGATCGAGGTGGTCGGCATTTACGATGGCTTTAAGCATCTGATGACGGGCAAATTGGTCGGGCGGCCCTTGGAGATCAACGATGTGAGCCGCATCCACCTGAAGGGCGGCTCGATTCTCCGCACCAGCCGCGCAAATCCCACCAAATCGCCCCACCTGCTCAAGAACTGCGGAGAAGCGCTGATCGAAGCCGGCGTCAACTACCTGTTGGCCATCGGCGGGGATGACACGGCCTACTCCGCCTATCGCGTCGCGCGCTATGCCGAGGAGAATTTGGGCGTCAAGATCCAGACGGTGCACGCGCCCAAGACCATCGACAACGACCTGCCGCTGCCGGAGGAGATTCGCACCTTCGGCTTCGAGACGGCGCGCGAGGTGGGCACGCGCATCGTGATGAACCTGATGACGGAGACGCTCACGACCCATCGCTGGTTCCTGATCGTCGCGATGGGACGCAAGGCGGGCCATCTAGCGCTGGGGATCGGGAAGAGCGCCGGCGCCACGCTCACCCTCATCCCCGAAGAGTGGGGTAACAAAGAGATTCGCCTGCAGGAGGTAGCGGACGTTCTCGTCACCTCGATGCTGAAACGTCGCGCCGAGGGCAAGCCCTACGGCATCGCCGTGGTGGCCGAGGGCGTCGTCGAGCAGATGTCCCGTGACGATTTGAGTATCCTGAAGCACCTGCCGCACGATGAACACGGTCACCTGCGCCTCTCCGAGCTGAACTTCTCGGACATTCTCAAGCACAAGCTGCTGCGAGATCTAGAGGAGTTGGGCATCAAGATGCGCATCATCAACAAGGATCTGGGCTACGAATTGCGCTGCGCCGATCCCATCGCCTTCGACATCGACTACACGCGCAGCTTAGGCGAGGCCGCCGTGGAATTCTTGCGCAAGGGCGGCAGTCACGCCACGATCACCATCCAGCAAAATCAGGTTGTGCCCCTGCCCTTCGACGAGATGATGGACCCCGAGACGGGCCGCACCGAGGTGCGCACCGTCAACATCGACTCCTTCGTCTACCGCTCCGCCTACAAATTTATGATCCGCCTGAAGCCCCAGGACGCGGAGGATGATCTCTTGCTGGCGCGGATGGCTGGCCAGACGAATCTGACGCTGGAGGAATTCAAGGCGCGCTACGGCTATCTCATCGACATGGCAGAGCGGCCATTTTAGGGATTTTAGGGAGGAAGAAGAATGGGTGTGAGAATTGTCACCGACACAAGCTGCGATCTACCCCCAGGGCAAGAGGAGGCGCTGGGCATCATCGCCATCCCCTTCTTCTTTCACTTTGGCGCGGAGGCCCACCGCGATAAACAGATGTCGATGGCCGACTTCTTAGTTAAGGCGCGGGAGGAATGGCCCAAGACCGCGGCTCCCTCCAGCGAGGAATTCGCCGAGGCGTTTCGGTCATGCTTGGACGACGGCGACGACGTGCTATGCCTGACGGTCACGGGCCAGCACAGCGCCACCTACAATGGGGCCACCCTTGCCAGCCGCGATTTTCCCGCTGACCGGATCGCCGTCCTCGACACCCAAAGCATCTCCATCGGCCAGGGCGTGCTCGTCGAGGCGGCCGCGCACGCCGCCGAGCAAGGCGCATCCCTGGCAGAAGTGCAAACGGTCGTGCGGTTGCTTCAGGAACGGCTGCACCTCTACATCACGTTGGACACGCTGGAATTTCTCGTCAAGGGGGGACGCGCCAGTCGGTTCAGCCACGTATTAAGCAACTTACTGAGAATCCGACCCATCCTGACGGTGGAGGACGGCAAGCTGACGCTCTTGGCCAAGGCTCGGGGGCGCGATGCGGCCAAAGAGCAGTTGCTCGAACTCGTGCGAGACCACGCCCCTATTCAAACCGTGCGGATTGGCCACGTGGCCTGTGAGGACGAGGCGCAGCGCTTCGCGAAGGAACTCGCCCGCCGGATCGGCGTAGCGCAGGAGACGATCCCCATTGTCGAGACGGGGGTGGCGCTGGCGACGCACGGCGGGCCGGGCACGCTGGGCGTGGCCGTCATCGAGCAGGC